>NZ_LLKS01000025.1:0-142406 GCF_001414205.1 Geobacillus sp. Sah69 | reverse complement strand
TGATCCGTCGGATCGAGTCGATGCCGGGATGCATCCGGGACTATCGGGAGTGGCTGTCGGAGCAAGGGGTGGAGACGACCGGCATGCGTCCGATGGGCCACGCCGAGAGCGTGATGAGCCGGTTTGCGCATCGGGTGAAATCCCGCCGCAGCTGGAAAGACCAAGGGCTTCGGGCGTTTCTGAGGGCGATGGCAGCCCGAATCGACGGGATTTGGCGGAGAAATGGGCAGTTGGTGGAGGAAGAAGAGACCCGAACGGCAGCCTCGGCCTCGACGAAGTCCAAGCGGGTTGAACAGGCCAAACGGAAGGCAGGACGGTTGTGGGCAGATGTGGTGCGTCAGAATCTACCGTGTCTGCAGCGGTCATCCGGGACGCCGATCCATCAAGCGTTGTCGGCGCTTCGGGATTTTGGTTGGGTGTAAAAAAATGGAATACAATATCATCACTTCAAGATGAGGGATGAGAGTCCGAAAGCGCTTACGATATCAATTCCTGAAAATGGTTCGCTAACTAGTGATTGACAACGCCCGTAGTGAACCGAAAAAATGTTCTCCACAAAGTCTTGACTGACTCGGGCGCCTTTTTGTTTTGCGGGGAATGGCGGTTTTCTGTTAAGATAGGGAAAGGATTGCATTGACGCTGCATAAACATCCTACATAAGCGAAGGACGAGTGAATGGAGGAAGAACGCGTGCAGGCTTGGATCACTGATTTTATGGAGCAATTCGGATATATCGGTATTTTTTTGATGATCGCGCTTGAAAATATTTTCCCGCCGATTCCGTCGGAAGTCATTTTGCCGTTTGGCGGGTTCATGACGACGTACACGTCTTTGACGGTGCCAGGCGTCATTGTGGCAGCGACAGCGGGATCGATCGTTGGGGCGATCGTGCTGTATGGGATCGGCCGGCTGTTGTCCGTTGAGCGGCTTGAGCGGATCGTTGACCGCTGGGGCGGATGGCTACGGGTGAAGCCGGAAGATATTGCCAAGGCGAACCGGACGTTTCATCGCTACGGGGTGTGGGCCGTTTTTTTCGGACGCATGATTCCGCTTGTACGCAGCTTGATTTCCATTCCAGCGGGCATGGCGAAGATGAATATCGGGCTGTTTGTCTGGCTGTCGGTATTGGGGACGCTCATTTGGAATGCGATTTTAATCTCCGTCGGCGCGGCGCTCGGCCAGTCGTGGGGAAAAGTATCCGATGTGATTGGCGCGTACGCTGATGTTGTCTATATCATCATCGCGATTGTCATTGTGGTTGCGGTTGTCCGCTTTTGGAAAAGACGCCGGGTTTTATGAACCGGCGTCTTTGTTTGGCTGGTGTCATCGCTCGAACCCGTTCTCATAACGGGCAGCGGATGTCAACGCTTTAACAACAAGTAAATGAAATACGGCGCGCCGATCAAGGAGACGATGACGCCGGCGGGAAGCGGCTCGGCGAGAACGTTGCGCCCGATCGTGTCAGCTGCAAGCAGCAGCCAGCCGCCAATGAGCATGGAGGCCGGAATGACCCGCTCATGGCGTGGGCCAACGATCGACTTGGCGATATGCGGCGCCATTAAGCCGATAAAGGAGATGCCCCCGGTTACAGAGACGGCGGCGGCCGCGACAGCAATAGCTGTTGTCATAAGCACGAGCCGCTCGCGGCGGACGTGGACGCCGACCCCGATCGAAACAGGGTCGCCTAAGTGCAAAATATTGAGATGCTTCGCCCGATATAGCGCCACCAGTGTGCCCGCAGCCAACCACGGCAGCACGGCCCAAATAAACGGCCAATCATCGCCCCAAATGTTGCCGGAAAGCCAGCGGGCGATAAAATCGACTTTTGTCCGGTCGGCGGCGGAAATGAGGACGATCATCAGCCCAGATAGCGCCATCGACATGCCGACGCCGGTTAAGATAAACGGCACCGGCTGCAGCCCGGTTGTTTTCTTGTAGGAGACGGCATAGATGGCAACTGCTGTCAGAATCGCCCCGGTGAAGGCAACGAGCGGCAAGGCGTAAAGAAATGTTCCGGCCTCAATCGGAAAAAACAAAAAGAACAAGGCGATGCCCGCGCCTGCGCCGGCGTTGATCCCAAGCACGCCCGGGTCGGCGAGGTCATTGCGCGTGAGGCCTTGCAATACGGCCCCGGATAAGGCGAGCGCCATGCCGGCCAACAAGGTGATGAAAAGGCGCGGCAGGCGAAGGGAAAACAAAATGAATTCCTCTTCCATCGAACCGTAGTCCAATAGTGTCGGGACGATGCGGTTATATGAGAGCGGCGCATCGCCGGTGCTTAAGGCGACGGCCGCTGTTGCGGCAATGAGCAACGCAAGCACGGCAAAGAGCGAAAAACTTTTTTTTCTCATGAAAAGCCCCTCCCTTGTTTCCGCACGACGAAGAGGAAAAACGGCAAGCCGATGACGGCGATGATGGCGGCCACCGGCGTTTCAAACGGGGCATTGACCGTGCGCGCCGCCGTGTCGGCCAGCACCATGGCGCTGGCGCCGACAGTCGCTGACAGCGGGATGACAAACCGGTAGTCGGCGCCGGCTATTGCCCTCACGAGGTGAGGAACCATTAAGCCGATAAAGGTGATATTGCCGGCGATGGCGACCGACGCTCCTGTTAATAAAAACACAGCGAAAAACAGCCATGTTTTGACGGTCGTTGTTTTTTGTCCAACGCCAACCGCGACGTCTTCACTCAAACTAAGGATCGTCAGCTGCCGTGAATACCATGCGGCAATAGCGAGCCCGGTCGTGATGAGCGGGATGACGATCGACAATTGTTTCCATGAAGCTCCGGCCACCCCGCCTGACATCCACATCGAGACGTCTTTGGAAATGTGGAAATACAGTCCGATTCCTTCGGCGATGGCGAATAAAAGCGTCGAAACCGCCGAGCCGGCCAAGACGATGCGAAGCGGTGAAAACCCTCCTTTGCGGGCGGCGCCGATGCCAAAGACGGCCCCTGCCCCGGCGGCCGCACCAAGCAAACAGGCGACCGTGATCAAAAGATAATGGGCGGAAGGGAAAAAGGCCATTGTCATGGCCAACGCTGCGTTTGCGCCGGCGGTGAGGCCAAGGAGACCGGGGTCGGCAAGCGGATTGCGCGTCATCCCCTGCATGATCGCTCCGGCGACGGCAAGGCCGGCGCCGACAAAGGCGGCCGCTGTTTCGCGCGGCAGACGGAGCTCGCGAATGAGATCAAGCTGTTTGCTTTGTTGATCGGAAAACAACGCCCGCCATACGTCGCTCCATGTCGTATCGGCGACGCCGACTCGCATCGAGCCAAACCAAACGGCGACAAGCAGGCCAAGCGACAGAAAAAACATATAGCGAAACGGCCAACGCCGGCGGTCTGCGTCCATTGGTGACTCCCCCTTTGACACAAAGAAGGACGGGACATTCACTGCCCATGAACGCCCCGTCTCGTCGTTATTGGCCTAAAAAATGCTTTTTAAAGAAATCGAGCTGATAGTCTAACGTAATCGGGTCGTTGAAATAAAATGCCTTCGCATCGGCGACAAACATATGGCCGTTTTTGACAGCAGGGATGTTTTTGAACGAGTTCGTTTCCATAAACGATGTGTCGCCGTCGTCGTTTTTGCTTAAGATGAGATAATCGCCGACAAACTGCGGGAGCGCCTCAAGGGAAACGGCATAGTAGCCCGGTTTGAGCGCCTGTTCTTCTACAGCTTTTGGCATTTTCAGCTTCATTTCTTGATACAAAATCTCAGTGCCGCGCGCCCAGTTGTTGCCGAACACATACAGCTGCTTATCAAAGTTTTCGACTACAGTGACGGTCGCGTTTTCGCCAATTTTGGCCCGGATTTCTTCCCCGGCTTGTTGCGCCCGTTGTTTGAAATCGTCGATCCACGCTTTCGCTTCTTTTTCTTTATTCAACAGTTTCCCGATTTCCAAAAACTGTGTCAAATAATCGACTTTGCCGTATGTAAAGGTGACGGTCGGCGCGATTTTGCTTAATTTGTGGACGTTTTTCGTATTGGATAATCCGATGATTAAGTCCGGTTTTAACGCCATAATTTTTTCAATGTCTTCATCGGTCACGACTTCGGCATCTTTCAGTTTTTCTTGAAAAAGCGGGCTCATTTTCGACCACGAATCCACGCCAACAACGGGGACGTCCAAGGCCAGCACATGTCCGGCAAACGTCGATAAGACGACGACGCGCTTCGGATTAGCCGGCACTTCCACCGGTCCGTTTTCCGATTGGTATGTAATCGTTTCCGTCTTTTTTTCTTTTGGTGAAGCGCTGTTGTTCTTTTGATCGTCCGCCGCGTTGCCGCATGCGCTTAGCACAAGCGCGAACATCAGCAACAATGCAAGCCATGTTTTCCTCATGATGAATAAGCCTCCTTGAGCAATTGATAAGTGAAGCAAATTGGTTTGTTCGTCCGCGGGTCGCGGCCGATGTCGGCGTCGATGCCGAACACGTCGCGGAGCACTTCGCGACAGATAACGTCTTCGCTCCGCCCGGACTTGATGATGGCTCCTGCTTTCATAGCGATGATATAGTCGGCAAAGCGGGCCGCCTGGTTGATGTCATGAAGCACCATGACGATCGTCCGCCCTTCTTCTTGGTTCAGCCGCTCAAGCAGCTCGAGCACCTCAAGCTGATGGGCGATGTCCAAATACGTCGTCGGTTCATCCAAAAAGATGATGTCGGTCTCTTGGGCGAGCGCCATGGCGATCCAGACGCGCTGCCGCTGCCCGCCCGAGAGCGCATCGACCGGCCGGTGCTTTAAGTCGGCCGTTTTGGTGACGTCAAGCGCCCAGTCAATCGCTTCATAATCCCGCTTTGTCAGCCGTCCGAATCCTTTTTGATACGGAAAGCGGCCGTACGAGACGAGCTCAGCGACCGTTAATCCGCTTGTCGCTTCCGGCGTCTGCGGCAAAATGGCCATTTTTTTCGCCAGCTCTTTCGTCGGTTGCTGGGAAATGGCTTGGCCGTCTAAAATGACCGCGCCCGATTGTGGGGAAATGATGCGCGTCAACGTCTTGAGCAGCGTCGACTTGCCGCACCCGTTCGGCCCGATAATGGCAGTGATTTGCCGATCGGGAATGCGGACGGACAATCGTTCAAAAATCGTCCGGTCGTCATAGCGGACGGTGAGCTCCTCGGCATATAAGCGAACCATGCGGCCACCTCCTTTTGGACTAAGAAAATGAAAATCACTATCATTAACAATCTTTATTATAACGAAATTCTTAAAAAAGACAATGAATTTTCTCATCGAAAAAACAAGTTTTATGATGGAAAAAAGAAGGAGAACAGGATGGACAAGGTATGCGGCCGCCACAGCCACTTCCGGTCCATGCGCGCCTTGAGGAGGTCGCGTTTGGCGGCAGTCTGCTCCGCGCCGTTGTTGATGAGAGCGGCCGCCTGGCCGGTCTATTGACAAAAGAGCAGTATTTGGCGGCGCAGGCAAAGGCGTCCCGCCTTCGCTTAAAACAGCCAGAAGCTATGTTCAACCTCACATTTCGCACCCTCTCGACGAAAATCGGGAGGATTTTTTCGTTCCGATGTCGAATGAATCCTTGACACACAAGGAACGTAAAGGAGTTTTTCTCTTATGAACGTTCAAGTCAAAAAGGTCTATCGCAATTCTTATTTGAACCCGTGGTGCTATATAGATGCAATTTGGCTCTTCACCACAAGTTGTACTTGAGATTTTAAGATAGGTATGCATAGGGAAAATAGAGGATACAAAAAATGCGAATTTTCCTGTATGGGGGTGTCCAAACCATTGGAGGAAAATTCGCATGTACGCTCAGTTTATCAAAGAACTCATCGATTTACCAGATGTTTTGATTCAAAAGGTGCGAAAAGAAGAAGAACGTTGGATTTCCGAACTTTCTCTTCCCGAACAATGCCCGTTATGTCCTGTTTGCTTGAAACGCACGATCAACATGACAGGAAAAAAGAAGCAATGGATGCATGGGTATGCTCAACGGATCGGCATCTTTTGGGTGGAACTCCCTGTGGAGCGTAGACGTTGTTGTACATGTGGCATGACATTCAGCACGTCTTATCCCGGAATTTCCCCTCGAAGTGCAGCGACGGATGCGTTTCAGCAATGGGTGGCGCAATCTTGCATCGGAACATCCATTCAGGCGGTGGCTCGTATGCTCAAGCTTCCGTACACGACCGTTGAACGCTGGTTTTATACCCATGCCCCTTCCTATCGAATGACATCCAACCAAAGGCAGTTTGTGTCGATGAGTTTGCGTTTCGAAAAGGACAGGATTACGGAGTGGAAGTCATGGATGCCGAAACGGGAGAAGTGTATGCCGTTGAAGCAGGAAAGAACGAGGAAGCCATTGGACGTGTGTTGGCTCCTGTGTCTGGTTCTGTTCAGTATGTCGTGAGTGATTTGGCTCCAGCGATGAAAAAAGCCATTCAAGGGGGGTGTCTGGAAGCGAAGCATGTGGTCGATTATTTTCATGTGATTCAATTGTTTACGGAAGCGTTGGATCGATGCCGCCAATCCTTCGGAAAAGGGAACAAGAAACACGGGCATGTTCGGTATGTTTGCCGCTGATTGACCCAGTGTCCCGAGAAACTCACCGAGGAGGAGCGCCAAACGGTGCGAAAGTGGCAGAAAGAGAGCGATTCTTTGCAGGCTGCCTATCAATCCCTTCAACATTTTCGTTATGTATCCAAAAGCCAAAGCGAGCGACAAGCGAAACGTCGTTTGAACGCCTGGGTTCATCGGTATTTGTTTTGTCCTTGTTCTGCTGTTCGCGCCATCGCAAAATCACTCGTCAAACGAACAGACGAAATCATATCGTGCATTTTATCCCCTTATTCAAATGGGAAAATGGAGGGAACAAATAACAAGATCAAGCTGATGAAACGTGGGGGATACGGATACAGAAATATCCAGCGTTTTGCATGGCGGGTCCGGCTAGAAACAGCTAACATACTTTCATGACAGGTACAAGTACAACTTTTGGTGATGAACCTGCAATTTGAAGATTTACCATTTGCAGCCTTTATCGACTGTCAGGCGACCGAACAACGCCGCTTCACAGACCCATATATGGGTCTGTGAAGCAGGTGGTTGTTCGGTCTTCCGTCACGCCTTGGCGTGACGGGGCAAGCCTATGGCTTGCCTTCGACAGTCGAAAATGGACAAACCGCTTTTCCGTCAAGGATATGTTAAACTTCTTCGTTGCATCTATATAATACCAAATTTGTTCTCAGGTGCTTTGGTATTAGTTTGCGAATAATGCGGCTATAATAGTTATCTCTTACTACCGCTTCGCCAGATTGGAAGTCAGTCCCTCTTTCCCATTTCAACAAAAAATTTATCCTTTTCCCTATGGTAGGAATTACTTCACTTTTTCAAGTTTAAAGTGGTTGATTCTGTAAACTTCATCACAAAGAATATCAATATCCTCTTGATTATGGCTGGTAAGCAAAATAGTTCTCCCTTCTTGCTTGAATTTTCGGAGTAAATTGCGGATATTTTCAACGCTTTCAGCATCCAAAGCATTAAATGGTTCATCTAAAATAAGTGTTTGTTGATCTTCCATAATGGCTTGAGCAAGGGCAAGCTTTTGTTTCATTCCAAGCGAGTAATGTTTTACCTCACGAGTGTTGATTATCCAAAATTATACATACGCCTTCCATAAATTTGGGCATACTCAAACAAAGCAGCGGCCATCCCGGATTTCCAATCGAGAGGAAGCTGCCCAGAGAAAAAACGGCGAACGAACGAAATGAAGGAAAGAGAGACGTTCGTCTGTTTTTTGGTTTGATCATACAGCCATCGCAGCAACACATACGCGATGAACGCCGCAAACAGTTGGTTGTATACCGCATTTTCCGTCGTGCCAAACAAGGTCGGGACATTCAGATATTGCTTCACCCAACGGAAAAAGACCTCAACAGTCCAACGTTGTTGGTACATGTCGGCAATGGTTTCCGCAGACGCATGGAAGAGGTTCGTCACGACCCGAATGTCGCGGCCATTCGCATCTCGAAAGATCACTACCCGGTGACGCTTGGTGGAGCGGCATTGTTTCGTCCCCAACTGGCACGTGAAGTCGGCTTGAACCGATGAGGATGTGCTGGAAAGGCGTTTCAAGCTTTTTTTCTGATGAAGTTCGATGTTGTCCTTCATTCGAATGACAAAGAGCTGATGCTGCTCCACAAATCGATCGAGGCGTTCGATTTTGAAATACGCCCGGTCTTCCACGAGCACTTGTTGAGCGTTCGTCAACTGTTCTCCCACCGGGCCATCATGACGCAGTCCGATGGTTTCCACCACGTCTGCCGGCAGCGAGGATTCCGGCGAATACGCGACGTGCAGCTTCACTCCGGCGCGTTCGCCGTGATATGGCGCCCATGGCAGGCGGTTTTTCCCGACCGTGACGGTCGTCGAATCCACCACCCGAAGCGGTTTGGGAAACCGAAGCGAGCGGCGGGTTTGGCGGTTGCACTTGGAAATGATCAACGCCAACAAGCGTTTCATGATGTCATAGGGAACTTCTTTCGCTTTCTTGGATACTGTGGAATAATGGAATCGCGGCAATCCATACAGAGGCCCCACATCGGCTCCGTGGCGAAAGCTTTTCCATTGATGCATGGCGGCCAGCAGGAAGAAGTGAATCAACTCGCGCAACGTAAAGGTTCGAGACGAATCACGATACCCAACCGCTTCGGCAATCAGTTGAATCTCTTCATCCGAAACAAGTTTTTGCATCAAATTCGGGAGTGTGGTATGCTTGTTCATAGAGAGCACCTCCTGGGTTTGTTTGTGTCGTTACTCACATTCTACAGGAAAGGTGCTCTTTTTTCTATACCCTTTGGATTTTATTGGATAATCAACACGCCTGCAATCTGCTTAATCTTTTTGTCCAGTAACACAGGCGGAATCGTTATCGTGATAGGCTTGTGAGTCTTTTTAAATAGGCGAGAATACGGTATCGTGAATTTGTTGCCGTCTATACGAATCTGGCCAATGATCAGTGAATGAAAGCCATCTTTTTTAAGATATTTTGGAATACTGATAGCCTTGTGGTCATATTTTCCTTGTTTGGCAAGACTGATCAAACTTGTCTGTATTTATGCGATGAGAAAAACGATTTTATCACCGGGGTAAATTTGGTCATCGACGGGGGAATGACCAGGAAAATGATTTATATTGAGTAGGGAGCGGGCGTTTGTTAAAATAAACAAAATGGAGACGGTTTCAAAGGAAAAGGTGGGACGGAAAAATGAAAATCCGCAAAACGCCGGTGATGGACGGACAAGCTCCGGCTAATGTCTACATTTACGAAAATCGAAAAGAAGAATATATCGTGATTGCCATTCCGGCGCTTGAGTGGTCATTTTCGTTCGCCTATGAGGAAGAGGCGGAGGCGGTGGCCGAGCGGCTTGAGGCATCGCTAAAAAAGCGGCTTGACCATGAGCGCGCCGCCCTCTTGGCCGTGCGGTTGCTCGGCTGGGCGCGGGAAATGTAGCCTAGAGGGCGACCGTGGCTGCCGCGACTTTGCGTGTTAGGGGTTCGATGACAACGTGGTCAACAAAACAAAAGTAATCGCAGTATATATCATAGGCAGCATTTTATGGATTGCCGCCACCGACACCCTGCTCAATATGCTGTCGATCAGCCGCGATGTATATATGGCGCTTGGCGCCGCCAAAGGGGCCGTGTTTATTTTGCTCTCGGCCATTTTTTTGTACCAGCTGTTAAAAAAGCGCGAGCAGCTGGAAAAGACCGAGGAAAATGAACAGCAGCTGCTTACGCTCATCAATTCGATGCCAGATTTCGTTTGCTTTAAAGACAGCGAGGGGCGATGGCTGCGCGTCAACGATTTTGGCCGGCGGCTGTACCGCCTCGAACAGATCGATTATATCGGGAAGACGGACCGCGAGCTTGGCGAGCTTGTGCCGTTTTTTAAAGAAGCGTTTGCGCAGTGCATTGCATCAGACCGCGAGGCGTGGGAGAGCGGAAAGGTGACGCGCCGCGAGGAGTCGTTTGCGACGCCGGATGGGGAAGTGAAGACGTTTGACGTCATTAAAGTGCCGCTCTTTGACGAAAACGGAGCGCGCAAAGGGTTGTTGACGATCGGCCGCGACATTACCCAGCAAAAGCTTGCCGAGGAGCTGCTCTTGAAAAAAGAAAAGCTGTCCGTCCTTGGCGAGCTGGCCGCCGGCATTGCCCATGAAATCCGCAATCCGCTCACCTCCATGAAAGGATTTATTCAGATGATGCAAGAAACGCGCGAAGTGAATGATCATTATATGCGCATTATGTTAAGTGAACTCGGCCGCATCAACCAAATTGTCAGCGAGCTGCTGGTGCTCGCCAAGCCGCAAAGCCACGATTATCGGCCGTTTTTGCTAGACGAGGCCATTTCGTATGTCATCAGCTTGATTGGCCATGAGGCGACGTTGAACAACGTTTCCATTTCCGTCCATAACACCGCTCCGAAAGCTTGTGTGTACGGCGATCAAAACCAAATTGTTCAAGTGTTGTTGAACGTTATGAAAAATGCCGTCGAAGCGATGCCTGATGGAGGAATTTTATACGTCCACGTTGCGGAAGGGGACGGGAAGATCTATGTCGATGTTGCCGACACCGGCGTCGGCATTTCGAAAGAGCGGCTGCAGAAAATCGGTGAACCGTTTTTCACTTTGAAAGAAAAAGGAATGGGGCTCGGGCTGACGACAAGCATGAAAATCGTTCAAGAACATAAAGGAACGATGCGGATCGAAAGCGAGGTTGGGAAGGGAACGACTGTTCATTTGACGTTTCCGTCCGGCGGCGTCAAAGCCGCAAACGGCCGGCAAAATGCGCTGTCATAACAACAGGCGTCCACGCAGAGCGAGGATGTCTGTTTTTTTTTGGCTAACGTCTCAATCGATGGCTGATAGACAGTCGAGTTGCACGGCGGGCAGAGGCCGATGCTTTGCCGATCACCATAGGCAATGTCGGCACATAGCGGTTTGGAACATGAAACGCTTCTTTGTTTGCCGGCTTGGCCCGGCGCGGCGTCGATAGCGGTAAGACAACTAAGGGAGATGTTTCGTTTTGGCCTGAATTCGGGAAATGATAAAAGTGAAACCTTCCACGCATGATAAACGTAATTCGAAAAAGAGACTTAAAGCGAAGGAGTGTGAAGGGATGTTGATTGCCCAACTGGCGGTCATTTTGTTCGCCGCCAAACTTGCCGGTGATGCGGCCGTGCGCCTTGGCCAGCCCGCCGTGCTCGGCAAGCTGCTCATCGGCATTGTGCTTGGCCCGAGCGTGTTCGGTGTGATCGAGGATACGGATCTTTTGCAGGAGTTAAGTCAAATCGGCGTCATTTTGCTTATGTTTATCGCCGGCCTTGAGACGGATATGGACCAGTTTCGGCGCACTGGAAAAGCTGCTGTGGCGGTCGGAGTGCTTGGCATTCTCGTTCCGCTGCTCGCCGGGTATGCGGCCGGCGCAGCGTTCGGCATGGAAACCGGCACGGCTCTTTTCCTCGGACTTTTGCTGTCCGCAACGAGCGTCAGCATTTCCGTGCAGGCGCTCAAAGAGATGGGACAGCTGCAATCGAAGGAAGGATCAGCGATTCTTGGCGCGGCAGTCATCGACGACGTGCTGGTCGTCATTGCCTTGGCGTTTTTATTAAGCCTAACTGGCGGCGATGTCGAGCTTGGTGCGGTCGTGCTGAAAAAAGCTGTTTTTTTTGCCGTCGCCATTTTGCTCGCTTGGAAAGCCATCCCGCTCGTATTAAAGTGGTTTGCCCCGTTGCGTGTGACAGAGGCGGTTGTCTCGGCCGGGCTGGTCATCTGTTTTGCCTTTGCCTATTTTGCTGAGGCGATGGGGGTGGCGGCGATCATCGGCGCCTATATGGCCGGGCTTGGCGCGAGTTTTACGGACTATCGGGAAGAAGTATTTGAGAAAGTGGAAACGATCGCCTATTCTTTGTTTGTCCCTGTCTTTTTTACCTCCATCGGGGTTGCGGCCGACTTTTCCGGCATCGTCGAGCATTGGCCGCTGATTGTCGGTTGGAGTGCGCTCGCGATTTTGACAAAGCTTGTCGGCGCCGCGCTGGGGGCAAAATGGGCCGGATTTTCGTGGGGAAGCTCGCTGGCGGTCGGCGCTGGCATGGTGTCGCGCGGTGAGGTGGCGCTCATCATCGCCGGCATCGGCTTGGAAGCCGGCCTGCTTGATGGGAACATGTTTGCGGTCATGATCATCGTCGTATTGGTAACGACTGTTGTGACGCCGCCGTTATTGAAGATGATTTTCAGCCGTCTTCATCCGGTGCGCCGGACGGCCTAGTCGCCGTCGAAGTGGGCAGCCGGGCCGATGGCCGGCGCTATAGCGGCAAAACAGCGGGGCTGTCCCCAAAAAAGGGCAGCCTCGCTGTCGCTATGAGCGGTTTTTTTTCGCTTGCTTGGCGGTGTCAACGCTGTCTTTGGCCATTTCCGCCTCTGTTTTCGAGACGGTCGGGTTGGCCACTTCTTGGCTTACTTTGTTTTGTCTCCCTTTTTTCGACATGCTTCCCCCTCCTTTCTTCCCATCGGTCACCGCCGGCCGTACATGCGCAAAATGCCATTTAACTCCTCGCTATGTTTGGTCGGAATTTGATGGCAGGCCTGGTCGATCAACACAACACCAGCATGCGGCACATAGCGGCGAAATATGGTGATATAGAAATGAATGTAACGGTCGCGCGCTCCGTAAATGAGCGACACCGGCAGGCGCAGGGAGGAGAGCTGCTCCGTGCAGCGGTAGACGAGCCCAGCCCGATACGCGGCCTCTAAATCCCGCTTGTTGGCCATCTGGGCGTACCGCCTCAACAGCCGCCGCTCGCGCTGGTTTGTTCCGTGCCCGAGGGCGAGCGCCAAGGAGAGCAGTGGGATGGCTCTGAGTTTGGCGGCGGAAATGCCAAGCCAAAACTCACCCCACAGCAGCGGGGTACACACTTCAGGAAATCCGCTAATCAAAATAAGTTGCTTTACATGCTGTGGATAGCGAAGGGCGAAATCAAGTGCGACCGACCCGCCGCTGGAGTAGCCGCAAATGATCGCGCGCCCGATGCCGAGGGAGCGAAGCAACACCGAGACGTCATCGGCGAGCAGCGGCACCGTAATCGGTCCATCCGACGGACTGCTTCGCCCGTTGCCGCGCATGTCGTATAAAATGAGGCGAAAATCGCGGGCAAGCGGCTTTTGGCGGCAAAAAACGACATGCCCCATCCCAGGGGGATGGATGAACAATAGCGGTGTTCCGTTCCCTTTTTCTTCATAATAGAGACGGACGCGGCTGTTGATGGAAATGTATGGCATGCGAATTCCCCCTTCATGGCATCGCCCCCTATAGTATGGAAAGAAGAACAGCCTCCCATCCAAAAAACCTCCATCTTTTTTTCATTGAGAAGGACGGCTTTCCGATTTATAATTAGTCACGTGGATGAACGGCGGACAGGCGGCACGGAAAGGAGGGGGCCCGATGGAGCAGTCGTTCCGTGTGGAAAAGGCGCTCAATAACAACGTTTTAATCGCTTTCCACTCCCAGTATGGCGAAGTCGTCCTGCTCGGCAAGGGGATCGGCTTCGGCAAAAAAAAGGGGGATGAAATTGCGGAAAGTGCCGTGGAAAAATGTTTCGTCCTCAAAAACGAACGCGAACAAGAGCAATACAAAAAGCTGCTTCCGGAATTGAGCGAAGAATTCATCGCCCTCATGAGCGAGGTGGTTCAACATATTCAGCAACGCGTGGGCGCACAGCTCGACGAGCACATCCATGTGGCGCTGACGGACCATATCGCCTTTACATTAAAGCGGCTTGAGCAAGGATTGGACGTCAAAAACCCGTTTTTGGCTGAGACGAAAAGCTTGTATCCGTTGGAATATGAAATTGCCCATGAAGTGGCCCGCACGATTGAACAAAAGCTCGGAGTCTCCCTGCCTGAAGGGGAGACAGGCTTTATTGCTCTTCATATTCATAGCGCGATTTCGAAACAAAGCGTGTCGGAAGCGAATCGATATTCCCAGCTCATTGCTGACCTTGTCAAGATCGTCGAGCAACAGCTTGGCGTTGACATCGACCGCGAGAGCGTTCATTATTTGCGTTTCGTCCGCCATTTGCGCTATGCGATTGAGCGGATGAAAAAAGGCGAAAAAGTCGAAGAACCAAAAAATTTGTCGAAAATCTTGAAGGAAGCGTATCCATTGTGCTATAATCTAGCATGGAAGTTGGTTAAGGTCATGCAGCAAACGCTTCATCTGCCGGCGGACGATGCCGAGGCGGTCTATTTGACGTTGCATTTGCAACGGCTGGCGGAGAAAAAGAACAATACAACTGCATAGGTTGTCTCGCTTTACGTGTTACTGACTCGATCAGGCATGAGTAAAGAGGGCAAATAAGGCGGCAACAGCTGCGAATGTATGTGCGCTGTTGTAAGCGTTCTTTTTGCCTTTCTTTAGTCATGCTTTTTTATTGCGCCGATGCCCCTCGGAAGCGTCCGCTCCATTTTCGATACATGAATCCGCTGTTTGCTGCAAAACTTAAGAAAAGAAACCTAAAGGAGGTTATGAAGATGAAGCGAGCGTTTGGCACGCTGCAAAAAGTCGGGAAAGCGCTCATGTTGCCGGTGGCGATTTTGCCGGCGGCCGGGATTTTGCTGGCGTTTGGCAATGCGTTGAAAAACCCGGCGCTCACGGATAAAATTCCCGCATTAAAAGCCGATTGGGTCGTGCTCATCTCCAACGTGATGGAGCAAGCGGGCGGCATCGTCTTCTCCAACTTGTCGCTCTTGTTTGCGGTCGGCGTAGCGATCGGCCTTGCCGGCGGGGACGGAGTCGCAGGCTTGGCGGCGATCATCGGCTACTTGATTATGAACGTGACGATGAGCGTCATCTTAGGTGTAACGGCCGATATGGTCGGCGCTGACCCGTCGTATGCCAACATTCTCGGCATCCCGACGCTGCAAACCGGCGTCTTTGGCGGGATTATCGTCGGGATTTTGGCCGCGTACATGTACAACAAATACTTCAATATCGAACTGCCTCAATATCTCGGCTTTTTTGCCGGCAAGCGGTTCGTGCCGATCGTGACGGCGGCGTCTGCGGTCGTGCTCGGCATTATCATGACATTCATCTGGCCGCCGATTCAGCACGGGCTCAATGCGTTTTCGCACAATATGATCGAGGCGAACAAAACGTTGGCCGCCTTTATTTTCGGCGTCATCGAACGGGCGTTGATTCCGTTTGGCTTGCATCATATTTTCTATGCACCGTTTTGGTTTGAATTTGGCGAATACGTCAATAAAGCCGGGCAAGTGGTCCATGGCGACCAAAAAATCTTTTTCGAGCAGCTGAAAGACGGCGTGGAACTGACGGCCGGCACGTTCATGACCGGGAAGTTTCCGTTTATGATGTTCGGCCTTCCAGCAGCGGCGCTTGCGATTTACCATGAAGCGCGGCCGGAAAACAAAAAAGTTGTGGCCGGCATTATGGGATCGGCTGCGTTGACATCGTTTTTGACCGGGATTACCGAACCGATCGAATTTTCGTTCTTGTTTGTCGCCCCGGCGCTGTTTGCCATTCACTGCGTTTTTGCCGGCTTGTCGTTTATGATCATGCACTTGTTGAACGTCAAAATCGGGATGACCTTCTCCGGCGGGGTCATTGACTTCTTGCTGTTTGGCGTTCTGCCAAACCGGACGGCATGGTGGCTTGTCATTCCGGTCGGCTTGGTGTTTGCCGTGATTTATTATTTCGGATTCCGCTTTGCGATCCGCAAATGGGATTTGGCGACGCCAGGCCGGGAAAAAACGGTCGAGGAAGCACCGAAAGCCGAGGCGGCCGCTGCTGGCGACCTGCCGTATAAAGTGCTCGCTGCTCTTGGCGGAAAGGAAAACATCGAACATTTGGACGCCTGCATTACACGTTTGCGCGTGTCGGTCCATGACATTAGCCAAGTCGATAAAGACCGCCTGAAGGCGCTTGGCGCTGCCGGGGTGCTGGAAGTCGGCAACAACGTGCAAGCGATTTTCGGTCCGAAATCGGATATGTTAAAAGGGCAAATTCAAGACATCATGCAAGGAAAAGCGCCGGCCCGTGCGGCGGAAGAAGAAAAGCCGAAAACAGCGGCTTCGGAAGCCGCGGAGTCCGAAACGATCGCTTCGCCGATGTCCGGAGAAATCGTTCCGCTCGCTGAAGTGCCGGACCAAGTGTTTTCGCAAAAAATGATGGGCGATGGGTTCGCAGTCATGCCGACGGACGGCACGGTCGTCTCTCCGGTTGATGGGAAGATCATCAACGTCTTTCCGACGAAGCACGCCATTGGCATTCAGTCGGCCGGCGGGCATGAAATGTTGATCCACGTCGGCATCGATACGGTGAAGCTGAACGGCCAAGGGTTTGAAGCGCTTGTGAAGGAAGGCGACGAAGTGAAAAAAGGACAGCCGATTTTGCGCGTCGACCTTGATTATGTCAAACAGAACGCCCCATCGATCGTCACACCGGTGATTTTCACGAATCTCCAAGCCGGCGAAACGGTTCACGTCAACAAGCAAGGCTCAGTTGCTCGAGGAGAAGACGCTGTTGTGACGATCCGCTAAGCTGCTTATTCGCCGCGGGGCGGGGACAAGCATTTTCCGTTGCCATCCCGCCCCTGCATTTGATATGATGGCAAAGGAAAAATTAAAAATTGAAAAAAAGGGGAATGGTGAACATGGCAGAAAAAACGTTTAAAGTCGTTTCGGATTCCGGCATCCACGCTCGTCCGGCGACGATTTTGGTGCAAACGGCGAGCAAATTCAACAGCGAAATCCAGCTTGAGTACAACGGCAAAACAGTGAACTTAAAATCGATCATGGGCGTCATGTCGTTAGGCATTCCGAAAGGGGCAACGATCAAAATCACGGCAGAAGGGGACGATGCGGCGGAAGCAATGGCGGCGTTAACGGATACGTTGGCGAAAGAAGGCCTTGCAGAATAATGGGAAACGCAATCCGCGAAAAAACGATCCATGGGATTGCTGCATCGAGCGGTATTGCCATCGCGAAGGCATACCGCTTAGAAACCCCTGATTTGGCAGCCGAAAAACGGGCTGTTGCCGATGTTGAAGCGGAAGTAGCGCGGCTTGAGGCGGCGGTGGCGAAAGCGAAAGAAGAGCTGGAAGCCATCAAGCAGCATGCCTTGGAAAAGCTTGGCGAAGACAAAGCGGCCATTTTTGCCGCCCACTTGCTTGTGCTTGACGACCCAGAATTGTTGAACCCGATTAAAGAAAAAATCCAAACGGAGCGCGTCAATGCCGAGTACGCTCTCGATGAAACCGCCTCGTTTTTCATCTCGATGTTCGAGGCGATGGACAATGAATATATGAAAGAACGGGCCGCCGACATCCGCGATGTGACAAAGCGCGTCCTCGCCCATCTGCTCGGTGTCACGATCTCGAACCCGAGCCTCATTTCTGAGGAAGTCGTTATTATCGCGGAAGACTTGACGCCATCTGATACGGCGCAGCTGAACCGCCAATATGTGAAAGGATTTGCCACCGACATCGGCGGGCGGACGTCGCATTCAGCAATTATGGCCCGTTCGCTCGAAATCCCTGCCGTCGTCGGCACGAAGACGGTGACGGCGGAAGTAAAAAACGGCGACATCGTCATTGTCGATGGGCTCGACGGCCAAGTAATCATCAATCCATCGCCGGAGTTGCTCGCCCAATATGAACAAAAACGGGCCCGCTACGAGGCGCAAAAGGCAGAATGGGCGAAACTCGTTCACGAGTCGACCGTGACGGCTGACGGCATTCATGTCGAGCTGGCTGCCAACATCGGCACGCCAGACGATGTGAAAGGAGCGTTGGCGAACGGAGCGGAAGGAATCGGATTGTATCGCACAGAATTTCTATACATGGGACGCTCGGAACTGCCGACGGAAGACGAACAGTTTGTGGCTTACAAAACGGTGCTGGAACAAATGAATGGCAAGCCGGTCGTTGTGCGGACGCTTGACATTGGCGGCGACAAAGAGCTGCCGTATTTGCAGCTGCCGAAAGAAATGAATCCGTTCTTAGGGTTCCGGGCGATCCGCCTTTGCCTTGAGATGCAAGACATGTTCCGCACGCAGCTGCGCGCCTTGCTGCGGGCGAGCGTGCACGGCAATTTGAAAATCATGTTCCCGATGATTGCGACGCTCGATGAATTCCGCCAAGCGAAAGCCATTTTGCTTGAAGAAAAAGAGGCGCTCCTCCGCCAAGGGGTTGCCGTTGCGGATGGAATTGAAGTCGGCATGATGGTGGAAATCCCGGCAGCTGCCGTCATGGCGGACCAGTTTGCGAAAGAAGTCGATTTCTTCAGCATTGGAACGAACGACCTGATCCAATATACGATGGCGGCCGATCGGATGAATGAGCGGGTTGCGTATTTGTACCAGCCGTACAACCCGGCGATTTTGCGGCTCATCAGCCACGTGATCGATGCCGCCCATCGCGAAGGAAAATGGGTCGGGATGTGCGGGGAAATGGCCGGCGACCCGATCGCGATTCCGATTTTGCTTGCTCTTGGCCTTGATGAGTTCAGCATGAGCGCCACCTCGATTTTGCCGGCGCGCGCTCAGTTGAAACAATTGGCGAAAGAAGAGGCGGCTCGCATCAAAGAGACGGTGTTGTCGCTCGGCACGGCTGAGGAAGTCGTGTCGTTTGTCAAACGAACATTTTCACTTGCCTGAATGAAAGCGTGGCGACGTTTACGTTCGCCGCGCTTTTTTCGTTTTGCGTTATGCCAACAGCGGCGTCGACGATTCATAGCCATACCGCTGCCGGACCGTAAGCGAAAGGCCGATAGCGATAACTTTCGCCATTTGGTAAACTATGTGCAAATTCGTATACGGAAGCGCGCTTACATCGGCCGTGTCCTCCATCATGACTCCCATGACGCTGATGTCTCCGACCGGTGGCAGCGATTTGCCGAGCGCCGTGCCAGGGGAAAGGGCGCCAGGGCGGATGGCGATCGTATGGACAAACGGCTGCGGCCCGACAATGCTGTCGATTGCCACCACATACGCTCCGCGCTCGTGTTGCAGCCGCTCGGAAACACGATGAATGTTCGTTGCATCGACAGGCTTCCTAAGTTACCGATGACGGTCAAATGATCCGGATAAGCGTTTTCCAGCAGCGTGCCGACGAACGGCCCTAAGCTGTCGCCGTTGATGCGGCTGCTGCCGATGCAAACGACGGTCAAACGGGAAATGTGCGCTGGCAGCAGGGAAAACAATTCATTGCGAATAAGCAAAGGAGCAAGCGGATCACTATACAAAATCGATTTCATCGGCCGCGATTCTTTTCCGTCGGTCGTTCTCCTTTTCTTAGTTCGCGGCCGATGCGGGTGATTCCTTTTTTTCGTTTCTGTCAATTGTGTCCTTGTTTTTGCTTGAACGGATTGCGCCATTCCATTAACACGGCATGGTTGAGCGATTCTTCGTCTTCTAAACTTTCTTGCTGCACGCGGATGAGATCAGCAAAGTCGTCTGTCGTATAGTTGCGGATGACCGCTTCGCGCGGGGTGTTGCCGTCAAAGACGTATAAATGTTTATCGTACATGCTGATCCCCCTTGCTTTTTTACCCTCATCATAACGGAAAACGTGAAAAAATGGCAAGAAAAGCCTCCGACAACTAACAGCGGCCGGAGGTTTTTTGCTCGACATACTCGCTCACAAGCGCATCGATTTGCTGTTCATCGGGCTTTTCGCCGCAAAATGCAAACTCAATTTCCTCAATCAATTCACCGTCGCGATAAACGTGCAGCGCCCCTTTTTGCAGCAAGACGCTGTATTCGATCTCAAATATATAGCCCTCATGTTCAATCGCGCCCATTGTGGTTCACCTGCCTACGTTTAATGTCCCACAGGCGCGGCTCTCTATGTATGAATAAGAAGCTCATCCTATAGACGCAGGACGATTGTCCTTTTATAATTATAATGGACGTGGTTCGACAAAGATTGTCCTTTTATAATTATAATGGACGTGGTTCGACAAAAAGAGGAAACAGAGGGGAGAAATAGAGAGTGTTCCGGACATTGCGCAGCAAATTGATCGTCTTGATGGCTTTATTGTTAGTGATTTCATTGGCAGCAACACAACTCGTTGGGGTTGTGCAAATGCGGAAGATGGTGGATGCTGACGTGAAACAGCGGGCGCAGACGGCGCTTGACGGACTGCTCGGCGATATTCGCGACAGTTTTCAAAGTGAGGAGAATAGCTTAGTGCAATTCAGTGAATCGCCGTTGGCTTTGCAAATGATTCAAGATGAAAAAATGTGGCTGCAGCTTGAGAAACAGTTCCGCACGTTTTTGCGCCTGCATGAGAATGTGCAATTCATCTATATTGGCACCGAGCAGAAGAAAATGTATATATCGCCGATGACAGAGCTCCCGGACGGATACGATCCGACGAGCCGCCCGTGGTATAAAGCGGCGATGAAGCGGCCGGATGAAGTGGTGTGGACCGAACCGTACGTCGATGCGATTACCGGCAAGCACGTTGTGACGTTGGCCAAAGCGGTGAGCGAAAACGGCCGCATTGCTGCGGTCATCGGCATCGATATGACGCTCGATGCGGTGACAAGAATCGTCAATGCGAGCGACGTCGGCTATAACGGCTATCCGGTGCTGTTTGACGCGAAGGGGACGGCGGTTGTCCACCCACAATACAAGGGGAAAAACATGGCGAAAAACGCGACGGTCCGCTACATGCTCGAGCATGAAAAAGGAATGCACGAATATGAGCAAGACGGCGAACGGCGGGTGATTTACTTCACTACGATTCCAAAGCTTGGCTGGAAAGTCGGCGCTGTCTATAGAGAAAGCGATTTATCCGCGATGAGCCGCTCGCTCGGAGCAACCATGCTTGTCATTACGGTGATTGCGTTTATCATCGCTTTGGTCGTCGTTTATTTCTTAGCGCGCTCAATCACCAAGCCGATTGTGGCGCTGCAAGAGCAAGTCGAAAAGGCGGCGGGCGGCGACTTGACGGTGCACGCGCGCATCACTGCCAAAGATGAGATTGGCCGCCTCGCCCGCCATTTTAACGAGATGATCGATCATATGCGCGCGCTGATCGGCGAAGTGAACCGATCGGTCAACGAGCTGGCCGCCTCGGCTGATCATTTAAGCGCCGTCTCAGAGGAAACGATGGCGACAAGCGAACAAGTGGCCAAAGCGATCAGCGAAATCGCCAAAGGAACGACCGATCAAGCAGGAAGCCTTGATACGATCAATGAGCGGACAACAGCGCTGTCGCAGCAAATCGAAGCGGTTGCGAATGCGACGGCTGGCATGGAGTCGCTGTCCGATGAAACGAAAACCGCGAGCTACGACGGCTTGGAGCATTTAAACATTTTGCAGAAAAAATCGGAGGAAGCGAAAAATGAACTCGAGTCTGTAGAAAATGTCATTAGCGACCTTGTGAAAAAGATGGATGAAATTGACGGTGTCATTCAAACGATCACGGCTATTTCCGGACAGACGAATTTGCTGGCGTTAAACGCCAGCATCGAGGCGGCGCGGGCTGGCGAGCATGGGAAAGGGTTTGCCGTTGTCGCTGATGAAGTGCGCAAGCTGGCCGAACAATCCGCGAAAGCGACGGAGATGATCCGCGCGACGATCGCCGCCATCCAGCAGCAAGCCGGGCTGGTGATGGAGGCGGTCCGCCGCTCCAAGCAGGCGTACGACGAACAGCGGGAAGCGGTGCACACGACCGGCGATTCATTTGTCAAAATCACTGGCATGATGGAGCAAGTGGCTGATGCGCTTGCTGGGATTATGGAGGAAGCAAAGCGGATGAACGCGAGCAAAGACGATGTCGTCGGGGCGATGCAAAACATCGCCGCCATCGCCCAACAAGCAGCGGCAGCGGCGGAAGAAGTGGCTGCTTCGGCTGATGATCAGTTGCAGGCGCTTTCGACGGTGACCGAATCGGCGGAGGCGTTAAGCGAAATGAGCCGGCAGTTGAAACAACTGGTTGAGAAGTTTAAGATTTCATAAAAAATAGAAGGCGTCCTAGCGGCAACGGGGCGCCTTTTTTATCATCTCTAGCCGAGAAGGCTCCCATTTCCGCGTGCGTAAGTGGGGGATGAAGCATCAGGATGTTCCCTAACGCCGCCCAAAAAAAGAAGGATTTCGCTTGCTGTCTTCGTAAGACAACGGAACCGTGGGACACACGAGGATGGCTTGGCTGGCAAGCCTGTCGTGGAGCGGTTGTTCCAAAGAATCTCCCACCGCTAAACGTTTGCGCAGGCAAGAGGCGTTCAATCATTTTCGAATAGGAGACTTTCACTTTCGCTTTGTACAGGGTGCAGTCCAAAATAAGCGGGAGATGAATGTCGGTCGGCGTTTACTTAAAATCATGAATGTCCCGCCGTCGTGCAGTCACGATCTTTTTTTGTATTCATACAATAGTGAAATTTTTTCAGCTTCTTCGTCGATTTTAGTGGGCGATAGTGCTAAAATAAACATTGAAAACGTTTATACTTTTATTTTGCTGTACGTTTGGGGATGCTGGCAGCGAAATGAGGACTTTCATGCATAGCTGTTTCCAGCCCGAACGATGCGAAAACAAGGTGGAGGTTTTTTCAAGATGGCAAAACAGACGAACTACGCTCAACCGTGGAGCCAGTTTTACGGGCCGAACCTCGGTTATGTCATCGACATGTATGAACAGTACCTCGATGACCCTAACAGCATCGACCCGGAACTGAAACAATTGTTCGAACAGTGGGGGGCGCCGGTTTTGGAAGAACCGGTTTCTTCTGCGGATGACGAGGCGGCCAAAACGCATCAAACGTTCCGGCTGCCGGAGACGCCGACGATTTTCAGCAAGCTTGTCGCTGCCGTCAAGCTGGCGGACAGCATTCGCCATTACGGCCATCTGGCTGCTGATACGAATCCACTTGTCAAAAAGGAGAAAAAGCTGTGCCGCTTGGAGCTTGACGAATACGATTTAACGGAAGAGGATTTAAAGCGCATTCCGGTCGCGTTTCTTTGTCCCCACGCTCCGGCGCATGTCAAAAACGGCTGGGACGCCATCTTGCATTTGCGCAAAATTTACACGGACAAAATCGCGTTTGAATTCTCGCAAGTACATAATCTAGAAGAAAGGAACTGGCTCATCCAGCAAATTGAGTCCGGAGCGTACTATCCGAGCCTGGCGAACAAAGAGCGGGTTGCTTTGTTGCGCCGCCTGACGGAAGTGGAAGGGTTTGAAAAGTTCATCCACCGGACGTATGTCGGGCAAAAACGGTTTTCGATCGAAGGGCTTGATTCCATGGTGCCGCTTTTGGATGAGCTCGTCCGCCAAGCGATCGAACATGAAATCGACGCCGTCAACATCGGCATGGCGCACCGCGGCCGGCTGAATGTGCTTGCCCATGTGCTCGGCAAGCCGTACGAAATGATTTTCGCCGAGTTTCAGCATGCAGAGAGCAAAAACTTTATTCCATCTGAAGGAGCGGTGGCCATCACCTACGGCTGGACGGGCGACGTGAAATACCATTTGGGGGCGGCGCGCCGCCTTCGCAATAAAAGCGTGCATACGATGCGGATTACGCTCGCTAACAACCCAAGCCATCTCGAAGTGGTCAATCCGGTTGTGCTTGGCTACACGCGCGCCGCGCAAGAAGATCGGACAAAACCAGGCGTGCCGGTGCAAAATACTGATGCGTCGTTTGCCATCTTGATTCACGGCGATGCCGCGTTCCCGGGACAAGGGATCGTCGCGGAAACGCTCAACTTAAGCCAGCTGCGCGGCTATACGACCGGCGGGACGATCCATATCATCGCCAACAACATGATTGGCTTTACGACGGAGAGTTACGATTCACGCTCGACGACGTATGCTTCCGATATGGCGAAAGGGTTTGAGGTGCCGATTGTGCACGTCAATGCCGACGACCCGGAGGCTTGTTTGGCGGCCGCATGCTTGGCGTTTGCCTACCGCCAGCGGTTTAAAAAAGACTTTGTCATTGACCTAATCGGTTACCGCCGTTTCGGTCATAATGAAATGGATGAGCCGATGGCGACGAACCCGACGATGTACGCGATCATCAACCAACATCCGACCGTACGCCGGCTGTATGCGCAAAAATTGATGGAAAAAGGGATCATCACCGAGCGGGAAGTCGACGAAATGGAGCAAGAGGTGGCGGAACGGCTGAAAATCGCCTACGAGCGGGTGCCGAAAAACGAAGACGAGCTTGATTTCATCATGGATCCGCCCAAACCGGTCGTCGATCGGCTGCCGGAAGTGAAAACAAGCGTGGCGAAAGACGTGCTCCATCGGGTGAACGAAGAATTGTTGCAGTTTCCGGACGGATTCAACGTCTTTAACAAGCTTGAGCGCATTTTAAAACGGCGAAGCGGCGTGTTTGCGCAAAACGGCAAAGTCGATTGGGCGCACGCGGAAATTTTGGCGTTCGCCACGATTTTGCAAGACGGCGTGCCGATCCGCTTGACCGGGCAAGATTCGCAGCGCGGCACGTTTGCGCAGCGCCATTTGGTGCTCCATGACGTGAAAACCGGTAAAGAGTATGTGCCGCTTCACCACATCAGCGGCGCCAAAGCGTCGTTTGTCGTGTACAACAGCCCGCTGACGGAAGCCGCCGTGCTCGGCTATGAATACGGATACAACGTTTACGCGCCGGAGACGCTCGTGCTTTGGGAAGCGCAATTTGGCGACTTCGCCAACATGGCGCAAGTGATGTTTGATCAATTCATTTCATCCGGCCGGGCGAAATGGGGGCAAAAATCCGGGCTTGTCATGCTCTTGCCGCACGGCTACGAAGGGCAAGGCCCTGAACATTCAAGCGGCCGCGTCGAGCGCTTTTTGCAGCTGGCGGCGGAAAACAACTGGACGGTTGCCAACTTATCGACGGCCGCGCAATATTTCCATATTTTGCGGCGGCAGGCGGCGCTGTTGACAAGAGAAGAAGTGCGTCCGCTCATCATTATGACGCCAAAAAGCTTGCTCCGCCATCCGCTGGCGGCGTCGGATGCGGAAGCGTTCGTTGACGGCGCGTTCTCGCCGGTGCTCGAACAGCCGGGATTGGGCGCTGACGCTGGCAAAGTGGAACGCATCGTGTTTGGCACCGGAAAATTGATGATCGATTTGGCGGAACAAATCGGCAAAATGGAAGGTCTTGACTGGCTGCATATCGTGCGCATTGAAGAGCTGTATCCGTTCCCGGAAGAAGCGGTGAAAGACATCATCGCCCGCTATCCGAACGTCAAAGAGCTCGTCTGGGTGCAAGAAGAACCGAAAAACATGGGGGCATGGCTGTATATGGAACCGCGTCTGCGGGCGTTGGCTCCAGAGGGTGTCGATGTCAGCTACATTGGGCGGCGCCGGCGGGCCAGCCCGGCGGAAGGCGATCCGGTCGTCCACCGAAAAGAGCAAGAGCGCATCATCCGCTGTGCATTGACGAAGCATGAATGATGACTACGGAACATTTGAGGAGGGCATCAACGTGGCTGAGATCAAAGTCCCAGAGTTAGCAGAATCCATCACGGAGGGAACGATCGCCCAATGGCTGAAAAAACCGGGCGACTACGTGGAAAAAGGAGAATCAATTTGCGAGCTTGAAACGGATAAAGTGAACGTGGAAATTATGGCGGAAGAGTCAGGTGTTTTGCAACAGCTGCTTGCCAATGAAGGCGATACGGTTGCGGTCGGTCAAGCGATCGCCATTATCGGAGAAGGAGCGGCGTCGGCACCGCCTGCACCAGAGAAGGCGCCGCAGCTGGCCGAGGAACCAAAACCGGCTGTGCCGGTCGACCGTGCTGAGCAGCCAGCGCCGCAGCCGGTTGCGGTTGCCCAAGCGCCAGGCCAACGACCGATTGCTTCGCCGGCTGCTCGGAAAATGGCGCGTGAAAAAGGGATCGACTTGACGCAAGTGCCGACCGTTGATCCGCTTGGACGCGTGCGCAAACAAGACGTCGCCTCGTTTGCCGCTCAGCCGGCCGCCGCTCCGCAGCCGGCGCCGCAAGCCGCGCCGACGTCGACGCCGGCCGCCGTTCCAACCGCTGAGGCCGGCAAGCCGGTCATCCGCGAAAAAATGTCGCGCCGTCGGCAAACGATCGCCAAACGGCTGCTGGAAGTGACGCAAACGACCGCGATGTTGACGACATTTAACGAAATTGACATGTCGGCGGTCATCGATTTGCGCAAGCGGAAAAAAGATAAATTTTTCGAAGAGCATGACGTCCGCCTTGGCTTTATGTCGTTTTTCGTCAAAGCGGCTGTCGCGGCGCTGAAAAAATATCCGTACGTCAACGCGGAGATCCAAGGCGATGAGATTTTGCTGAAAAAATATTACGATATCGGCGTTGCCGTATCGACGGATGAAGGGCTTGTCGTTCCGGTTGTGCGCGACTGCGACCGGAAAAACTTCGCCGAAATTGAGCGCGACATTGCCGAATTGGTGGCGAAAGCACGTAGCAATAAGTTGTCGCTTGCCGATTTGCAAGGCGGCACGTTTACGATCACAAACGGCGGCGTCTTCGGCTCGCTTCTGTCGACTCCGCTTCTCAACGGCCCGCAAGTCGGCATTTTAGGGATGCATTCGATCAAACTGCGCCCGGTCGCCATCGACGAAGAGCGGATCGAAAACCGGCCGATGATGTATGTTGCTTTGTCGTACGACCATCGCATTATCGATGGCAAAGAGGCCGTCGGGTTCTTGAAAACGGTGAAAGACTTGATCGAAAATCCGGAAGACTTATTGTTGGAAAGCTAACCAAGGCAGGAACGGGGGATGTCCCAAAAGGATCGGGACACCCTCTTTCGTTTCTATATATACACCGACCGCTTCTTCCGCACTATATTTTGTGTCTATACTGAAGACAGACAGCCTTTTGGGTTAGCCCCTTTTTTGGAAAAGAACAAAAAGAAAAGTGCAGTCACCTGTTTTTGAAGGAAAGCGCGATTCGGAACCGAAAAGGCATGATTGCGCGATGCGGTGGTACACTACAAGCAAAAAGGAGGGAACCATTGATGCCGGAACGCGGACGAAACGACCATCCACATTCCTTTCACCGTGACGGCGCCCACGAAAGCATCATCAACGATGCAACTGCCGACGGCGCCAAGGCAATCGGTGTACGGATTGACGCCGATCCGATGCGGGCGGCCAACCCTGACCCGTTTCACGTCGACTCCCTTGCTGTCGAGGAAGGAATGAAGCGATTTCGCTCTCTCATGGAAGGAAAAAAGTGATTCGCCCAGCGGATCGCTTTTTTCGTGAACGAAAAAAGAAGGAAAACGGCGAACAAACGCGAATATTATTTACTTAATATGACTATTTTTCGGGGGGGATGGCAATGGAGTACGGATTAGCCGGAAAAACGGCATTGGTCGCCGCCTCAAGCCAAGGGCTCGGCAAAGCGGTCGCCCGGGCGCTTGTGCTCGAAGGAGCGAACGTGATGATCACGAGCCGGAACGAAGAAAAGCTGCAGGAAGCAGCCGAGGAGTTGAATGGGCTGCATAAGGGACGCGTCGCCTACACGCGTGCAGATGTGACGAAGGCGGAAGACATCCGCCAGCTGGTCGCCAAAACGGTCGAAACGTTTGGGACGATCGATTTGCTCGTCAACAACGCCGGCGGCCCTCCGGCGGGAACGTTTGAAACGGTGAGCGACGAAGACTGGCAATATGCGTTTGAGCTCAATTTATTGAGCTACATTCGGCTGATTCGTGAAGCGCTGCCATATTTAAAGAAAAACGGCGGCAAAATTGTCAACATCGCTTCGTCATCGATCAAAGAACCGATTCCGGGCTTGATTTTGTCGAACACGTTTCGCACCGGGATTGTCGGGCTGACGAAAACGTTGGCGACGGAATTCGCGCGGGACAACATTTTGATCAACACCGTCGCTCCCGGGCGGATTGCGACAGAACGCGTCGCCTTTTTAGATAAGGTGAACGCCGAAAAGCTTGGCATTACAAAAGAGGAAATGGAAGCGCGCATGAAAAGCGCCATTCCACTCGGCCGCTACGGGACGCCGGAAGAATTTGCGAACGTCGTCGTCTTTCTATTGTCTGAAGCGAACTCGTACGTCACCGGACAAGCGTTGATCGTCGACGGCGGCATGGTCAAAGCGATTTAACGATTTTCGAAAGAAGCCTCCGCTGCTAAGCGAAGCGCAGGTGGTGGCCAGATCGCTGGGCACTTGCGGCCAAACGGACAAGAAGGGAGAGGACAGCGTTGAAAACGATCGGGTTTATCGGCCTTGGCGTCATGGGGAAAAGCATGGCGCGCCACTTGCTGAAGGCGGGCTATCCACTTCTAGCTTATACACGCACAAAAGAAAAGGCGGAAGACTTGCTTCAGGAAGGAGCGGTTTGGAAGGAAACGGTTGCTGATTTGGCGCGGGAGGCGGATGTCGTCATGACGATGGTTGGCGATCCTCACGATGTCGAGCAAGTGTATTTCGGCGAGGGCGGCATTTTGGAGAATGCGCGGCCGGGAACATATGTCATCGATATGACGACGTCAACGCCGACGCTCGCGCAATCGATTTACGAGGCGGCCAAGCAAAAGGGCATCCATGCTTTGGACGCCCCGGTGTCCGGCGGCGACATCGGCGCGCGCGAAGGAACGTTGACGATTATGGTCGGCGGTGATGAGGACGTCTTTTTGGCGTGCAAGCCGATTCTCGAGCGGCTTGGCACGAACATCGTGCGGCAAGGAGGAGCTGGAGCCGGCCAGCATACGAAAATGTGCAACCAAATTGCCATCGCCACCAATATGATCGGCGTTTGCGAGGCCATGGCGTATGCGAAGCGGGCTGGTCTTGATCCATTCAAAGTGTTGGAAAGCATCGCCAAAGGGGCAGCCGGCAGCTGGTCGCTGAGCAACTTGGCGCCGCGCATGTTGTCAGGAGATTTTGCTCCGGGGTTTTACGTCAAGCATTTCATTAAAGATATGAAAATTGCGCTTGAGGAAGCCGAGCGGATGAACTTGCCGCTGCCAGGCCTGGCGCTCGCCAAACAAATGTATGAGGAGCTGGCGCAAGCCGGTGAGGAAAACAGCGGCACGCAAGCATTGTACAAACGCTATATCAGACAGTGACATGGGGGGGCGGATTCGTCCTCTCTTTTTTTGAATGTGAGATATATTTATCAAAAAATATTGAATATTTCTTTTGGTCGAGGTATAGTAGAAATAAAGGGCACATACTAACCGGTTAGTATACAGGGAGGGGATGACATGGACTTTTCCTATTCGCCGAAAGTCCAAGAGTTGATCAAAAAATTAAGCGCTTTCATTGAAGAGTACATTTATCCGAACGAAAGGGTGTATGAGGAGCAGCTGAACGCCCAAGAGTCAAGATGGTCAGGGGTGCCGCCCATCATCGAAGAGCTGAAGGAAAAAGCGAAAAAAGAAGGGCTATGGAACTTGTTTTTGCCGGACAGCGAATACGGAGCCGGCTTAACGAACGTCGAATACGCGCCGCTTTGCGAAATTATGGGCCGTTCGCTCATTGCTCCGGAAGTGTTCAACTGCAATGCGCCGGATACCGGCAACATGGAAGTACTCGTCCGCTATGGAACAGAAGAACAAAAGCGGAAATGGTTCATCCCGCTCTTGAACGGAGAAATCCGCTCGTGCTTTTCGATGACGGAGCCGGATGTCGCGTCGAGCGATGCGACGAACATTCGCGCTTCGATCGTTCGCGACGGCGATGAGTATGTCATCACCGGACGGAAATGGTGGTCGTCCGGCGCCGGCGACCCGCGCTGCAAAGTCGCCATCGTGATGGGAAAAACGAACCCCGATGCGCCAAAACATGAGCAGCAGTCGATGATCATCGTTCCGCTTGATACGCCGGGCGTGAAAATCGAACGGATGCTGCCGGTGTTCGGCTTTGACCATGCGCCGCACGGGCATGCCGAAATTACGTATGACCATGTGCGCGTGCCGAAAGAGAACATCATTTGGGGCGAAGGGAAAGGGTTTGCCATCGCCCAAGGGCGGCTTGGACCGGGACAGATCCACCATTGCATGCGCTTGATTGGAGCGGCGGAGCGGGCGCTTGAGTTTATGTGCCGGCGCGTGCAGTCGCGGGTGGCGTTCGGCAAGCGGCTTGCGGACCATGGCGTCATTCGCGATTGGATCGCTCAGTCGCGCATTGAGATCGAGCAGGCGCGCCTGTTGACAATGAAGGCGGCGTACATGATGGATACGGTCGGCAACAAAGCGGCGCGCAAAGAAATTGCCATGATTAAAGTTGTCGCTCCGAATGTCGCCTTAAAAGTGATCGACCGTGCCATTCAGGCGTTTGGCGCCGCTGGGGTGAGCAACGATTTTCCGCTTGCTGCCATGTGGGCGAACTCGCGCACGCTCCGTCTGGCCGATGGGCCGGATGAGGTGCATAAAGAGCTAGTTGCCAAAGATCTGATCATCGCCGGCGGCTATAACATTTATCCGCGTGAAATCGAAGAAGTGCTGTACGAACATCCAGCGATGAAAGAGGCGGCGGCAGTTGGTGTGCCTGATCCGTACCGCGGCGAAACGGTGAAGGCGATCATCGTCCTGAAAGAGGGGATGCAAGCAAGTGAGGAAGAGATCATCGCCCATTGCCGAAAAAACTTAGCGGCGTACAAAGTGCCGCGCATTGTCGAGTTCCGTGCCGAACTGCCGAAGACGAACGTCGGGAAAATTTTGCGCCGCGCCTTGCGTGAAGAGGCGTCCCGCCCGCAATAACAGAGGGCTTTCGGCCAAGTCCGAAACAGGCTTGGCCGTTTTATGGTACAATAGCTGGCAGCGACTACATTTTAGGCAAGAGGTGTAAAAACATGAAGGAGAAAATTATGGCTGCCAGCATTGAGCTGTTTGAACAAAATGGGTTCAGCGAAACATCGATCCAAGACATCGTTGACGCCCTCGGGGTGACAAAAGGGACGTTTTATTACTATTTTACAAGCAAAGAAGAACTGTTGATGGATATTCACCTTCGCTACATTGAAAGGCTGCTTGACGAAGAGGAGCGCATTATAAGCGATAAACGGCGCTCGGTGCGGGAAAAGCTGTATGATATTATCTTCATGCTCATTCATAATGTCGAACGGCAAGGAGGGGAAGCTCGCATTTTTTTTCGTGAAATGAAGCATTTGAATGAGGAGCATTTACAGAAAGTAAAAGAAAAGCGCGATTTGTTCCGCTATCGGCTGCAGTCGTTGATTGAGGAAGGAATGAAAAGCGGTGAACTGCGCTGCGATTTGTCGCCATCGATCGCCACGCTTACCGTTCTTGGGGCGGCCAATTGGAGCTACCAATGGTTTCGTCCGGACGGAGAGCTGACCGATGCCGAGGTGGCGAAGCAGATGGTGGAGATCCTGCTTGATGGCATGAGCGCGCCGTCTGTCTCGAAAGCCGAGTGAAAAGAGAGACAAACAAGTTTGATCCGAGGTGTGTCGATGGATGCTGTTCGTGCGGCGGCAATGGCGCGCTTGAATTGTTGACCAAGGGGGAGAGGGAGATGACAGCGATTATTCCAGTGCGCAAGGGGGAAGAACTGCCGGCAGGGAAGCTGGCCAAGTTTTTGCGCACGGTGCTGCCGGACATGCCGGATGGGGAGCTCGAGATCCAGCAATTTTCCGCCGGCCGGTCGAATTTGACGTATTTGCCCCGCTGTGGGGAGTGGGAGGCGGTGCTGCGCCGGCCGCTGTTTGGCCCGGTTTTTATACGCGCGAACAGTTTATTGAGGCATATGCCAAAAAAAGTGGACGTGATGTGTCCAATATACACGTTTATTTAACTTCCCTCCGAAAGAAGTCTCCTACTTCTAAACGTGAAGGTGCGCCAGCACCAGTGAAAGTGGGAGATGAATTTCGGTTGGCGTTAGCCAACGAATAGGATAGAATATGGCTAGAACGGACACCTTCGGAACGAAGGGAAGCGTAAAGGGTTCTTGTGTGTGGCTTACCGTTCAGCGAACACACACAAGTCGCTTGAAGCCCCCACCTCTAAGCGAAGCGTAGGTGGTGGGTAGTTCACATTAGCGGTCATTTGCCAGCAAATTTATTACCGCTACCGCCGCGGCCAGACGAACGATGAGCGGTTTCGCCATTTTGGCCAGTTTGTCGAAGCGCTCATTGAGCATGCATGGCAGCTGGCGACAGGACGGTGAGGCGGCGTGATGACAAAAGTGCATGTCGTGCTGCGCAAAGAAGACATTGATGAGATGGCGCTTGCTGATCGAAAGGTGGCTGTCGTGTTCGATGTTTTGCTTGCCACCTCGTCGATTACAGCAGTTCTCGCTGCCGGCGCTCGTTCGGTGATCCCGGTGCGCGATGCCGAGGAGGCCAAGGAGATCGCGCTTCGCTTGCCAGAGGGCAGCTATGAGCTCGTCGGCGAATACGAAGGGCGGACGATCGTCGGCTTTCATCCGCCCGCGCCGCTGTTTTTGCAGACGGTATGCCCGGAGAAAACGGTCGTTTTGTCGACGACAAACGGCACCGTGGCGCTCCGCAAGGCAATGCCGGCCCGCGCGGTCTATGCGGCGAGCTTGCTGAACAGCCCGGCGGTCAGCGAACATATTGGCCGTTCGCACAAAGAAGAGACCGTTATCGCCATTTGCGCCGGTTCATCCGGGCGTTTTTGCCTGGAGGACTTTTATGGCGCCGGATATTTTGTCCATTGTCTAGTCGAGCAGGGGATCGCCGCGGCGGAGCTGTCCGACAGCGCGATGGCTGCTTGGCTGTTTTAACGGCAATACGCAAGCGAGGAGAAGGCAAAAGAAGTGTTGTCCGCCTCGCGGGTCGGACGTTGGATGGTGGCTTATGGCCTCGAAAAGGAGATCGACTACATCAACTGGCACGGAGCGCTTTCCGTCATTCCGAAACTCGAGCCCGGGCCGTTGGCGGCGGAAGTGCGCGATATCGTGCAAATGAAGATGACGAAAGAGGGGAATGAGCGGTGAAAATCGTGCAATTTGCTGAGTACGGCGGTCCGGAAGTGCTGCAAGTAAAAGAGGCTGAGCGCCCGTTGCCATCGGGACGGCAAGTGGTGATTGAAGCTGAGGCGATCGGTGTGAACTACGCCGATACAGCGAGGCGGGAAGGGCGCTACGTTGTGCCGACGCCGCTTCCGTTCGTGCCCGGCACCGAGGTGGCCGGCATCGTCCGAGAAGTCGGTCCGGATGTGGAAGCCATCCGCCCGGGCCAGCGGGTTGTCGCGTTGATCGAATCCGGCGGCTACGCTGAGTTTGTCGCTGTCGATGAACGGGCGGTCGTGCCGCTTCCGGATGGAATGGATGCCCGCCAGGCGGCGGCCTTGCCGGTGCAAGGGCTAAGCGCCTACCATATTCTCAAAACGATGGGCCGCTTGGAAGAAGGGGAGACGGTGCTCGTTCATGCCGCAGCCGGCGGCGTTGGGACGATTGCCGTCCAATTGGCGAAACGGTTCGGCGCCAAAATGGTCATCGCCACGGCAAGCACGGAGGAAAAACGAGCGTTGGCCGCGCGGCTTGGCGCCGACGTCACGATCGATTATACAAAGGACGGCTGGGCGGCGGAAGTGATGGAGGCAACAGATGGACGCGGCGTCGATGTTGCTTTGGAAATGGCGGGCGGCGATGTCTTTCATCAGACGCTCGATTGCCTTGCTCCGTTCGGCCGCCTGGTCGTATATGGGGCGGCGAGCGGGGAAATGACGCGTCTCAATCCAGTCCGGCTGATGGCGAAAAACTGGTCAGTGATCGGCTTTTTCTTGCCGCAAATCATGAAAAAGCGGGCGTTGTACGAACAAAGTTTGCGGGAATTGCTCGCGTGGGTGCAGGAAGGAAGCCTGAAGCTGATGATCGGCGGCGTCTACCCGCTTGAGCAGGCTTCTGAAGTGCATCGGCTGTTGCAGGGGCGGAAAACGCATGGCAAGCTATTGCTTGTGCCATAAGTAAAGAAGAGGGGGCTGACCCAAAAGGCTGTCTGCTTTCAGGGTAGACACAAAATATAGTGCGGAAGAATCGGTCAGTGCGTATATATAGAGACGAAAGAGGGTGTCCCGATCCTTTTGGGACCCCCTTTTCTTGTATATTCCCCTAAAGCCAATGGTGAACAAAAGTCGAAAGAAAAGCAGCCTTTTTCTTATGGGGGCATGGCGGTCTAAGCCAATATGATTTTTGAAAACCATTACGGTCTGCGGCGCTTCGTTTGGATATACCGCTCGAGCCGGTCGAGCCCTTCTTTGAGCACATCGAGCGAATAAGCGTACGACAGGCGGACATGGCCTTCACCGTATTCGGAAAAGGCGCTGCCGGGAACGAGGGCGACGCCGGCGTTTTCGACGACATCGAGGGCAAAATCAAACGAAGACATGCCAAAGGCGGCGATTGACGGAAACAAGTAAAAGGCTCCATCCGGCTTCTCAACCGGCAACCCCATGGCGGTGAGACGATGATAGGCATACTCAAGCCGTTCGGCGTAAGCGGCGCGCATCGCCTCGGCGTCGTGTTTGCCGGCGGTCAGCGCCTCCACCGCTGCTTTTTGGCTGATCGATGACGTGCACGAGACGCTGTATTGGTGCACTTTCACCATTTGTTCAACGGCGAACGCTGGAGCGAAGACAAACCCGATGCGCCAACCGGTCATGGAGTGCGATTTGCTTAAACCGTTGATGACGATCGTCTGCTCCGGCAGCCACTCGGCGATCGAGTGATGGCGGCCGCGATAGACGAGCTCGCTGTAAATTTCATCGGAAACGATCCAAATCGGCCGTCCTTTCAAAAGGGAAGCGATGTTCTCAAGTTCTTCGGCTGACAGCGCCGTCCCGGTTGGATTGGATGGGTATGGAAGAACGAGGCAGCGCGTCTTTTCCGTCAAATAAGGCGCAATGAGCTCAGCCGACAGACGGAAACCGTTTGGCCTTGTGTCGATGTATACCGGTTTCGCCCCGCACAGGCGAATGAGTGGTTCATAGCCGGGATAGACTGGTGCGGGAAGAAGCACTTCTGTCCCTTCTTCTAAAATGGTGCGAAACGTAATATCAAGCGCCTGGCTGGCGCCGACGGTGGCGATGACTTCATCCGGCGTGTAGCGAAGGCCGTACTTGTCAGCGACGAATTGGCAAGCCGCCTGGCGCAGTTCCAGCAGGCCGGCGTTCACTGTATACGTCGTGAAATCGGCGGCGATCGCCTCCTGAGCGGCTGCTTTGACATGATCGGGTGTTGGGAAATCAGGCTGGCCGATCGTCAAGGAAACAAGTCCCGGCCGGTCAGCGACAAGGTTGAAAAATTGGCGGATGCCTGATAACTGAATGGCTTGAACACGTGGTTGAATGAGGTGTTTCACGGTTGTCCACCTTTCTTTTTTGTTTCTATTGTACCATTGGCGAGGAAAACGAAAAAACAAAAACGAGCCCCTTTCCGTCCGGATTGTTCCCACAAACGGAAATGGGGCTCACTTGGTCATCGACGATTCACTTTCCAACTTCGTTCGCTCCTTTTACGCGCCGTATTTTTTCAACAGGTCGTTATATTGGGTGGAAAGCTTGAAAAACAACGGCTTGTTGCCGGCCGCGAGCGCTTCATCAATTTGTTCCATCAGTTTTTTTCTTTGAAACTGGAAGATCGCTTCTTTCAGCACTTGTTCGGCCATCGGCCCGTAGCTGCTTTTTTCTTCCGGCTGGTTGAACAAAACGGCGCCTTCATTCGGGTATTGTTTTTCGTACATGATTCAGTCCCTCCCATATGGGAACGAAACAGTTCCCTTTCTTAATATTATCGTCGTTTTTGATGCTAATGTAAAGAAAATTTAGATAAATATTTTTTGTCAATTTTTTCTCTATATGATTTTTATACCCGTTTTTTGTTGGGACTTAACAGTTTTTCGGTTATGATAAGAGGAGAACAAGGCAAAGGTGATGGCGATGATTCGCACGTGTGTCGTGACAAAAGAATTTGAGATTTTGTATGATGTTGACGTAACGCTTGTCAACAGCCCGGACGTCTCATGGTATTGGGTTGACTTTCATGAGCCGACGGATGAGGAATCGGCGCTGCTCGCCTCCTTTTTCCGTTTTCACCCACTGGCGATTGAAGACTGTCTTGAATATGTGCAGCGGCCGAAGCTCGATTTTTATGACCGCTACTTGTTTGTTGTGCTTCATGCCATTGCCGGGATGACGCTGGAGGCTGAGGAAGTCGATTTGTTTGTCGGGCAAAATTTCATCGTTTCGTTTCATAAGTCGGCCATTCACGCGGTCGATGAGGTGTGGGAGCGATTGAAGCATGAAGAAGATGTTCAGCAGGGGCCGTTTCACGTCATGTACCGGCTGATCGACAAGCTTGTGGATGATTATTTTCCACCGCTTTACCATATTGAAGACGTGCTGAACGATTTAGAGGAGAATACGAACAATGAACCGATTCACGACATTATTGAAAAAGTGTTTGACATCCGTGGCGATTTATCGAAGCTGCGCCGAACGATCGTGCCGATGCGCGACTTGTTGTACCGCATCATCCATTCCGACCGGCTGCAGCGCATGAAAGAACGGCAGCTGTACTTTCATGACATTTATGATCATTTGCTGAAGCTGTCGGAAATGATTGAGACAAACCGAGAAATTACCGCGGATATCCGCGACAGCTATTTATCGCTCAACTCGAATCGAATGAACAATATTATGATGACATTTACAGCCATTACGACCATTTTCATGCCGCTCTCCTTTATTGCCGGCATTTATGGGATGAACTTTGATTATATGCCTGAATTGCACTGGAAGTACGGATACTTTGTTGTATTGGCTGCCATGGCGGTGATCGGCATGACGATGTTCGTCTGGTTTAAGCGCAACGGCTGGTTTCAGTTGTTGAAAGGCGACTGGGCGAAGGAGGAGCGGGAGCGCCGCCAGTAGCCGTATAAAACGGGCTGTTCCCCTCATATATATAATACATAATGACGGCAGTGTAAGCGCGAAGGAGGGGAACCGATGGCAAGAGGAGTGTGGGGCGTCGACTCGGCGCAAGCCGTAACGGATCAGCTGTTTCAATGCGTGCGGACGGAGCTTGGCTATCCGAAATTTTGGGGCCGTTATTTGTCGGAAGTGCCGAACGTGTCCGAAGGGTTGACACGCGACGAGATCGCCCGCATCCGCAGCTATGGCGTGAAGGTGCTGCCGATTTATAACGCCTTCCGCGAAGCGGTCGGCTATGCGAACGGTCAGGTGGCGGCGCGCAACGCGGTGTTCCATGCGCGGCGGCTCGGCATTCCGAAAAATAAACTGCTGTTTGCCAACATCGAAGACTTTTTCGCTGTGGATGCCGCTTGGATCGCTGCTTGGGTGGAAACGCTCTATCCGACCGGATACCGGCCGGGGCTGTACGCGGACCCGACGAAAGGGGATTTCGCCGTTGCCTATTGCGAGGCGGTCAGCCGGAACAACCAAGTGGCGGTGCAGGCGGTCATTTGGAGCGCCGCACCAAGGCCGGGAACGACGAAAGAGCAGAAAGCGCCGCGCTATCAGCCGGCTGCCCCGCCTTGCAGCGCGAATGTCTGGGTGTGGCAGTACGGGCGTGATGCAGAAGTCTGTCCGGTTGACACGAATTTAGCTGACCGACGCCTATTGGACTTTTTGTATTGAACAAAGCCGTTGCAAAAAGGCAGCGGCTTTTTTATGCGGCTGGGAAATTGTTGGCTGTTGCGCGTCTTTTCTTTTAATTTTTTTGCGGCTCTTCACCACAAGTTGTACTTGAGATTTTAAGATAGGTATGCATAGGGAAAATAGAGGATACAAAAAATGCGAATTTTCCTGTATGGGGGTGTCCAAACCATTGGAGGAAAATTCGCATGTACGCTCAGTTTATCAAAGAACTCATCGATTTACCAGATGTTTTGATTCAAAAGGTGCGAAAAGAAGAAGAACGTTGGATTTCCGAACTTTCTCTTCCCGAACAATGCCCGTTATGTCCTGTTTGCTTGAAACGCACGATCAACATGACAGGAAAAAAGAAGCAATGGATGCATGGGTATGCTCAACGGATCGGCATCTTTTGGGTGGAACTCCCTGTGGAGCGTAGACGTTGTTGTACATGTGGCATGACATTCAGCACGTCTTATCCCGGAATTTCCCCTCGAAGTGCAGCGACGGATGCGTTTCAGCAATGGGTGGCGCAATCTTGCATCGGAACATCCATTCAGGCGGTGGCTCGTATGCTCAAGCTTCCGTACACGACCGTTGAACGCTGGTTTTATACCCATGCCCCTTCCTATCGAATGACATCCAACCAAAGGCAGTTTGTGTCGATGAGTTTGCGTTTCGAAAAGGACAGGATTACGGAGTGGAAGTCATGGATGCCGAAACGGGAGAAGTGTATGCCGTTGAAGCAGGAAAGAACGAGGAAGCCATTGGACGTGTGTTGGCTCCTGTGTCTGGTTCTGTTCAGTATGTCGTGAGTGATTTGGCTCCAGCGATGAAAAAAGCCATTCAAGGGGGGTGTCTGGAAGCGAAGCATGTGGTCGATTATTTTCATGTGATTCAATTGTTTACGGAAGCGTTGGATCGATGCCGCCAATCCTTCGGAAAAGGGAACAAGAAACACGGGCATGTTCGGTATGTTTGCCGCTGATTGACCCAGTGTCCCGAGAAACTCACCGAGGAGGAGCGCCAAACGGTGCGAAAGTGGCAGAAAGAGAGCGATTCTTTGCAGGCTGCCTATCAATCCCTTCAACATTTTCGTTATGTATCCAAAAGCCAAAGCGAGCGACAAGCGAAACGTCGTTTGAACGCCTGGGTTCATCGGTATTTGTTTTGTCCTTGTTCTGCTGTTCGCGCCATCGCAAAATCACTCGTCAAACGAACAGACGAAATCATATCGTGCATTTTATCCCCTTATTCAAATGGGAAAATGGAGGGAACAAATAACAAGATCAAGCTGATGAAACGTGGGGGATACGGATACAGAAATATCCAGCGTTTTGCATGGCGGGTCCGGCTAGAAACAGCTAACATACTTTCATGACAGGTACAAGTACAACTTTTGGTGATGAACCTTTTTTGCTTGGATCGATTATATTAGTAATAGAAAAAAGGAGGATGTCAGTCGGTTGGGGAAAACGGAACGATGATCGAAAGGAGAGGGAATATGGATCGATCTGTCGCCTCACTGTTGGACCGCATCCATGAACAATACGAACGATGGAGGACGGGATCGCCGCTTGACGGTGTGGAATTGGCCCGATTTTTCAATGCTGTCGGCCGGACGGCGGCGGTGATTGGCCTTAGCGACATCGCTGCTGAAGCAGAGCGGCTCATTCACCGGTTGAACGGCCAAACGGAACGGCAATGGACAGCGGAGGAGGCGCTGATGGAGATGGTTCCTCTCCTTCGCTGCTTCTATGAAGCCGGGGAAGCGGCTTCTGCCACCATTCCCTCTTCGCACCGCCAAGGGCCGGAAGCAGCTATTCTCCTCTGTGGAAATGATCCCCTGTTTTTTGCTTACGTCCGCGGCGCCCTGCAAACCGTGCCATGGCGTTTCACGACGATTCCCTCCCTTGAGCAGGCGGCCGCGTCGATGTTTCGTCTCAGCCCGGATTGCATCATCGTCAGCGTGAAGGAGGGAGAGTGGGAGAATCCGGACTTGACGGTTTTGCTTGAGCGCGCCGGACAGCGCCCCTATCTTCCTGTTGTCATTGTGAGGAGAGACGAGGGCAAAGAGGGGCGGTTGAAAGGTTATGAGCTTGGCGCGGATGATGTCATCACCACCCCAGCGGCAGATGAGCTGTTCGTTCGCGTTCGCCGGCTCATTGAAAAAAAAACGAAAAATCGATGACCTTGTGCTCATTGACGAATTGACAGGTGTGTATAACCGGAAGTATTTGCCGCGGGTATACGCCCGCCTTCGGAGCGACCTCGAGCGTTACGGAGCGCCAAGCTGTTTGGCGTTGCTTGATTTGGACCATTTCAAACAAGTCAATGACCGTTTCGGCCACCTTGCAGGCGATGCGGTATTGCAAAAGCTGGCTGCCTTTTTGCGCCAACATACACGTGGAGTGGATACCGTCGTTCGCTTTGGGGGCGAAGAGTTTGTCGTTTGGCTGGCCAAAACGTCCAAAAGCGAGGCTCGTGCAGTGCTTGAGCGGCTGCAACGCCAGTTCGCCGCCGAAAAAATCGCGGCGGATGGCGCACTTCTATCATGTACGTTTTCCGCCGGCCTGGTTGAGTGTGATGAACCGGATCGGCCGCTTGACTATTGGCTGCGTCTGGCCGACAAGGCGCTGTATGCGGCGAAACGAGGCGGTGGCAATCGGATCGAAGAGGCGGCGCGTGAGAAAAGCGGTTCTTCGGATGAGGCCCCAAGCCAAGCATCAACGGATCGGCGGCGATGGGCGATTGCCATCGTAGACGACGATGAACTCGTGCGGATGATGATTGCTGATCTTGTCCGCAAGCTCGTCAATGAGCAAGGGAGGAAAGCGGACATTTACGAGTTTGGCGACGGCCTTTCGTTTCTCGAATCTCCGTTTTATCAAAGCGGGCGGCAATCTGTCGTCATTTTGGATCGGGTGATGCCAAAAATGGGCGGCCTTGAGGTGTTGAACCGCCTCCGTCAAGAGCGAAAGCCATACAAGGTGATGATGCTGACGTCGCGCCAAGATGAGCGGGATATTGCCCATGCGCTGAACCGAGGAGCGGACGAATATGTGACAAAGCCGTTTAAATGGCTTGAGCTTGAGGCGCGGCTGCGCCGGTTGTTGAAGGAGTTGGAGGAGTGATGGCGCTTTTTTCTGCCTTAGCCGCAACGATTGTTTTCCTTGCACTGTTAGTAAACCTATTTCTCTATTTGGTGGTGCGAAAAGGGAGGGAAAATAGACGCCAGGCAGAGATCAGGGCTTTGAAAAAGCGGCTCCATCTTCCGCTGTTTCGTCATGTGCTCGGCGAAGAGGAAGAGCTGCCGTTGCCGTCTTCGCCGCTTGAGCGTGAGGCGATGATGGAGCTCCTTGACCATTTCGCTTCGCTCTTGAAAGGCGAACAGGTGCAGGAGAGAATCCGAACATTGGCGGAAAAGCATTTTCAAGGATGGCTGCGCCGCTGGTTGTCAAGTCGGGATTGGAGCGAGCGGATGAACGCACTGTTTTTGATAGAGGATTTGCAGATGAAGGCGATGTTGCTGGAGATGGAGCGATTGTACCGCTCCGACCGGGTGACGAGAGGAGAAGAAGAAAAACTGTTGACAATTTTTGCCCGATTTGACTATAGCCCAGTGGTGACCTACGTGCTTGAGCCGAAATACGAATTGACCGAGTTTGCGTACCGAGTTATTTTTGGCCATATGAGCGAGCGGCTGCTTCGACAGGTGGAACAGCGATTTGATGAACTGACGCGGGCGGGGAAGTGCGCGTTCGTGGATATGATCGGCATCCGCCGGCGCGAGGAGCGGTCGTTTTTGCTGGAGCTGTTGGCATCCGATGAGTCGGAACTTCGCGTTCGCGCGCTCAAGGCGATGGCGGAAATCGGCATGCCGCTTGAAGCGGAGAGGCTCAAGCAGCATTTGTGCTCCTCCCATTGGCAAGAGCGGCTGATGGCTGCCCGCCTGGCGGGAAAATGCCGCGAAGAGCGGCTTCTTCCGTTGCTGTATGAGCGGCTTAGCGACCGTTCATTTGTTGTTCGTTCCGAAGCCGCCGCGGCCATCGCGCGTCTGCCGGGAGGCCGAACGGCGTTGCGCGCCGCGGCGCGCACAGCATCGGATCGTTATGCTCGTGATATGGCGAGGCAGTGGCTTGGAGGAGGAGAATGATAGTGGAAGCGTGGCGTTCGTTTCTTTGGGTCGCAGGACATATTGTACTGATTTACATGGTCATCGTTCTGCTTTTTTATGCCTTTTTGCTTGTTGTCTCGTTCATCCATTTGCGCCGCATTCATCGTCTTGATGACTGGGAGCCGTATGAAGAGCTGCTCGATGCGAGCTATGCCAAACCGGTGTCCATTCTTGTTCCCGCTTATAATGAGGAAGCGGGCATCGTCGGCTCGGTGCGGTCGCTGCTGGCTATTGAATATCCTGAGTACGAGGTCATTGTCATTAACGATGGATCGACTGACAAAACGCTTGAACGGCTGATTGAGCATTTTCATTTGCAGCTGGTCTATCGCGTCATTCGCCGCCAGCTGGACGCAAAGGAAATTAAGGCGGTTTATCAGTCGCTTAATTATCCCCATTTGTTTGTGCTGGATAAAGAAAACGGTGGGAAAGCGGATGCGTTGAACGCGGGAATCAACGCTTCTCGCTATCCATACATTTGCACGATTGACGGCGATTCGGTTTTGGAGCGGCGCGCGTTTTTGAAAGTGATGAAACCAATGCTTGAGTCCGACGGGGAGATCATCGCTTCTGGAGGAAGCGTCCACATCGCCAATGGCTGCCGGATTGAACGCGGTGAGATCGTCCAGGTTGGGTTGTCGCGGCGGCCGCTCGTCATTATGCAAACGATTGAATATTTGCGTGCGTTTTTGCTCGGCCGTCTCGGCTTAAGCCGCCACAACTTGCTGCTGATTGTGTCTGGGGCGTTCGGCGTCTTTTCCAAGCCTTGGGTGATTGAAGCAGGGGGATATGCTGATACAGTTGGCGAAGATATGGAGCTCGTCGTGCGTCTGCATCGACTGGCGCGGGAAAAAAACGAGGCGAAAAAAATCATCTACATCCCCGACCCGGTTTGCTGGACGGAAGCACCGGAAACGTATGGCGATTTGCGGAGGCAGCGGCGGCGCTGGCATCGCGGGCTTTTGGAAAGCTTATGGATGCATCGATCGATGCTGTTCAATCCAAAATATGGCTCAATCGGCCTTCTTTCGCTGCCGTATTTTTGGTTCATTGAGCTTCTTGGTCCGATCGTTGAATTGATGGGCTATATTGTCGTTGTTTTCTCCTTATTTCTCGGAAACTTGTACGTCGAATTCGCTCTTTTGTTGCTGACGGTTTCGGTTTTGTACGGTTCGCTGTTATCAGCAGTAGCCGTCTTGCTTGAAGAGTGGACTGAGCGGAAGTTCCCGAGCATCTCTGATTTGGTGAAGCTGTTTTTCTTCGCGTTGACCGAGACGTTTTGGTACCGTCCGCTTACCGCTTGGTGGCGGTGCGAAGGGGTGATCGATGCCATTCGTCGAAAAAAACAATGGGGAAGCATAAAGAGGAAAGGGGTCTCAGCGTAGCCGACAGAACAGCGGCTGGCTTATTTGTTTTAGAAGGCCGGTGATTGAACAGGAAAGGCGGCCCAATCATGTTTCTCCTCAAATGGAGAAGCCTTACGGATATTGTTCTCCTCTTCATTCGAGAATCATCAATTTAGGGAAAATGGTTGCTTTTCACCGCCTCTTAGTGCAGCGAAAACGAGAGGGGACTTTCATTGCAAGACAGGGTGGGCGAAAAAGCAGGTTGAAGCAAAAGAGACATCGATGCCCCTGTTGCCGACCCGGCGCTAAGATGTGCCCACTGTTGAAAAAAACCGGCGTCCGCTTAATAGCGGTCGCCGAGCCGTTTAAATACGGGTCTTGTCAGCCGTTTCGGCTTTTGTTCCGGCTTTTCCTTCAGTCCGGTGTAGGCGATGAGAATGGCTTTTGCCTCTGACAGCGGCATCCGAGCTGGAGGGTTGCGGTATGAATCGTTGAGAGAGCCAAGGTGTGGAAGGGCGGCGAAATCTTGTTTTGTCGGTGGGATGTGGAAGTAGTAGTCGCCGACGGCGACAAGCACGTCGGATTGCTGTTGGCTGTATCTCGGATTGCGGGAAAAATGGAGGCCCACTTTTTTCGCCTTGCCCTCCTCAAGCAGCTTCTCGATCGCTTTTTTCTTCAGAAGATAAAGAAACGAAGGGTTCAATGCTGTTTTGGCATGGCGGTTGACGGTAAAAATCGCTTTGGCAATATTGTCGACCGTCAATTGCACCGGTTTCATCGGCATGTCTCCTTTTTTCTTTCTATTATAACATAGGAAGCGGTGTTGTTGCCCGGTTTGTCCTACTTCTATCCGGGGGTAAGCGAAAAAACGGTCAACTCCGGCGGAGCGAAGAAGCGAAGCGGCACCCTTGTTGTGCCAAGGCCGCGGTTGACGTACAACAAGAGTCCGCCGACGTGGTAAAACCCTTCATAATACCGCTCAGACAACGGCGGCGTGATGAGCGGTCCGATAAACGGCAACTGAATTTGCCCACCATGGCTATGGCCGGACAGCTGCACGTGAATCGGGAGGCGGGATGTTTCCAAGGCGCCGTCCGGTTCATGGACGAGGGCGATCGTGTACGTTGCCGGCGGAATGCCATTTGTCATTTTCGACCAATCCGGACGGCCGAGCATCATATCGTCGCTGCCAGCGATGGCGATCGCGTGTTGGCCGCGGCGGATAAGCGCATGCTCGTTGACGAGGACGCGAAACCCAGCCCGCTCCATCAACCGGCGGTAAATGTCTGTTCCGTAACCGCCATGATCATGGTTGCCGTAGACGCTGAATTTTCCAAGCGGGGCCCGAAGGCGGGCGAGCGCTTCGGCGACCGCTTCTGTGTGCGGGTATCGGTTCGCCTCATGGAGCAGATCGCCGGTGAAGACGATCAAATCCGGCTCTAGCTTGTTAATTTGATCGATCACCTGGTCAAAGCGCTTTAATCCATAGTAATGACCGAGATGAAGGTCGCTGAATTGCAACATCGTTGCGCCGGCAAACGACTTCGGGATGAGCGGGTGCGACAATGTATGGCGCGTTACAGACACGCAGGCCGGCTCGATCCAGCGGGCATAGCTGTACGCGGCCGTTGTGGCCAATGCGGCGGCTAGGCCGGTGCGCGCCAGCTTTTTTAAAAACGTGCGTCGGCTCATTTTTGCTGTCTCAATATGGTGCATCGTTCTGTCCGTCCTTTCATAAGCAGAATTATTATAACGAAAAACGGAAGATAAGGGCAAGTAGAGAAAAAATAATGTTCGAATATTCAACCTTTTTATGATATGATGAAAAATGAATGAATCATCAGTCATGTTAGGGGGAGAGAAAATGAATGGAAAAGTTGTGATCGTGACAGGCGGATCAAGCGGCATGGGCAAATATATGGCCAAGCGTTTTGTTTCCGAAGGGGCGAACGTTGTCATTACCGGAAGGAGAGCCGATGCGCTGGAAGAGGCAAAGCGAGAAATTGCTGCGCCTGATGGGGGGCGCGTGCTCACCGTGCCGATGGATGTGCGCAATCCGGAGCAAGTCGCCGAGATGGTGGGACGGGCCGATGCGGAGTTTGGCCGCATCGATGCTTTGGTGAACAATGCGGCCGGCAACTTTATTTTCCCGGCGGAAAAGTTGTCGATCAACGGCTGGAACAGCGTCATCAACATTGTGTTAAACGGCACGTTCTACTGCAGCCGGGAAGTCGGCAACTATTGGGTTCAGCGTGGCCTGAAAGGAAATATCCTCAACATTATTGCGACGTACGCCTGGCACGCTGGCGCCGGGGTCATTCATTCAGCGAGCGCCAAGGCTGGAGTGCTGGCAATGACGCGCACGCTTGCTGTGGAATGGGGAAAAAGTACGGCTTCCGCGTCAATGCGATCGCTCCCGGGCCGATTGAGCGGACCGGCGGGGCGGAGCGGCTTTGGGAATCAGAGGAAGCAGAGCGGATGACGTTGGAAAGCGTGCCGCTCGGGCGGCTCGGGACGCCGGAAGAAATCGTGGCGGTCGCTTCGTTTTTGCTTTCAGATGAAGCCGCTTACATTAACGGCGCTTGCATCACAGTTGACGGCGGCCAATGGCTGAACCGGCGGCCGTTTTAATCAAATTTGCCATAAAGCAAGATGGTCCTCACCCAAAAGGGATTGCAGGCTGTATTTCTTCATTTATCGCAGGCAACCGGCTCATTGCACGCAACGGCCTTTGTCACAAGTGGATTCCCTGCTGTTAGGGGAGCCGCTTTTTTACGAGTCAGGAACGATTGGGCAATTATGCTATAATAAAGGCAAAGATGGTCGATGGGGATGAGGTGAACACGATGGATGCATTAGACGTGATGGCCAACTTGCCGCAAGTGATTCCGCACTATCAACCGATTTTCAGCGCCGATGAGCATGGGGTCGTCGGATACGAAGTGCTCGGGCGCTTTCAAACGGAAACAGGGCCGGTCAGCCTTGGGCCGTTTTTTCACGATGAAACCATTCCAGAAGAATTTCGCATCGAAGTGGATGATGTGATCACGAAAAAAGCGCTCGATTATTTTTTGGCGCTTGCGGATCAGACGCCGCTCATTTTTTTTAACCGCGACGCCAATTTGTTGATGCTCGATCGCGGCGAGTCGTTTTTGCAGCTGCTTCTTGCCTATGAGGCGAAAGGACTGGCGCTTGGCCGCATCGTATTAGAAATTAACGAGCAACATTTTAAAGGGGATGTTGATCAGCTCAACCATTTATTGACATACATCCGTACGTACGGTGTGAAAGTGGCGGTCGACAACATCGCTGAACATAGCATCAACTTGGAGCGGATCGGGGTGTTGTCGCCTGACATTTTAAAAATCGATTTGCATGAATTGCGAAAAGCGTCCGTTCATCAGGCATACCAAGGAATCGTCCATTCCATCTCGCTGTTGGCCCGCAAAATCGGGGCGACGCTTTTGTACGAAGATATTGAAACATCCTTTCAACTTCAGTACGCTTGGCGGCATGGCGGCCGCTACTACCAAGGGTATTATTTGGCGAAGCCCGGACCGGAAGCCGTGCCGCGCGATTTGTTGAAAGACTTGCTGCGCCAGGAATGCCATCGCTTCATCCAGCAAGAAAAGAAAAAACTTGAAACGCTGTACCATATTTCTGAACAGTTTCAGCAGCGAATCACGGCGTTGCTTGGCAAATACAAAAAAGCAGGCAATTTCAACGAACTCATTTCATCGCTGGCGGCCGAGCTCGATGACGTTTGTTTCCGCATTTACGTTTGCGATGAGGACGGCTTCCAGCAGTCGGGCAACATGTTCAAGCGCGGCGGCCGCTGGGAGCTCGAACACGAATATTACATGAAAAACTGGAGCTGGCGGCCATATTTTTTGGAAAACATCATTCGCATGCGCTCGCGTCGGCGGGGGATTTTATCGGATTTGTACACAGACATTGAAACCGGGGAGACGATCCGGACGTATTCGTATCCGATCGATGAGCGCCACTATTTGTTTATCGACTTGTCCTACAGCTATTTGTTTGAACATGACGCCCATTATTGACCGTATAAAATCGCCGCGTTGCGGCAAAGTAAGCATGAGGTGAAACTTATGGCACAGCTCACTTTTGTGTTATCTGCCCTCTCTGTACTGATCGCAGTCATCGGCTTCGTCTATACAGTCCGCCTCGGCCGCCAGCAGCGCTGGCAAGGAGAGCTTGACGGACCAGTTCCGAAAACGGTGCAAGAGCATGCGTATATGCGCAACCCGATGCTGCTCGCTTACGTATTGGCTACTTTGCTCGCTATTTTTGCGATCGGTTATTTGGCGCTGCGCTATTATTGAAAAGGCCATCCGTCTGGACGGCCTTTTTGATTGTCCGGAAATGGCGCTTTTTTTCGCGACTTTTTCCCGCCGCCGATGAATATATATGAAGCGGAAAGGGCAAAGGGGGAATGAAGATGGGGAAGCGGCTGCCGCTTCAGCTGTCGGGCGAGGAAGCGACACTGTTGCTCGAGGTGATGTTCAGCCAGCAGTACGCGCTGGAACTCGTCCGTTCTGAGCTGGAGGATATTGAAAACGGAAATAAAGAGGCCGATGAACAGAGATACCGGCAGCTGCTGCGTTTGTATGACCGGCTGCTGACCGAGGAAGGATAAAAACAAAGCTGATGCTATCGCTTGTAAGGAAGCGATAGTCTTTTTTATGGTATCATACAGGTGGAGAGGAGAAGATGCATACAGAGAAAGGCGGAACGGATGTATGAGCTTATTTGCAAATGAGGAATGGGCGAACATGACGGTCAAGTCATTTTTGATTCCAGCTGACAAAGTAGCGCACGTTCAAGTGGACAATTATTTGGATCATGCGTTGCTCGTCCTGACGAAAACCGGCTACTCGGCGATTCCGGTGCTTGATACGTCGTACAAGCTGCATGGGCTGATTGGCATGACGATGATTATGGATGCGATTTTAGGGGTGGAGCGCATCGAATTTGAACGGATCGAGACGATGAAGGTCGAAGAAGTGATGAACCGAAACATCCCGCGCCTGCGGCTTGACGACCGGCTTTGGAAAGCGGTAGGGCTCATCGTTAACCATCCGTTTGTGTGCGTTGAGAACGAGGATGGCTATTTTGAAGGGATTTTTACCCGCCGCGAAATATTGAAGCAATTGAATAAACAGCTGCGGCGGTCGAATCAGGGCCGAAAACTTTTATGAATTGATGCTTGTCACCAACATCTTTGTTTTGCTAAAGTAAAAAAGAATACAGCATGAAGGAGGAAATCGCCGATGAAGATGATGGACGCCAATGAGATCATTTCGTTTATTCAAAACAGCAAAAAATCGACACCGGTTAAAGTATACATAAAAGGGGAACTCGAAGGCATCGATTTCGGCCCGAGCGCGAAACCGTTCATCACCGGCAACACCGGGGTCGTGTTTGGCGAATGGCAAGACATTCAAGCCACAATCGCGGCGAATCAAGACAAAATCGAGGACTACGTCGTCGAGAACGACCGTCGCAACTCGGCCATTCCGCTGTTGGACTTAAAAGGAATCAAGGCGCGCATCGAGCCGGGCGCCATTATCCGCGACCATGTGGAAATCGGCGACAACGCCGTGATCATGATGGGAGCGGTCATCAACATCGGTGCGGTTGTCGGTGAAGGAACGATGATCGACATGAATGCGGTGCTCGGCGGCCGGGCGACGGTCGGAAAAAACTGCCATATTGGCGCCGGAGCGGTGTTGGCCGGAGTCATTGAGCCGCCATCGGCGAAGCCGGTGATCGTTGAAGACGATGTCCTTGTCGGCGCGAATGCTGTCATTTTGGAAGGCGTCACCGTCGGCAAAGGGGCGGTCGTCGCCGCCGGGGCGGTCGTCGTCGAGGATGTGCCGCCGTATACCGTTGTCGCCGGCGTGCCGGCGCGCGTCATTAAGCAAATCGACGAACAAACGAGAGCGAAAACGGAAATTAAACAAGAGCTTCGCCAGTTATAATGACGGGAAAAAAGCTGTCCGCTCACGGGGCAGCTTTTTTCCAATGGAGGAGAGAGGATGGAAGCGATCAGCCCATTTGTCGCCATTCGCCGCGACTTGCATAAAATTCCCGAGCTCGGGTTTCAAGAGTTTAAAACACAGCAATATTTGCTTCACTATATTCGGTCGCTGCCGCAAGAGCGGCTTCAAGTCCGGACATGGAAAACCGGGATTTTTGTCAAAGTCAACGGAACATCGCCGCAAAAAACGATTGGCTACCGCGCCGATATAGACGGGCTGCCGATCCGCGAGGAGACCGGTTTGCCGTACCGCTCTGAACATGAAGGGTGCATGCATGCGTGCGGCCACGATGTGCATATGAGCATCGCTCTTGGCGTGCTCACCCATTTCGCACATCATCCGATTCAAGATGACTTGCTGTTTATTTTCCAGCCGGCCGAGGAAGGGCCGGGCGGGGCGAAGCCGATGATGGAAAGCGACATCATGCAGGAATGGAGGCCGGATATGATCGTCGCCTTGCATATCGCCCCGGAATATCCGGTCGGCACTATCGCGACGAAAGAAGGACTGTTGTTTGCCAATACATCGGAGCTGTTTATCGATTTAAAAGGAAAAGGCGGACATGCAGCCTTTCCCCATTTGGCGAACGATATGGTCGTCGCTGCCTGCACGCTCGTCGTTCAGCTGCAGTCGATCGTCGCCCGCAACGTTGATCCGCTCGACAGCGCCGTCATTACGATCGGGAAAATTGCCGGGGGGACAGTGCAAAACGTCATCGCCGAACATGCCCGGCTCGAGGGAACGATCCGGACGCTGTCGCCTGCGGCTATGGAGGCGGTCAAGCGGCGGATTGAGGCGATCGTGCGCGGAATCGAAGTGGCCTACGAATGCGAGGCGGCGATCGATTACGGCGCCATGTACTACCAAGTGTACAACGATCCGGCGCTGACAGCGGAATTTATGCGGTTTGCCGAAGCGCATCCCGGTATGAACGTCATTCGCTGCAAAGAGGCGATGACTGGTGAAGATTTTGGCTATATGCTGGCGGAAATCCCGGGATTGATGTTTTGGCTCGGCGTGGATTCGCCCCATGGGTTGCATCATGCAAAGCTCACCCCAAATGAAGAGGCCATTGACCGGGCGATCGCCTTTTTAATTGATTATTTTTCATGGAAAGGGAACGCCGAATGAAGTATAGTTCCACCTCCATCAAGACACATTATGTATATGAGGGGGTGGAGTGTGATGGCGAAAATCGGTGTTGAGCAATCGCTGACCGACGTGCAGGAGGCATTGAGAGAAAGAGGGTATGAGGTTGTTCCGCTTGGCGGGGAACAAGATGCCCGGGGCTGCGACTGCTGCGTCATTACCGGCCTGGACGCCAATATCGCCGGCATTCACAACATCGTCACGTCCGGTCCGGTCATTGAAGCGAGCGGGCTTACCGCAGAAGAGATTTGCCAAAAAGTCGAAGAAAAACTTCGCTGATGACGAACGTTCGGGCTGTGTGCGCTGGCAGCCCGCTTTTGGGCGAAATGGCAAAATCGCATAGCGTAAAGGAATGGTGGAAAAGGAACGAAGAACGTTTTCGTTTCTTTTTCTTTTTTTGCTAAAATAAGGGGAGAAACAATGCTTGATCAACGATGGAGGAGTGTCAATGAAAAAGAAACAGTTTGCCGTCATCGGCCTCGGGCGCTTTGGCGGCAGCATCTGCCGGACGCTGAGCGAACAAGGGATGGAAGTATTGGCCATCGATATTGATGAAGACCGGGTAAACGAATTTGCGTCGATCGCTTCACACGCCGTCGTCGGCGACACGACCGATGAAAGCGTGCTGAAAAGTTTAGGCATCCGCAACTTCGACCATGTCATTGTCGCGATCGGCGACAACATCCAGGCGAGCATTTTGACGACCCTGATTTTAAAAGAGCTCGGCGTCAACCATATTACGGTCAAGGCAACGAACGATTACCATGAGAAAGTGCTGAAAAAAATCGGCGCTGACCAAATCGTGCATCCAGAACGGGACATGGGCGAGCGGATCGCCCACAACTTGATTTCCAACAACGTCCTAGATTATCTGGAGCTGTCGGACAAATACAGCATTGTCGAAATCGTGGCAAGCGAGCGGCTTGACGGCCATTCGCTTTTGGAGCTTGACATCCGCGCCCGCTATGGCATCAACATCGTCGCCATCAAGCGTGGAACAAGCGTCATCGTCTCCCCGCTCGCCTCGGAAATCATCCGCAAAGGCGACGTGTTGGTCGTCATCGGCGCTGACAGCGACATTGACCGGTTTGAGGAAAAAGTGGTCGGTTGACGGCTGGCAGGCGGCCTGTGCATGATGATGACGGAAAAAGGGCATCCTTTTGCAAGGACGCCCTTTTTTTCTTTAGATTTCCATGATGATCGGCAAAATCATTGGCCGCCGTTTCGTCCGCTCGTACAAGAACGGAGCGAGCGTTTCCGTAATTTCGTTTTTGATCTCCGACCATTGGTTCGTTTTCCGTTCCAGCACTTTTTCGAGATGCTTGGAGATCAACACTTGCGCTTCGCTGATTAAGTCACCTGACTCACGCATATAGACGAAGCCGCGAGAAATAATGTCCGGGCCGGCGGCGATTTTGAATTCTTTCATGTTGATGCTGACGACAACGATGACGAGTCCTTCCTCTGACAAAATGCGGCGGTCGCGCAAGACGATGTTGCCGATGTCGCCGACGCCGCTGCCGTCAATATAAACGGAGCCGGACGGAATTTTGCCGACGATGCGCGCCTCGTGTTCACTGATGCCGAGCACCTCGCCATTGTCCATAATAAAGCAGTTTTCCTCCGGCACGCCGCAGTCAATGGCGAGCTTGGCGTGCATTTTTTGCATCCGGTATTCGCCGTGGATCGGCATGAAATATTTTGGCTTCATGAGCCGGATCATCAGTTTTTGCTCTTCTTGCCCGCCGTGGCCGGACGTATGGATGTCGTTAAGCGGGCCGTGGATCACTTCCGCACCGGCTCTGCACAGCATGTTGATCGTCCGGTTGACGCTCACGGTGTTGCCCGGAATTGGCGATGAGGAGAAAACAACCGTGTCGCCTGGGATGATTTGAATTTGCCGGTGCGTGCCGTTGGCGATGCGCGACAACGCCGCCATCGGCTCGCCTTGGCTGCCGGTGCACAAAATCGTCACCCGATTGGCCGGCAGGCGGTTGATTTCGTTAGCGTCAACAAACGTGCCTTTTGGGCATTTGATGTAACCGAGTTCTTGGCCGATTTCAATCGCCGCTTCCATGCTGCGGCCGAAGACAGCGATTTTCCGGTTGTTGGCGACCGCCGCTTCGGTCACTTGTTGAAGCCGATGGATGTTGGACGCAAACGTTGCAAAAATAATCCGGCCGTTCACTTTGCGGAAAATGTCGTGGATGCTCTCGCCGACGCGCCGCTCGGACATCGTGAAATGCGGAATTTCACTGTTCGTGCTGTCCGAGAGCAAGCAAAGCACGCCTTCCTTCCCTATTTCTGCCATTTTTGTCAAATTTGCCGGTTCGCCGACCGGTGTAAAGTCGAATTTAAAGTCTCCTGTGTGGACGATTTGGCCAACCGGCGTTTTAACGACGATGCCGTAGCTGTCCGGAATGCTGTGCGTCGTCCGGAAAAAAGTGACCGCTGTTTTTTGGAAGCGAATGACATCCTCTTCGCGAATTTCAATGAGTTTTGCCTGACGCAGCAACCCGTGCTCTTCGAGTTTATTGCGGATGAGCCCGAGCGCCAGCTTGCCGCCGTAAATCGGGATGTTCACCTGCCGGAGCAAATACGGAATGCCGCCGATATGGTCTTCATGTCCATGGGTAATGAACAGCCCTTTCACTTTTTCCGCGTGCTTGACTAAATACGAATAGTCCGGGATGACGTAGTCGATGCCGAGCAATTCGTCTTCTGGAAACTTGATGCCCGCGTCAATCACAATAATTTCGTCTTGAAATTGTACGCCATATGTATTTTTCCCGATTTCACCCAGTCCGCCGAGGGCAAACACACCGACTTGCTGATCCGTTAATAGTTTCATGATGAGATCTCCAATACTTGAAAATTAGCGCTTTTCTTTTCGTACTCCAAATGCGCCCCCTCTAACGGCTGAATATACTCGATATTGATCGGACGGTTTTGCAGCTTTTGGCGTACTTCCCGCTCTGATTCTGCTTCAATGTAGAGCGTTTTCGTTTTTTCTCTCACGGGCACCTCTTCCGCGTTGTCTTGGTAAAACACTTTGAAAATCATGACCGAATCTCTCCTTATCGTACAATGATTGCTTTTCCATTATATAAAAATGCAACCCCGTTTTCATGTTTTTTGTCGTTCAAAAGCAAAAAAACAGGCGGGAGGTTTGCCGACGGTACGTATCATCTTTGACGGATTTTGGCCGTTTCATTCGCCAAAGTGGGAAAGAAGCCCTTCCGTCCGAAGGGCTGTTGTTGGAACAGTTAGGCGATCAATTTTTTCCGGAGCAAATCTTTCCACTGTTGAAGCAGCTTTTTTTTCAGCTTTTTCAACATTTTTCATCACTCCTTACTTTTTATTGTACTCAATTTGCGACGAAAGTAAATGTTTCTATTATATATGTTATGTAGGTAGAGGCTTGTTTTTCATGGGGAAAAATGGAACGAACCGTGCCTTTCGGTTGACATTCCAATTGTTTTTCAGTACGGTAAACAGTGAATACATTTTCGGCAAGGAGAAGAGAACGTGGGCAGAAAAATCGTGTTTTTCGACATTGACGGCACGTTGCTTGATGAACAAAAACAGCTGCCGCCATCAACCGTTGAGGCAGTCCGCCAGCTAAAACAGGCCGGCGTCTATGTCGCCATCGCCACCGGCCGGGCGCCGTTTATGTTTGCGGATGTACGCCGCCAGCTTGGGATCGACTCGTTCGTCAGCTTCAACGGGCAATACGTCGTTTTTGAAGGAACTGTCCTGCATAAGCGTCCGCTCCGCCGCGAGAAAGTGCGGACGTTGGCTGAGGACGCCCACCGCAACGGTCATCCGCTCGTCTTTATGGACGCGGAGGAAATGAGGGCGAGCGTCGGCGACCATCCGCACATTCATGTCAGCATGGGAAGCTTGAAGTTTTCCCACCCGCCTGTCGATCCCCTTTATTACGAAAACAATGACATTTACCAAGCGCTGCTGTTTTGCCGCGCCGCAGAAGAAGAACCGTACGTGCGCAATTATCCAGAATTCCGTTTTGTCCGTTGGCACGATGTGTCGACCGATGTGCTGCCGGCAGGGGGATCGAAAGCGGAGGGGATCCGCCTGATGATTGAGAAGCTCGGGATTGACAAAGGCGATGTGTATGCGTTCGGCGATGGGCTGAACGACATTGAAATGTTGTCGTTCGTCGGAACAGGAGTGGCGATGGGAAATGCCCATGAGGAAGTGAAACGAGTCGCCGATTTTGTAACGAAACCGGTCAGTGAAGAAGGCATATGGCACGGATTGAAACAATTGCAATTGATTCCATAAACAGCTGCCCCGCCGCTCATTCGGCGGGGCAGCTGTTTGGCATGGCCGGCCACGGTTCAGCGCCCGATCGGGATCGCTCCGTCTGGCACTTGGAACGGGTCGGCCGGATTGATGCGGTCATAAAACATAATGCCGTTTAAATGGTCGATTTCATGCTGGAAGACGATGGCCGGCAATCCTTTGAGGCGCAAGGTGACTTCCTCGCCGTCGAGCGTCGTGCCGGTGACCGTGATGCGGGCATAGCGCAGTACGTATCCGGGCACATCACGGTCGACCGACAGGCAGCCTTCCCCCGTCGTCAAATAACATTGCTGCACAGAGTGGCTGACGATTTTCGGATTGAACAAGGCATAGCTGTACAGCGTTCCGTTTTCATCAGTGACATGAACGGCAATCATCCGTTTGGAGACGTTGATTTGCGGAGCGGCGAGGCCGATGCCGGGCCGCAGGCCGTATTTGGCCGCCAGTTCCGGATCTTGGCTCATTTTCACATAGTCAAGCAAGCTTTGCAAAATGCGTTTGTCTTCCTCTGAAGGCGGCAGCGGAACGGGCTCAGCCACTTTCCGCAGCGTCGGATGCCCTTCTTTAATGATATCTTTCATGGTGATCATTCGCCTTTTCACTCCTGTCTCTCGCATCGCGGTCTACAGTGTTAGTCTAACAAAAATGCCTGTGCGCCGTAAATGAAAATGCGGCCGTCTGGAGATATTATCGGCGTATAAGGAATAAATTGGAAAATAAACTTAAGAAAGCGCTGTCAATAACATGAACGGACATTGCGTTTTGCATTTCCCGAAAAATATAATACAGAATTAATACAGTGTTGTTTCGATGTGGTATAACAGATGGTTTCAGGAATGTCCCTGATTCCAAATACAACCAGGAGACAAAAGGGAAAGCAACGGAAAATCAAAGTCGTTGACGGCGTGAAAAATAAAGTGTAAACTAAAACTTGAGAACAGACGCTGTGTTAATGAGGATATAAAAAATAGTAATACAGATGTCGGCGCCGTTTTCGGTTTCCGTTGCGCCAAGCGGCGGCTGCTTTTTATTTCTTCTTTACTTTTGGGTACATTAATAGTATATGGATGAAGACAGCCTGATTTCCAAATTTCTTGATGAAAGGCAGAGGTGAACAAGATGGGTGTAAAGACCTTCCAATTCCCATTTGCGGAGCAGCTCGAGAAAGTGGCCGAGCAGTTCCCGACATTTCAAATTTTGAATGAGGAAGGAGAAGTCGTCAATGAAGAGGCGATGCCGGAGCTGAGCGATGAGCAGCTGAAAGAGCTGATGCGTCGCATGGTGTATACGCGCATTCTTGACCAGCGCTCCATTTCGTTGAACCGCCAAGGGAGACTCGGGTTTTATGCGCCGACCGCCGGGCAGGAAGCGAGCCAAATTGCCAGCCATTTTGCATTGGAAAAAGAAGATTTTATTTTGCCGGGATACCGCGACGTTCCGCAAATCATTTGGCATGGGCTTCCGCTGTATCAGGCGTTTTTGTTCTCGCGCGGCCATTTCCATGGTAACCAAATTCCAGAAGGCGTAAACGTCCTGCCGCCGCAAATCATTATCGGCGCCCAATACATCCAAGCAGCTGGTGTGGCGCTCGGCTTGAAAATGCGGGGCAAAAAAGCAGTGGCGATTACATATACGGGCGACGGCGGCACGTCGCAAGGCGATTTCTACGAAGGGATCAACTTTGCGGGGGCGTTTAAGGCGCCGGCCATCTTTGTCGTGCAAAACAACCGCTTTGCCATCTCGACGCCGGTCGAAAAGCAAACCGTTGCCAAAACATTGGCGCAAAAAGCAGTCGCCGCCGGCATTCCGGGCATTCAAGTTGACGGCATGGACCCGCTTGCGGTCTACGCAGCGGTCAAAGCTGCTCGCGAGCGCGCCATTAACGGCGAAGGGCCGACGCTCATTGAAACGCTCTGCTTCCGCTATGGCCCGCATACGATGTCCGGTGACGATCCAACGCGCTATCGTTCGAAAGAGTTGGAAAACGAATGGGCGAAGAAAGACCCACTCGTGCGTTTCCGCAAGTTTTTAGAGGCGAAAGGCTTGTGGAGCGAAGAAGAAGAAAACAACGTTATTGAACAGGCAAAAGAAGAGATTAAAGAAGCGATCAAGAAAGCGGACGAAACGCCGAAGCAAAAAGTAACCGACTTGATCAGCATCATGTTTGAAGAGCTGCCGTTCAATTTGAAGGAGCAGTATGAAATTTACAAAGAGAAGGAGTCGAAGTAAGCCATGGCGCAAATGACAATGGTTCAGGCGATCACCGATGCGCTGCGTATCGAGTTGAAAAATGATCCGAACGTGCTCATTTTCGGGGAAGACGTTGGGGTCAACGGCGGCGTATTCCGGGCGACGGAAGGGCTGCAGGCCGAATTTGGCGAAGATCGCGTTTTTGACACGCCGCTCGCCGAATCAGGAATCGGCGGCTTGGCGATCGGTTTGGCGCTGCAAGGGTTTCGCCCGGTGCCGGAAATCCAGTTTTTCGGCTTCGTGTATGAAGTGATGGATTCGATTTGCGGGCAAATGGCGCGAATCCGCTATCGTACGGGCGGACGCTACCATATGCCGATTACGATCCGTTCTCCGTTTGGCGGCGGCGTCCATACGCCGGAGTTGCACTCAGACAGCTTGGAAGGGCTTGTCGCCCAACAGCCAGGCTTGAAGGTTGTCATTCCGTCGACGCCGTATGATGCGAAAGGGCTGCTCATCTCGGCGATTCGCGACAACGACCCGGTCATTTTCCTTGAACATTTGAAGCTGTACCGTTCGTTCCGTCAGGAAGTGCCGGAAGGGGAATACACGATTCCGATCGGCAAGGCGGACATTAAGCGGGAAGGAAAAGACATCACGATCATCGCGTACGGCGCCATGGTGCATGAATCGTTAAAAGCGGCGGCAGAATTAGAGAAGGAAGGCATTTCTGCCGAAGTCGTCGACTTGCGTACCGTGCAGCCGCTCGATATTGAAACGATCATCGGTTCGGTCGAAAAAACGGGCCGCGCCATTGTCGTTCAAGAAGCGCAACGGCAGGCTGGCATCGCCGCCAACGTCGTGGCGGAGATTAACGAACGCGCCATCTTAAGCCTTGAGGCGCCGGTGTTGCGCGTGGCCGCTCCGGACACGGTCTATCCGTTTGCTCAGGCGGAATCGGTATGGCTGCCAAACTTTAAAGATGTAATCGAAACGGCGAAAAAAGTGATGAACTTCTAACAGCGGACAAACTCGGGGGAGCGGAACGCCTTCCCCCGCCCATTTTCGGCAAACGATAGGAGGTAGACAGACAGTGGCTTTTGAATTTAAGCTGCCGGACATTGGCGAAGGCATCCACGAAGGTGAAATTGTCAAATGGTTTGTGAAACCGGGCGATGAAGTGAACGAAGACGATGTATTGTGCGAAGTGCAAAATGACAAGGCGGTTGTCGAAATTCCCTCCCCGGTCAAAGGGAAAGTGCTTGAAATCCTCGTCCCGGAGGGAACAGTGGCAACGGTCGGGCAAACGCTCATCACGCTCGATGCGCCGGGTTATGAAAACATGACGTTTAAAGGACAAGAGCAAGAAGAAGCGAAAAAAGAGGAAAAAACGGAAACGGTGTCGAAAGAGGAAAAGGTTGACGCTGTCGCTCCCAATGCACCGGCAGCTGAAGCGGAGGCTGGCCCGAACCGCCGCGTCATCGCCATGCCGTCCGTGCGCAAGTATGCGCGCGAAAAAGGCGTCGATATTCGGCTTGTCCAAGGAACGGGCAAAAACGGCCGCGTCCTGAAAGAAGATATTGACGCTTTCCTTGCCGGCGGCGCAAAACCGGCACCGGCCGCAGCGGAGGAAAAAGCGGCGCCGGCCGCAGCGAAACCGGCGACGACAGAAGGCGAATTCCCGGAAACGCGCGAGAAAATGAGCGGCATCCGTCGGGCGATTGCCAAAGCGATGGTGCATTCCAAACATACCGCTCCGCACGTGACGCTGATGGACGAAGCCGATGTGACGAAGCTTGTTGCTCACCGAAAAAAATTCAAGGCTATTGCCGCGGAAAAAGGCATCAAGCTGACGTTTTTGCCGTACGTCGTCAAAGCGCTCGTTTCCGCGCTGCGTGAATACCCAGTGTTGAATACGTCCATTGATGATGAGACGGAAGAAATCATCCAGAAGCATTATTACAATATCGGCATCGCCGCTGATACGGACCGCGGCTTGCTTGTGCCGGTCATTAAACATGCCGATCGCAAGCCGATTTTCGCCTTGGCGCAAGAAATCAATGAGCTCGCCGAGAAAGCGCGCGACGGCAAACTGACGCCGGGAGAAATGAAAGGCGCTTCATGCACGATTACAAACATCGGTTCGGCTGGCGGGCAATGGTTTACCCCGGTCATCAACCATCCGGAAGTGGCGATTCTTGGCATCGGCCGCATTGCGGAAAAGCCGATCGTCCGTGACGGTGAAATTGTCGCTGCCCCGATGCTGGCGCTCTCGCTTAGCTTTGACCACCGGATGATCGACGGGGCGACAGCGCAAAAAGCGCTCAACCATATCAAACGGCTGTTGAGTGACCCGGAATTATTACTAATGGAGGCGTAAAACGATGGTAGTTGGCGATTTTGCAATTGAAACGGAAACGCTTGTCGTCGGCGCCGGTCCTGGCGGGTATGTCGCCGCCATCCGCGCCGCGCAGCTCGGACAAAAAGTGACGATTGTGGAAAAGGGCAATTTAGGCGGCGTCTGCTTAAATGTTGGCTGCATCCCGTCAAAGGCGCTGATCTCCGCAAGCCATCGCTATGAGCAGGCGAAGCATTCCGAAGAAATGGGCATTAAGGCGGAGAACGTCACCATCGATTTTGCCAAAGTGCAAGAATGGAAAGCAAGCGTCGTGAAAAAATTAACGGGCGGCGTCGAAGGGCTGTTAAAAGGAAACAAAGTAGAGATCGTCAAAGGGGAAGCGTATTTTGTCGACGCCAATACGGTGCGTGTCGTCAACGGCGACAGCGCGCAGACGTATACGTTCAAAAACGCGATTATCGCCACCGGCTCGCGCCCGATCGAGCTCCCGAACTTCAAGTTTTCCGGCCGCATTCTCGATTCGACCGGTGCGCTCAACCTCGGGGAAATCCCGAAATCGCTCGTTGTCATCGGCGGCGGCTATATTGGCATCGAACTCGGTACGGCTTACGCCAATTTTGGTGCGAAAGTGACGATTCTTGAAGGGGCCGGTGAGATTTTATCCGGCTTTGAAAAGCAAATGGTGTCCATCATTAAGCGCCGTCTGAAGAACAAAGGGGTCGAAGTTGTGACGAATGCGCTCGCAAAAGGAGCCGAAGAGCGTGCAGACGGCGTGACGGTCACGTATGAGGCGAACGGCGAAACGAAAACGATCGACGCCGACTATGTGTTGGTGACGGTCGGCCGCCGACCGAATACAGATGAACTTGGTCTTGAACAAATCGGCATCAAAATGACGAACCGCGGCTTGATTGAAGTGGACCAACAATGCCGGACAAGCGTGCCGAACATTTTCGCCATCGGCGACATCGTTCCAGGCCCGGCGCTTGCTCATAAAGCGTCGTATGAAGGGAAAGTGGCGGCGGAAGCCATCGCCGGCCATCCGTCGGTAGTGGATTACATCGCCCTTCCGGCTGTGGTCTTCTCCGATCCGGAATGCGCCTCGGTCGGCTACTTTGAACAACAGGCGAAAGAGGAAGGCATCGACGTCATTACGGCGAAATTCCCGTTTGCCGCCAACGGCCGCGCTCTGTCACTCAACGATACGGACGGTTTCCTGAAGCTTGTCGTCCGCAAAGAAGACGGCGTCGTCATTGGTGCGCAAATCATCGGTCCAAATGCTTCTGACATGATCGCCGAGCTTGGGCTCGCCATTGAAGCCGGCATGACGGCGGAAGACATCGCTTTGACGATCCATGCCCATCCGACGCTTGGCGAAATCGCCATGGAAGCGGCGGAAGTGGCGCTTGGCACACCGATTCATATCATTACGAAGTAACTGTGAAACGACCGGGCTTGGCCCGGTCGTTTTTCTTATCATGCGGGAATGACGCATTTCTTGTCCTGTTTTTCATACTATTTTCCGCTTTCGTTTCATATCGTTATGGTAAAGAAAAGCGGGAGATGGAAATGATGAAAGCGTATGTCGCCTTTTTGCTGCAAATGATGATTTGGAGCAGTTTTTCCTTGATCGAGTGGCTGTCGGGGCGGGACCGGCCGTTTTTCCGCGGCTTGATGTTGTGCGTCTTCATGTACATAGCGTTTTTACTGGCGCGCCAGCTCGGCTTGGCGACGCGCAAAGCGCTCCTTACAACAGCTGCCACGGCGGCGGTGTATTTTACCGGCCAGCATTTCATATGGCAATATATTCCATGATCTGCCCCTTGGGTGCGGAAGCGGCGCAGTTCGGCGAACAAAAAACAGCGGTCCCATGCCGCTGTTTACGCGCGGCCGAACGACATCGTCCGGCCGCTGAATAAACGCAGTTCGCCGCCAAGCGTTTTGGCCATCCATTTGCTGAATTCGTTTGCTTTTCCTTTGTCCCCGTGCGTTGCTCCCGGCGCCAATGCCAGCTCAATCCTTGTTTCTTCTCCGGTTGTCCGCACGGCAATGGCCATCCCTTTGTATAAGCGGCCGTCGCCTTGCAAATAAAGAACGTGGTCGCGTTCATGCACCGTGTATGGAAAGGCTGCCTGCTCGTACGCCCATCCAAGCTACTCCCCCGTTTTGCGCAGCGCGGCTCGGTAACGTTCGAGCAACTGTTTGATTTCCTCGATGCTGATCGATTTTCCCCTCCCCGGCAGCTTTAGGCTTGCATTCAACGCCCTTCTCTCCTTTCGCCATCTTTTTGTCTCTCTCGTCTTCATTGTACCATGTTTTTCCGGACTGCGGTGAAAAAGTTTGGTGTCATAAAAGAGCCGTCATAATCCGAAATGTGACATACAAATTTAGATTTACAATCTAAATATGATATATTATTATAAAACCAACAACAACATTTATCATCATAAAGGGGGTTTGGGGATGGGCACGATCGTATGCCAAACGTGTGAAGCGACAATTGCGTATTTTGAAGATGAAAAAGTGACAACGCTTTACGGGAAATGCGATTGCTGCGGTCATGACCGCGAGGACGGAGAAAAAGAATAAGGCGGGCAAACAAACGGGGGAAGGAACGGATAGGCGCGCATGTGGGGCAAAGCACATGCGCGCCGTTGATTTTGGCCCAAAAAAACAAGCCGGGAAAACCGGCTTGTGCATTCAACGAATCGGCTTATATTCTTTGATGACGCGCAACGTCTGCAGCGTATCGTCCTCAGGGCCTTGCACCGGCAGGCCGGCGGCCAAGTTTGTCTCGATATACTTCAAATTTTCCTCCGTAATGATTTCACCGGGAATAAAAATCGGGATGCCCGGCGGATACACCATCACAAATTCCGCGATGATCCGTCCGGCTGACTCGTGAAACGGCACGACTTCTGTTTCTGCATAAAAGGCGTCGCGCGGCGTCAAGGCTAAGGCCGGGATATCCGGAAGCAGCACTTTCGGTTTGACTCCTTTTTCCGCCTGATGGCTGAACTCGTCCGACAGGCGGCGGAGGGCCGAAACGAGCAGCCCGGCTTCCCGCTCGCTGTCGCCTGGAGTGATGAGGCACAAAATGTTATACAAATCCGAAAGCTCCACTTCGATGTTATACGTTTCGCGGAGCCATTGTTCGACATCATGGCCGGTCAAGCCGAGCTCCTTGACGGAGATGATCAGCTTCGTTGGATCGTAGTCGTACGTCGCTTCCGTGCCTAAAATTTCTTCACCGACGCAGTACAAATATGGAATTTCGTTGATTTGCCGCCGTGTCCATTCCGCGAGGCGGATCGCCTTGTCAATGAGCTCCCGCCCTTTCGTCGCCAGCTGTTTGCGGGCGACATCGAGCGAAGCGAGCAACAAATACGACGTCGACGTCGTCGTCAACATGCTTAAGATCGCTTGCACGTGCTTCGCGGAGACGAGCCCTTCGCGCACATTTAAAATCGAGCTTTGCGTCAGCGATCCGCCGAGCTTATGGACGCTTGTCGCCGCCATATCGGCCCCGGCTTGCATCGCGGAGAGCGGCAAGTCCTCATGAAAATGAATGTGAACGCCGTGCGCTTCGTCGACAAGCACCGGAACGTTGTACGAGTGGGCGATCTCGACGATTTTTTTCAAATCGCCGGCAATGCCAAAATACGTCGGGTTGATGACGAGCACCCCTTTGGCATCCGGGTGTTGGTGGAGCGCTTTTTCCACTGCCTGTGGCGTAATGCCGTGGGAAATACCGAGCTCCTTGTCAATTTCCGGATGGATGAAAATCGGCGTCGCCCCAGAAAAGACGATTGCAGACATGACCGATTTATGGACGTTGCGCGGCACAATAATTTTATCGCCCGGTCCGGCGACCGACATGACCATCGTCATGATCGCCCCGCTCGTCCCTTGCACTGAGAAAAACGTGTAATCGGCGCCGAACGCTTCGGCGGCGAGCTCCTGTGCACGTTTGATCATCCCTTTCGGATGATGCAAATCGTCGAGCGGACTGATGTTGATTAAATCGATCGCCAAGGCGTTTTCTCCGATGAAGGAGCGAAACTCCGGATCCATGCCGGCCCCTTTTTTATGGCCGGGGATGTGAAATTGAACCGGATTTTTTTTCATATGCTCCAACAGTCCGGTAAACAATGGTGTTTCGAGTTGTGACAATGGTTCCCCACACCTCTTTACCTTAAAAATAAAACAAATGCATTATAGCATTTATTTGTTCGTTTGCAAAGAAGAAAAGAATGTTGCACCAAAAAAGGAGAATGGCGATCAAAACAAGAAGTAAAAGAAGGATAACATCAAAAAGGGGAATGAATCGATGGAATGGAACACGAGAGTGACCGAGTTGCTCGGCATTACATATCCAATCATTCAAGGGGGATGAGCCTATCTGACGTACGCCGACTTGGACGCCGCCGTCTCCAACGCCGGCGGGCTCGGCCAAATTACGGCGATGTCGCTTGAAAGCCCGGAGCGCTTGCGCGAGGAAATCCGCAAAGTGAAAGAAAAGACGGACTGGCCGTTTGGAGTTAATTTTGCCATCGGCCAGCACGGCCGCCCGTTCGCTCATATGCTTGAGGCTCGCTTGGGCCGGACAGGCGATTGGGCTCATTCACGACATTCCGTAGGTCGCTGAACTGTTTGCCCGCATGATCGGCGAGGCGGAACAAATTCGGCGCCGTTGGGCAAACTAACAGCGGAGGTGAAACAATGGGCTATTCGTACCCGTTTTCGTATGATTGGTCGACGCAAGAAATCATCGATGTCATTAAATTTTTTACGGCGGTCGAAACGGCGTATGAGCGGGGGATGAAACGCGAAGAATTAATGGAGATATACCGCCGTTTCAAAGAGATCGTCCCGTCCAAAAGCGAGGAAAACCGGTTGTACGCCGAGTTTGAAAAGGAAAGCGGCTATTCATCGTACGCGGTCATCAAGCAGGTGAAAGAGGCAAAAAACGGCGACTGGATTCACATCGGGCCAAGCGGGCGAAACGCGGTAGGTAAACGCACAAATTAGTTGCATACACCCCTTTTTCCACATAATATTAAAATATAAAACAAAACGAAGCAGTACATTCCGTGAGGGGCGCCGGAAGTTTAGCTGATGATCGAGAAAGGGGTGCGGACGAAGATGAAAAAAACCGCCAATTCGCTGAAACGGCCAGACGGAGACAAACGCATGGCGGTGTTGCGGCTCGAACTTGATTATGAATTGGCGACGCTGTATGAAGCCATGATGGAAAACGATGAAGAAAAGAAAAGAGAATGCAAACGGCGGCTTGAAAAGCTGCGCCAAGAACTGATGCGCCTTCAAGTATGACCATTTTTAAGGCGAACCATCTTTGCGGTTCGTTTTTTTCTTGAGCGGTGCCCACCCCTTTCCGGCTGCTGCGTACATAATAAAAGCGGGAGGAATAGACATGGAAGGAAAATGGGAAGAGATCGACCAGTATGCCCGGCAATGGATTGCAGAAGCGGGACAGCGCATCCGCGCCTCGTTTGCGGAGCCGCTGACTGTGGAAACGAAGGAAAACCGCAACGACTTGGTGACGAACGTCGACCGCGGCATTGAGCAGTTTTTCGCCGAGCACATCCGCCGCCAATTTCCCGGCCATCGCCTGTTGGGCGAAGAAGGGTTCGGCGATGAGCTGGCCGCATTGGACGGCGTTGTATGGGTCATTGACCCGATTGACGGAACGATGAACTTTGTCCATCAGCGGCGCCACTTTGCCGTGTCGGTCGGCATTTTCGAAGATGGCGTCGGCCAGCTTGGCTATGTGTATGACGTTGTCTTTGACGAGCTGTATACCGCGCAAAAAGGGAAGGGGCTGTTTTTGAACGGCGAGCCGCTCGGCCGCTTGCAGCCGGCACCGGTGGCGGAATCGATCATCGCCATTAATGGCACATGGCTCATGGAAAATAAACGTCTCGACCATCGTCCACTCGTGAGGCTGGCCAAAGATGCGCGCGGCACGCGTTCGTACGGGTCGGCGGCGCTCGAGCTCGCCTATGTCGCAGCCGGCCGCTTGGACGCCTACATTTCGCCGCGCCTGTCGCCGTGGGATTTTGCCGGCGGGATGATTTTAATTGAAGAGGCGGGTGGAATCATGACGAACCTCGACGGAAAGCCGATCGATCTGCTCAACCGCAGCTCTGTGCTTGCCGCCAAGCCGGGCGTGCATGAGGAAATTTTGTATCGCTACCTTCGGGGCTGACGAGAAGGAGGCTGCGGCAAGAAAAGGGGCTGATCCAAAATGCGAGTGCGTTTTCGGATCAGTCCCGTTTTTTTATTCGCGCATCCGCTTTTTGCGAACGAACCCGGCGCCCATAATGGTGATAAACGTGAGCGTCGAGACGGCGATGCCGGTTGCGCTTTGCCTAGCGATGAAAACGCCGATCGCCATGACGGCGGCGACAGCGAGGATGGCGAGTAGCAGCGGCACAGGTTCGATGCGTTTCATCCGCTTGACTCCTTTCTCGGAAAATGAGGCGTCTTTTTCTAGTGTACCGGAAAATACGGCTCTTCACCAAACGTTATGTTGCATCTATATATGCTTGATTTTCTATGTTTTGTGATATAATAGACGAGCAGCTTGTCTAACAGGAGTGACCAACATTGACCAAGAAACGAATGGATCTTCGCAATATTGCGATTATCGCCCACGTCGACCATGGAAAAACGACGCTCGTCGACCAACTGCTCCGGCAGTCGGGGACATTCCGCGAAAACGAACAAGTCGAGGAGCGGGCGCTTGATCGCAACGATTTGGAGCGTGAGCGCGGCATTACGATTTTAGCCAAAAATACTGCTGTGTTGTATAAAGGGACGCGCATCAACATTTTGGATACACCGGGGCACGCCGATTTCGGCGGGGAAGTGGAGCGGATCATGCGCCTTGTTGACGGCGTCTTGCTTGTCGTCGATGCGTACGAAGGCTGCATGCCGCAAACGCGGTTTGTGCTCAAAAAAGCGCTTGAGCAGCAGCTTGTGCCGATTGTCGTCGTCAACAAAATCGACCGCGAGTTTGCCCGTCCGGTGGAAGTCGTCGATGAAGTGATCGACTTGTTTATTGAACTCGGCGCTTCGGAGGAGCAGCTTGAGTTTCCGGTCGTGTACACATCGGCGCTGCGCGGAACATCAAGCCTTGACCCGGACCGGCAAGGCGGGGACATGACCGCCTTGTTTGAGACGATCATCGAGCATATTCCGGCGCCGGCGGACAATCGCGATGAACCGTTGCAATTCCAGGTGGCCCTGCTCGATTATAACGAATACGTGGGCCGCATCGGCATCGGGCGCATTTTCCGCGGCACGATGAAAACCGGCCAGCAAGTCGCCTTATTGAAGCGCGACGGCACCGTGAGACAGTTCCGCGTCACAAAGTTGTTCGGCTTTATTGGCTTAAAGCGGATCGAGATTGAAGAAGCCCACGCCGGCGACATCGTGGCTGTTGCGGGAATGGAAGACATTAACGTCGGCGAGACCGTTTGTCCGCCGGACCGCCAGGAACCGTTGCCGCCGCTTCATATTGATGAGCCGACGCTGAAAATGACCTTTCTTGTCAACAACAGCCCGTTTGCCGGGCGCGAAGGCAAATATGTGACGGCACGGAAGTTGGAAGAGCGGCTGCTCACCCAGCTTGAGACCGATGTCAGCCTGCGCGTCGAGCCGACCGATTCGCCGGATGCATGGATCGTTTCCGGACGCGGCGAGCTTCATTTAGCCATTCTAATTGAAAGCATGCGCCGAGAAGGGTATGAACTGCAAGTATCGAAGCCGGAAGTCATTGTCAAAGAGATCGATGGCGTTTTGTGCGAACCGATTGAACGAGTCGTGATCGACGTTCCGGAAGAGTATACCGGCGCCGTTATGGAATCGCTTGGCAGCCGCAAAGGCGAACTCGCCGATATGGTGCATGGAGACAACGGACAAGTGCGTCTCGTCTTTCTTGTGCCGTCGCGCGGGTTGATCGGCTATCGAAGCGAATTTATGTCGCTGACGCGTGGGTATGGCATTTTAAACCATTCATTTGACCATTACGCTCCCATGCAGCCTGGCGCGATCGGAGGCCGCCGCCAAGGGGTGCTCGTCTCGATGGAAACCGGCAAGGCGACAGCGTACAGCATTATGCAGCTTGAGGACCGCGGCACGATTTTTGTCGAGCCGGGCACAGAAGTGTACGAAGGAATGATCGTCGGCGAGCACAACCGGGAAAACGACCTTGTCGTCAACATTTGCCGCGAGAAGCATGTTACGAATGTGCGCTCATCGACGAAAGAGCAGACGGTGACGATGAAAAAGCCGCGCCTGCTGACGTTGGAAGAGGCGCTTGAGTATTTGAACGACGATGAATATTGCGAAGTGACGCCGGTTTCCATTCGTTTGCGCAAAAAAATCTTAAGCAAAAGCGAGCGCGAAAAAGCGGAGAAGAGAAAGAAAGCGGCGCAACAGGCAAAATAGAAGCGGCATGCCTTTGGCTAACCGGGAAAGCCCTGGATGCGCCGGCGTGTGCATGCTTCTGCCGCGCGGCGCTTGAGAGGAAACAAAACAAGGCTGCGTTTTGGCGGGCATTCGGGTGGACGGGAGGGAACAATATGAACGTGCTGGAACGGCTGACGTTTTTCGCCTCTCTTTATGACGTTGACGGCAATCCCGAGCGCGGCATGTGGCTGCTGTACGCCACGGTTTTGCTGCTGGCGGCGCTTGTTTACCGTCTCGGTTTTGCCCGCCGGCTGCCGCTGTTGAAAAGCGCCGTCATTTACGTCTTGCTGGCGCTCGGCTGCACAGTGTTAACGTTTTTCGCTGTTTTTTTGCCTGTGGCGGAAGGATTGGCGGTCGCCGCGCTCGTATTGCTCATTTATAAAATCCGCCTCAGGCAGGCGAAAGAGGGAGAAAAGCCATGAAATCGGTGCAAGACGCTCTTTACAACTGGCTGACAATCGAAATTGTCGCCGCCGCCCGCCCGCACGATGAGGCGGCGCGCGACACGGCGTCGTTTTTTCTGGCTATCTTGGAAAACAACTTCGGCGTGACGGCGGTGAAGGCCGCCAAAGACGAAGCGAGCGGGCGGTACGTTGTTGAATATAGGTGCGGCGGGGAAACAAAGACGGCTCATTTCCCTGTGGAGCTGGCGGAAGCGATATGGCGGCAGATCGAAGCCGAGCCTGAGAAGTACGGATCATAAAGAAAAAGAAGCAAAACCGGCACTGGAAAGCGGCCGCTTCTCAGTGCCGGTTTTTGGTTACCAATCCTCATCGGTGCGGTTGCCGCGATAGAAGCGGAATTTTCCTGTCGCCAGCCGCATCCGTGTTTTTTCCGCAATGCGGTCATGACATTGACGGCACATGTACGTATGGATCGGACGGTTGCGAAGCCGTTTGGCGAGCGGCGATTCATCGTCGATCGTGTCAATTTGTTCGCAAAGCACGCATTTGATTCTCATGGTTCACCTCAACAACTATATCAATGCACGTTGAAGCTTTAACGTTTTTTATTTTTCGACTGGCGGGCGGCCGAACAACACCGCCTTCTAGACAAATTGGTTTGTCCGGAAGGCGGCTCGTTGTTCGGTTCTCTGTCACGCTAAAGCTTCTCCGGCTGTCATTAAGATCGAAAATGCCCCTCCCGATCCATTATACCACAGCGCAGCAGAATCGTTTAGCGGTTTAAGTGGTGGTTGGACTGCTTTTCTTGATGTTCGTTCAACTGCCGTTCCTCTTGGTTGTTCAACTGCCCGTCGTTTTCTTCGGTCGGATTTGGCGTCGTTTCAAACAGGTCGCTTGGCACTTCCGGCATCACCCGTCCAACGATGTCGGCGATTTCGTTCATGAATGCCTGCACAGGCCGCCCCTCATCAATTTGCCGGCCGATGTTGCGCACGCGCGTGTAAAGGTCCGGATCGGCGATAATAATTGCGTTGGCGCCGTACGGGTCTTTTTGTAGCGCTTCTGCAACGGAATATTTGATCGTGCCGACGCGTGAGGCGTCGACATTGGCGCCGACGTCAATGCCGACGATGGCGTACTTGCCCACAACGATCGCGGTAGCATCGTGAACGTTCGGCACACGGTTCGCGATCTCCGCAATCCGGCGGGCGATCTCCTGGCCCGATTTATTTTCTACCTGCTCATCAACCGTATTTCTGACGCGCACAAGCGAACGGTCCCCATCGTTTGCTTCATTGCTGTTTCCAACATTGCATCCGCCTAAAAGAAGAAGGGAGAAGGCGGCCAGCCATCCGAGTGTTTTCTTCATCTTTGTCCACCTCTGCTTTTTTGACTTTATTTTGCAAAAATCCTTCTATCTTTATACATTTTTTCATATGCTATACCACAGCCATTCCCATCCGGTATACAAGGCGGAAAACGGACGCTAGGGGGAAGCGGAATTTGGGAAAGAAAATCTATGTGCTTGATACAAACGTCCTCTTGCAAGACCCGTATTCAATTTTTTCGTTCGAGGACAACGAGGTCGTCATTCCGGCTGTCGTCCTGGAGGAAGTGGATTCGAAAAAGCGGTATATGGATGAGGTCGGGAGAAACGCCCGCCAGGTGTCGAAGCTGATCGACCGCCTGCGCGAGAACGGCAAGCTGCACGAGAAAATTCCGCTTGAAAACGGAGGGGTGCTGCGCATTGAACTGAACCACCGTTCATTCCATCAGCTTCAGGAAATTTTTGTCGAAAAAACGAACGACAACCGCATTTTGGCGGTGGCGAAAAACTTATCGCTTGAGGAACAAGCGAAAGAGGACGGACGTTCGGTCATTTTGGTGAGCAAAGATGCGCTCGTGCGCGTGAAAGCGGATGCCATCGGGCTGCAGGCCGAAGACTTCTTAAGCGACCGCGTCGTTGACATCGACCATATTTACACCGGGTTTTTGGAACTGTACATAGGGAGGGATCACCTGCAACGGTTTTATGATAAAGGGGAGCTCGTGTTGGCCGATATCGCTGATCACCCGTTTTACCCGAATCAGTTTATTATTATGAAAGACGCATTCGGCAGTTCCGCTTCGGCGATTGGCATCGTCGACCAAAACGGCAAAAAGGTGAAGAAGCTGATTTTTCATCATGAGCATATATGGGGCATTCGCCCGCGCAACGTGCAGCAAACGATGGCGTTTGAGCTGCTTATGCGCGACGATATTCCGCTCGTGACGTTAATCGGCAAGGCTGGAACCGGGAAAACGCTGCTCGCGCTTGCTGCCGGGCTCATGCAGACTGAAGACTTGCGCACGTACAAAAAGCTGCTTGTCGCGCGCCCGATCGTGCCGATGGGGAAAGACCTCGGCTTTTTGCCCGGGGAAAAGGAAGAAAAGCTGCGCCCGTGGATGCAGCCGATTTTTGACAACCTTGAGTATTTGTTCAACACGAAAAAGCCGGGGGAATTGGACGCCATTTTAGCCGGCATGAGCTCGATTGAAGTCGAGGCGCTCACCTACATTCGCGGCCGCAGCCTGCCGGAGCAGTTCATCATTATTGATGAGGCGCAAAACTTGACAAAGCATGAAGTGAAGACGATTTTGACGCGCGTCGGCGAAAAAAGCAAAATCATTTTAATGGGCGATCCGGAACAGATCGACCATCCATATTTGGATGAATACAACAACGGCTTGACGTATGTGGTCGAGAAATTCAAAGACCAAAAAATCGCCGGTCATATCCGCCTTGTCAAAGGAGAGCGTTCCGAGCTCGCCCAGCTCGCTGCCGACTTGCTTTAGCCCTCGTCTTCCAACCGGCCGCTTGGGGGGCTGCCAATCCTGCGTCACGCGAACGAACAGGAATGGCGGCCCCTCACGGCCGACCGAAAACCGGACGTCCTCTTGACGGAGCGTCTGGTCAGCGGACGATGAGCTGGCGCACATGGGTAATCGGCGCTTCGCGGTTCGAGCCGTCGCCGAAATAAATGTGCACCGGACCGTCATCGCGCAGCGGCTTTCCGTTTTTAGAAAAAGCAAAAATCAAATCGTGTGCTTTGTCGAGCGGGATCACCGTTTCCCCGCTTTCCGTCACGACGACAAGTTCGGAAGCGTCTTCGTGCGGTTCAGCGTTTTGCAAAAACGGAGCAAACGGCATGCCGAACGAACCGGTGATGATTTTCTCCTTCAAAAAACGCCGCTCGGTTTTCAATGTGGGCGGAAAGACGGCCCCCTCCTGAATTTCCCGGTCCCAAAACGCCGACCACTTTTTGATTTCTTCTTCCTCTTGCCCTGCCTCGGCTTGATCTGGTTTCGGATGCGAAAAATACGTGTCCAAATCGACTTTTCGGTCATCGAAAATCCAGACGCCAGGGTCGAGCGTAATCGTAAAGTTGACCTTTCCCGTCAGCATGATAATATCGCTCATCAAGACACCCTCTCCTCTGCATGTTGCCGCTGTTTTTAGTTTAGTATAATAATAAATAAAGCGTTTGTCATGTTCCAAGCCGGATTGCTGTCAATGGTTTCAACTTGCAAAATGGCTTGTTTCACGTTAAGATTTAAAGAAGGATAGGGGAGAGAACGGAGGGATCGATGTGACGGACGAATCGATGGGCTATCGCGAAAAGGCGTACGCGCTGCTGCAAGCCGATGCGGAAAAAATTATTCAGCTCATCCGCGTGCAAATGGATCATTTGACGATGCCGCAATGTCCGCTCTATGAGGAAGTGTTGGACACGCAAATGTTCGGCTTGTCGCGGGAAATCGACTTTGCGGTGCGCCTCGGGCTTGTGGAGGCCAAAGACGGAAAGGCGCTCCTTGACCGGCTTGAGCGCGAGCTTTCCGCGTTGCATGAAGCAGTGACAAAAAAGCGCGTACGATAACGATACATGGCAACTCAAACGATTGGCCTGCCGTCGTTTGAGTTTTTCTGTTTTTGGGCAGGAAATCGGCGCGCTGCTGCGAATGATTTATGTACATACGTGCAAACAGGGAAGAGGGACGATGGATCGACAATTATGGAAGAAAGTGTTGAAATGTTACGATTATCCGCTCATGGCCGCGGTCATTATGCTGTCGTTGTTCGGCCTGATTATGGTGTACAGCGCGAGCATGGTGACGGCCGTCATCCGTTTTGAGGTGCCGAGCGACTATTTTTATGAGCGGCAAAAGCATTGGCTCATCGCCGCGCTCGCTGCCTTTGCCATGATGGCTATTATTCCGTATAAAGTGTGGCGAAAAGAACGATTCGTGAAATTCGTTTTCTTCGCTTCCCCGCTGATGCTGATCGCGGTTGCGTTCCTTGGCCATACGGCCAACAATGCGACAAGCTGGTTTCGCGTTGGGGCGCTTTCCATCCAGCCGGCGGAGCTGGCCAAGCTCGGCCTGATTTTGTACTTGTCGGCGGCGTTTGCCAACAAGCGGAAACGGCTGGCTGAGCCGGTGAAAAGCAATTTATTCCCCATTTACTATACGCTATTTATTTGTGCGTTGATCGCCATTCAGCCGGACTTCGGCACGGCGTTTATCGTTTTTGTCATCGCGGTGTGCATCATTCTTTCGTCTGGACTGCGCCTTACGTTGCTTTTCAAGCAGCTGCTCTTTTTCGCTTTGATCGCCGTGATGCTGTCGCCGCTTTGGCTTCCGTTCATGGGCAAAAAGATTTTTTCGAGAGAACGGTTGTCGCGCCTTTACAGTTTTTTGGATCCGTTTCAATATGCGGATACGGACGGCTATCAGCTTGTCAATTCGTATTTGGCGATCGGGATCGGCGGGCTGAAAGGGCTTGGGCTCGGAAAAGGCATCCAAAAGTACGGCTATTTGCCGGAGTCGCACACCGACTTTATTATGGCCGTCATTGCCGAAGAGCTCGGTTTGTTCGGCGTCATGTTCACGCTTGGGCTATTGGCGTTTATCGTGCTGCGCGGATTGTGGATCGCCCGCCGCTCGACTGATGCGTTCGGCAGCTTGCTCGCCATCGGCATTTCCGTCATGATCGGCTTCCAGACGTTTATTAACGTCGGCGGAGTCGTCGGGCTCATTCCCATCACCGGGGTGCCGCTGCCGCTCGTCAGCTACGGGGGGACATCGCTCGTCCTGATAATGGCCTCGCTCGGCTTACTGGTGAACATTTCGATGTTTACGAAGTATGAACAGCGATACAAAAAAAGCGAAAAACAAGCCGTGAACGCGTCAAAAAAAGGTCTGACTTTCTAGAAAGTGTATTTACAAAATGGCAAAACTTTTATAGTTTAATTAGAAAGGAGGAGAGACGATGAGGACAAGACGAATTCACAAAGTACTTGTAGCCAACCGCGGGGAGATCGCCATTCGCGTCTTCCGCGCCTGCACGGAGCTCGGCATCCGCACTGTAGCCATTTACTCGAAGGAAGATGTCGGTTCGTACCACCGCTATAAGGCGGATGAAGCGTATTTGGTCGGCGAAGGGAAAAAGCCGATTGAAGCGTATTTGGACATCGAGGGCATCATCGAAATCGCCAAAGCTCACGACGTTGATGCCATCCATCCGGGGTACGGGTTTTTGTCGGAAAATATCCAATTTGCGAAACGGTGCCGCGAGGAAGGGATTATTTTCATCGGCCCAAACGAGGATCACCTCGACATGTTTGGCGACAAGGTAAAAGCGCGCCATGCGGCCATGAAAGCGGGCATTCCGGTCATCCCGGGCAGCGACGGACCGGTCGGCGGCCTTGAGGATGTCGTCCGCTTTGCCGAAACGCACGGATATCCGTTCATCATCAAGGCGGCGCTGGGCGGCGGCGGACGCGGCATGCGCATCGTCCGTTCCAAGTCTGAAGTGAAAGAAGCGTTTGAACGCGCCAAATCAGAGGCGAAGGCGGCATTTGGCAGCGATGACGTCTATGTCGAAAAGCTAATCGAAAAGCCAAAGCACATTGAAGTGCAAATTTTGGGCGACCATGAAGGAAACATTGTCCATCTTTACGAACGTGACTGCTCGGTGCAGCGCCGCCACCAAAAAGTCGTTGAGGTTGCGCCGAGCGTCTCGCTGTCGGACGAGCTGCGCCAGCGCATTTGTGAAGCGGCGGTCAAACTGATGAAAAGCGTCGGCTACGTCAACGCCGGTACGGTTGAGTTCCTTGTCTCAGGCGATGAATTTTATTTCATTGAGGTCAATCCGCGCATCCAAGTCGAGCATACGATCACCGAAATGATCACGGGGATTGACATCGTCCAGTCGCAAATTTTAATCGCCGACGGCTTTTCACTCCACAGCCCGGAAGTCGGCATTCCAAAGCAGGAAGACATCCGCATTAACGGCTATGCGATTCAGTCGCGGGTGACGACTGAGGACCCGCTCAACAACTTTATGCCGGATACGGGAAAAATTATGGCGTACCGCTCAGGCGGCGGTTTTGGCGTGCGCTTGGACGCCGGCAATGCCTTCCAAGGAGCGGTTATTACGCCGTATTACGATTCGCTGCTCGTGAAAGTGTCGACATGGGCGTTGACGTTTGAGCAGGCGGCCAGAAAAATGCTGCGCAACTTGCGCGAATTCCGCATTCGCGGCATTAAAACGAACATCCCGTTTTTGGAAAATGTCGTGCAGCATCCGAAGTTTTTGTCAGGGGAATATGATACATCGTTCATTGACACAACGCCGGAATTGTTTGTGTTTCCGCGCCGGAAAGACCGCGGGACGAAAATGCTCACCTACATCGGCACGGTGACGGTCAACGGCTTCCCTGGAATCGGCAAAAAGAAAAAGCCGGTGTTTGACAAGCCGCGCGTGCCGAAATTGAGCGAAACCGAACCGATCCCGGCCGGAACGAAGCAAATGTTGGACGAACGCGGCGCCGAGGGGCTCATTCGCTGGATTCAAGAACAGCCGCGCGTCCTGCTCACTGATACGACGTTCCGCGACGCCCATCAGTCGCTGTTGGCGACGCGCGTGCGCACGATCGACATGCTGCGCATCGCCGAACCGACGGCGCGCTTGCTGCCGAATTTGTTCTCGCTTGAGATGTGGGGCGGAGCGACGTTTGATGTGGCGTACCGCTTTTTGAAAGAAGATCCGTGGGATCGGCTGCTCAAGCTGCGCGAGCGCATCCCGAACGTGCTGTTCCAAATGCTGCTTCGTTCGGCCAACGCCGTGGGGTATAAAAACTATCCCGACAACGTCATCCGCGAGTTCGTCGACAAATCAGCGCAAGCCGGCATCGATGTCTTCCGCATTTTTGACAGCTTAAACTGGGTGAAAGGAATGACGGTGGCGATCGATGCCGTCCGGCAAAGTGGTAAAATCGCCGAGGCCGCCATTTGCTACACCGGCGACATTTTGGACCCGAGCCGGCCGAAGTACAACTTGGACTATTACAAGTCGCTCGCCAAAGAGCTCGAGCAAGCCGGAGCGCACATTTTGGGCATTAAAGATATGGCAGGGCTTTTGAAGCCGCAGGCGGCGTACGTACTCATTTCCGCGCTTAAGGAAACGGTCGATATTCCGATCCATTTGCATACGCACGATACGAGCGGCAACGGCATTTACACGTACGCCAAAGCGATTGAAGCGGGTGTGGACATTGTTGATGTCGCCGTCAGCTCGATGGCCGGCTTGACGTCGCAGCCGAGCGCCAATACGCTCTACTATGCGTTGGAAGGAACAGAGCGGGCGCCGGAAGTTGACATTTATGGCTTGGAGCAGTTGGCCCGCTATTGGGAAGATGTGCGCAAGTTTTATCAGGAGTTTGAAAGCGGCATGAACGCCCCGCATACGGAAGTATACATGCACGAGATGCCGGGCGGCCAATACAGCAATTTGCAGCAGCAAGCGAAAGCGGTCGGTCTCGGCGACCGCTGGGATGAAGTGAAAGAAATGTACCGCCGTGTGAACGACTTGTTCGGCGATATCGTCAAAGTGACGCCATCATCGAAAGTCGTCGGCGACATGGCGCTGTATATGGTGCAAAACAACTTGACCGAACAAGACATTTTTGAGCGCGGCGAAACGCTCAACTTCCCGGATTCGGTCGTCGAGTTTTTCGAAGGCTATTTAGGCCAGCCGCACGGCGGATTTCCGAAAGAGCTGCAGCGCATCATTTTGAAAGGGCGCGAACCGATCACCGTCCGCCCGGGTGAGCTGCTTGAGCCGGTTGACTTCGAGCAAATCAAGCGGGAGCTGCATGACAAGCTCGGCCGCGAAGTGACCGACTTTGACGCCATTGCCTATGCGCTTTATCCGAAAGTGTTTTTAGAATATGCCGACACGGTCGAAAAATACGGCAATATTTCCGTGCTCGATACACCGACGTTCCTGTACGGCATGCGCCTCGGCGAGGAAATTGAAGTGGAGATTGAACGCGGCAAAACGCTCATCGTCAAGCTCGTGTCGATCGGCCAACCGCAGGCCGATGGCACGCGCGTCGTCTACTTCGAGCTGAACGGCCAGCCGCGCGAAGTCATCATCCGCGATGAGAGCATCAAAGCGGCCGTTGCTGAGCGCATCAAGGCCGACCGGACGAATCCGAACCATATTGCGGCGACGATGCCGGGTACGGTTGTGAAAGTGCTTGTCGAAAAAGGGGAGAAAGTGGATAAAGGCGACCATTTGATGGTCACGGAAGCGATGAAAATGGAAACGACGGTGCAGGCGCCGTTTGCTGGCATTGTCAAAGACATTTACGTCAAAAGCGGCGATGCCATTCAGGCGGGCGACTTGCTGATTGAGCTATCCAAATAATGAAAAAGGGATGTCCGCGTTTTTGTGGACATCCCTTTTTCTCTGCAGCGGATTACCGCCATTTCAGCACGGTTGGCGCTGTTTCCTCGGGCGGGTGAGCCATCGTTTTTCCCGGCGCACGGCGGGTGCGCAGCGCCAAGAGCAGCAAGTAGCTGAGCACGCCGAACAGGCAGGAGATAAAAAACGCGTGCGCCAGAGCCACGTATAAGTTCAACTGAGTGAACACAACGAGCGCCCCAGTTGTCATCTGGGCGAGGACGAGAAAAAGAGCAATGATCCATCCATAGTAGATAACCGGTTGGCTTCGGTAATGACGGATGGCGTGCAGCGCCGCGATGGCGATCCAGATGACGATCAGCCCCGCCGCCAGCCGATGGCCCATTTGCACCCATTCGTGAAACTGCACCGGGAAAGGACGCGTTTTCGCGCACAACGGCCAGCTTGGACAGGCGAGGCTGGCGTTCGTATGGCGGACGAGCGCCCCGGTATAGACGACAATGTACGAGTAAATAATGATCCCGTAAATATGAACGCGCATCGGCCTGTCAAGCGTAAGCGAGACGGCGGAAAACGTTTTGTCCGCTTCAAAAATGAGCAGCGTCAACAGCAGCACAGCGGCAAATGAGATGAGCGAAATGCCGAAATGCAGGGCCAACACAAAATCGGACTGCCCCCAGACGACCGCGGCGGCGCCGATTAATCCTTGCAGGACGAGAAAAACGAATGAGACGACTGCCAAAAACTTTGTCTCCCGCATATGGCCGATGACCCGCCATGCCCAAACGGAAAGAATGAGCACCATGATGCCGGCAAGCCCGGAGACAAGGCGATGGCTCAGCTCAATGACCAGTTCAGGCGTAATGTCATCCGGCACCCACTGGCCGTTGCACAGCGGCCATGATCGGCCGCACCCCATGCCAGAGCCGGTTTTCGTCACGAGCGCTCCGCCGATCAGCACAAACAGCATGACCACGGTTGTCGCGGCCGCAAACCATTTTAATGAACGTTGCAAAATCTTCACCTTCTTGTATTGAGGAATTATGATTTTGTCCATATTTAGTAAAAAGTGGTGCAGTTGATAACGGCCAACGATGTTCCAAACCAAATCTATTTTACACGATGACCACCGGAAACACAAAATGACGTTTGCATATTGAATAAGTCGATTAAGTTTACTAGAAATATTAATGGGATAGGCAAACGGGCCGGTTTCGCCTAACGGATTCAAAAATTTGACACAAATTATTCAAAAAAAGTTCACATAATGAGAAAAAAATGTGATTTAATATAAAGAGAAATAAACCTGCCTAGTTCTTTTGTTTTTTTGTTTTCGTATTTCGGGCATTGGAGCCAAGATCACGGCGTCTGCCCGCCGGGCGGCGCAGCGAGGAGGAACAGGAGACATGGCCGAATTGAAAGAGGTGCACCAGGATGCGGCCGATGCCGGTCATCGCTCGCATGTGAGCGTCAAGGCAGTTTGGAGAGAGTTATCGTCTGTTGTGAAAATCGGAATCGTCAATTCCAATTTGATTACGACGTTCGCCGGAATGTGGCTGGCGTTTTATTTTACTGGGGAACACTTTTTGGAGAACCTGCATCTTGTCTTTTTCACACTGTTTGGAGCAGCGCTTGTCATTGCGGGTTCATGCGCCATCAACAACTACATTGACCGCGACATTGATCAATATATGGAGCGGACGAAAGCACGCCCGACCGTCACCGGGACGATGGATCCGCGGCGGGTGCTTTGGCTTGGGATTGGTCTTGTCGCAATCGGCGAGATGGGCCTGCTTATGACAACGGTTACGGCTGCCGTCGTTGGATTGATCGGTATGGCGACGTACGTCTTTTTATACACCCTTTGGACGAAGCGCCATTACACGATCAACACCGTTGTCGGCAGCATTTCCGGCGCGGTGCCGCCGGTGATCGGCTGGACGGCGGTCGATCCGGAGTTTCATATTGTTCCGCTCATCTTGTTTTTGATCATGTTTTTATGGCAGCCGCCGCACTTTTTGGCGTTGGCGATGAAGCGATGCGAAGAATACCGTGCAGCCGGCATCCCGATGCTGCCGGTCGTCCATGGATTCGCCATGACGAAGCGGCAAATCATCGTTTGGGTGGCATGTTTGCTGCCGTTGCCGTTTTACTTGTTCTCGCTCGGCGTTCCATTTTTAATCGTGGCCACGCTGCTCAATGTCGGCTGGTTGCTGCTGGGATTGGCGGGCTTGAAAATGAAAGATGATATCAAATGGGCGAAGTGGATGTTCGTCTATTCGCTCAACTACTTGACGATTTTGTTCGTGGCGATGGTCATCGCTACGCTTTGGTGAATTAAGATAAAATTCTTTCTTTAGTGAAAGAATTTATATACATTTATCCATCAAAGAAAGAGGGGTTTGATTAGGCTATGAAGAAAGGGCTGCGTAACTGGCGCTTATTTTCCCTGTTCGGGATGATGGCGCTGCTGCTCGCCGGCTGCGGCAAGCCGTTTTTATCGGCGCTCCAGCCAGCCGGTGAAGTAGCGGACATGCAGTATTCGCTCATGCTGCTGAGCACATCGATCATGGTGCTCGTCATTGTTGTCGTAGTGTTCATCTTCGTTTACGTTGTCATCCGCTTCCGGCGGCGCAAGGGGGAAGAAAATAAAATCCCGAAGCAAGTGGAAGGGAGCCATAAGCTGGAAATTATCTGGACTGTCATTCCGATCATCCTCTTGCTCATTTTAGCCGTTCCGACGGTATCAACCACGTTTAAACTGGCCGATGTCAAGGCGATGAACGACAAAAAACGAGATAAGGATACAGTTGTCGTCAATGTTCGCGCCAACCAATACTGGTGGGAGTTTGAATATCCGGATTACGGCATTATCACGAGCCAAGATTTGGTCGTGCCGACGAATGAAAAAGTGTATTTCAACTTGATCGCGTCGGATGTCAAACATTCGTTCTGGATTCCGGCGGTCGGCGGCAAAATGGATACGAACACCGATAATAAAAACCAATTTTGGCTTGTTTTTGACCAAAAAGCGACCGATAAAGCCGGCGGCGTCTTTTACGGCAAATGTGCGGAGCTTTGCGGTCCATCGCATGCATTGATGGACTTTAAAGTTCGGCCGCTGCCGCGGGATCAGTTTGACGCGTGGGTGAAAAAGATGCAAAACGCGAAAAAACCGGTTGTGACGGATCCGGTTGCCAAACAAGGCGAGGCGATTTTCAACAAAAGCTGTATCGGCTGCCATGCCGTGTCGCCGGTAGACAAGCGTCCGGAACAGGCACGCACAGCGCCGAACTTGGCGAACTTTGGCGATCGCGAACGAATCGCCGGTATTTTGGAGCATAATGAAGAAAATCTGAAAAAATGGCTGAGAGACCCGAACAGCGTGAAGCCTGGAAATAAAATGGCGGGTACATATGGCCACTTGACGGAAGAGCAAATTGATGCATTGACGAAATATTTGATGAGCTTAAAAGTGGAATAAAGCATGAGAAGGAGGTTTCACCGTGAGTACAATCGCGCGCAAAAAGGGTGTTGGCGCCGTTTTGTGGGATTATTTGACAACGGTCGACCATAAAAAAATCGCCCATCTGTACTTGATTGCCGGCGGGTTTTTCTTCCTGCTCGGCGGTCTCGAGGCGTTGTTCATCCGCATTCAGCTCGCCAAGCCGAACAACGATTTCCTTGTCGGCGGGTTGTATAACGAAGTGTTGACGATGCATGGGACGACGATGATTTTCTTGGCTGCGATGCCGCTTGTTTTCGCCTTTATGAACGCAGTCGTGCCGCTGCAGATCGGCGCGCGCGACGTCGCGTTCCCGTTTTTGAACGCTCTTGGATTCTGGATGTTTTTCTTCGGTGGTTTGTTTTTGAACTGTTCATGGTTTTTAGGCGGCGCACCGGACGCTGGTTGGACGTCGTATGCGTCGCTGTCGCTTGACTCAAAAGCGCATCATGGCATCGACTTTTATACGCTCGGGCTGCAAATTTCCGGCTTCGGAACGATCATGGGTGGCATTAACTTTCTTGTGACGATCATCAACATGCGCGCTCCGGGCATGACGTTTATGCGCATGCCGATGTTCACTTGGACGACGTTTGTGACGTCGGCGCTCATCTTGTTTGCGTTTCCGCCGCTTACGGTCGGCTTGATTTTCATGATGATGGATCGGTTGTTTGGCGGCAACTTCTTTAATCCGGCTGCCGGCGGCAACACGATCATTTGGGAGCACTTGTTCTGGGTGTTCGGCCATCCGGAAGTATACATCCTTGTCTTGCCGGCGTTCGGCATTTTCTCGGAAATTTTCGCGACGTTCTCGCGCAAACGCCTATTCGGTTATTCGTCAATGGTGTTTGCGACGGTGCTTATTGCTTTCTTAGGGTTCATGGTATGGGCGCACCATATGTTCACGGTCGGGATGGGGCCGATTGCGAACGCCATCTTTGCCGTCGCGACGATGACGATCGCCGTTCCGACAGGAGTCAAAATTTTCAACTGGCTGTTTACGATGTGGGGCGGAAGCATCAAATTCACAACGCCGATGCATTATGCCGTCGCCTTCATCCCGTCGTTCGTCATGGGCGGGGTGACCGGGGTCATGTTGGCGTCGGCGGCGGCGGACTATCAATACCATGACAGCTATTTCGTCGTTGCGCACTTCCATTACGTCATCGTCGGCGGGGTTGTGTTCGCTTTGCTCGCGGGCACGCATTATTGGTGGCCGAAAATGTTTGGCCGCATGTTGAACGAAACGCTTGGCAAAATTACATTCTGGTTGTTCTTTATCGGTTTCCATTTAACGTTCTTTATTCAGCACTTCCTTGGTTTGACAGGGATGCCGCGGCGCGTGTTTACGTATTTGCCGCATCAAGGATGGGAGACTGGCAACTTGATCAGTACGATCGGCGCGTTCTTTATGGCGGCCGCCACGGTCATTTTGCTCATTAACATCGTGATTACAACCGCAAAAGGAGAAAAAGTGCCGGGCGATGCCTGGGGCGACGGCCGCACGCTCGAATGGGCGATCGCTTCGCCGCCGCCGGTGTACAACTTTGCGCAAACCCCGCTTGTCCGCGGCTTGGACGCCTTCTGGCTTGAAAAAATGGAAGGCAAAAAAGAATTGACGCCGGCGGAGCCGCTTGGCGACATTCATATGCCGAACTCGTCGTTCCTGCCGTTTGTCATCGCGTTCGGCCTGTTTGTCGCCGCCTTCGGCTTTACGTATCATAACGATGCTGGATGGGGCTTGCCGGTCGGCATTCTCGGGCTGCTCATTACGCTCGGTTCGATGTTCTTGCGTTCAGTGATCGATGATCACGGTTTCCACATCCATAAAGAAGAAGTGCTTGAACTTGAGAAGAAGGAGGCGAACGCCTGATGCATGCAGAGGAAAAACTGACGGCCGAGACGTTTCCGGCCGCGCCGGAACGCGCCACTCTTGAAGGGAAAAATAAATTTCTCGGCTTCTGGCTGTTTTTAGGCGGAGAGACGGTGCTGTTCGCCTCTCTCTTCGCCACCTATTTGGCGCTGAAAGATAAAACGAACGGCGGCCCTTCGGCCGAAGAGCTGTTCCAAATGCCGATCGTGTTCATGGCGACGATGCTGCTGCTAACCAGCAGCTTGACGAGCGTGTATGCCATTTATCATATGAAAAACTTTGACTTTAAAAAGATGCAGCTCTGGTTTGGCATTACCGTTTTGCTTGGCGCCGGCTTTTTGGGCTTGGAAATTTACGAGTTCAATGAATATGTGCATGAAGGCCATAAGTTTACGACCAGCGCTTTCGCTTCAGCGTTTTACACGCTCGTTGGCACGCATGGAAGCCACGTCGCGTTCGGATTGCTTTGGATTTTGACGCTCATGATCCGCAACGCTAAGCGTGGGTTGAATTTATACAACGCCCCGAAATTTTACGTCGCGAGCCTTTACTGGCACTTCATCGACGTCGTCTGGGTGTTCATTTTTACCGTTGTATACTTGATGGGAATGGTGGGGTGAACTATGGCGAACCAAACGAATTCAGGAAATGAGCGCATCGATTTGGCGTACCGCCGGCGGAAAAATGCGGAAGAGATGCGCCATCAAATGATTGCATTCGTTTTGATGATTTTGTTGACGCTCATTGCCTTCGCCGCCGTTGGTTACGAAGAGTTTTCCCATTGGTTTGTCGTTCCGTTTATTTTGCTTTTAGCCGCCGTGCAGGTCGCATTTCAGCTGTATTATTTCATGCACATGAGCCATAAAGGCCACGAATTCCCGGCGATGTTTATTTACGGCGGTGTGGCGGTTATGCTTCTACTTGTTTGGGCGTTTACAACAGTCGTTTGGTGGTAAGAAAAGGGGGAATCGGTTTTTGCACCGGTTTCCCCTTTTTCAATAGCCTTGGCGCGGCGTCGTATAGTATAATGGGAAAGGACAAATCAGGAGGGGATTCGTATGTTTCAATCGCTGCAAATGTTTGGCCCCGTTGCCCTTTGGAGTCCGTTTTTTTTGCTTATGTTAGCGGCGGTTGCGTTGCTGTACATTGGGATCACCGGGCCATGGCGGCAGCGTTTCGGCCTCGGTGATGCCGTTTCGGAGAAGCAGAAAGCGTATTTTTTGACCGGGATTGCGCTTCTTTATATATGCAAAGGGTCTCCGTTGGATTTGATGGGCCATTTGACGTTCACCGCCCATATGGTGCAAATGGCAGTGCTGTATTTGATCGTGCCGCAATGTTTCATTTTAGGCATTCCGGCGCCGCTTTATGAGCGCGCATTCCGCATCACAGCAGTGCGCCGCGTGTTTCGGCTGTTGACAAAGCCAATTGTGGCGTTGCTGCTGTTTAACGGCTTGTTTTCGCTTTATCACGTTCCATTCATTTTTGACGCTGTGAAAATGAATATGTGGCTGCATGCGTTTGTTACCTCGGTCATTTTCGTTGCCGCGTTTTGCATGTGGTGGCCGCTTGTCAACAAGCTGCCCGATTGGCAAACGTTGTCCGGCCTAAAAAAAATGGGTTACATTTTCGCTGACGGCATGCTGTTGACGCCGGCTTGCGCGCTGATCATTTTTACGGACACGCCGCTTTATGCGACGTACACCGACCCGAAGGCATGGATGGCTTCTTTGGCGCTTTGCGTGCCGCAAGGGACTTTGGCGTCGCTTGATTTGACAGGCCCGCAAATGTTCTTGTCGATGTCGCCGTTTCATGACCAACAGCTCGGCGGGGTATTGATGAAAATTATTCAAGAAATCGTATACGGGATCATGCTGTTCGTTGTTTTCAGCGAATGGTATCGGAAAGAGCGGGAAAAAGAACCGAACATGGATATGGAGCCGCGGCCGACCAAACTGTAAAGCGCGGTTGGCCGCCAACGATGAACAAAGAAGAAAGGGAGAGAAGCGATGGCCGTTTTACCGACAATCAGCACGAGCTGCATCGTGATCAGCGCTTTGCTTGTTGCTTATGGGTGGTATTTGATCAGCCGCAGGCGGATCGAAGCGCATAAAAAGGTGATGCTGACGGCAGCGGTGTTTGCTTTGCTGTTTTTCACCATTTACATGTCGCGGACGTTGTTTATTGGCAATACGAGCTTCGGCGGACCGGAGAATGTCAAAGTCTATTATACGGTGTTTCTTATTTTCCATATCATGTTGGCGACAGTGGGAGCCGTATTTGGCCTTGTGACGATCTGGACGGGGCTGAAAGACAGCCGCTCCCGCCATCGCCGGCTTGGGCCGGTGACGAGCATTATTTGGTTCGGCAGCGCTTCGACGGGGGTCATCGTGTATTTGCTTCTTTACGTCCTGTACCCGGGTGGGCAGACGACCTCGCTGATTAAAGCAGTGCTCGGATTTTAGAGGCAAGTGGCATCGGCCGGCCGGATCGCATAACATAACAAAAATAGCTCATACGCTGCGAAGGGGGAGTGCGGTGAAGACGTTCCGGCATCGGAAGCGGAGCGCCGTAGAAGCGACGCTGTTGACGATTGTCATGATGTGTGTGCGGGAATGGGAAGACGTTGTAATGGACGATTGCGAAATATTTGTAGCTGTTTCACAAGAGGACCGCTGCCGCATCAGCGTGAAGCTATCCGTCCGGTATGGGGCGTCGGTGCTCGCGGTTTGCCGGCGGCTGCAGCAGCAAATTGCCGAGGAGATCGCCGCGATGACGCCATACAGCGCCGAGTCGGTCGATGTGACGGTCAAACGGCTTGTCGCGACGTAAAAACGCATGAGAAAAGAGCTCTCATGCGTTTTTTCTTTACTCTTTCGTCTTTTCAATTTCGTGTTTGACTTGCTCCAATACTTTTTGGCATTGGCCGACAAGGGAAGATGGAAAATGCTCATCTTCACCATATTCAACGCCATGCGGATAGTAATGTTTCCCTAAAATCGGTGTGAGCAGTTTAATGAGTGCATAGCGCGAGTCGACATCCCCTTCGATCGCGTACCCTTGAACACGCAAATAGTATGTTCCCTCTTTAATCACGTATTTCCGGTCGTATGTGACCCGTTCGTAATCCCACTGCGCCGCGCGTACAAAACCGTGGCGCGCCATGATGTCATCAAGGCGGGACAGTTCAACCGTTTGATTTTCAAGACCGCTATTGTCAAATTTCATGTTTCTTCCTCCTAACAACGCAGGTATGTAAAGCGCCAAAAAGGAAATCGTCCCTTCATTTATAATAGTACGAAAACGGTTTGCATTTCAACGAATTGTTTGCTATTGTTTCTGTTTTGCTTGCATTTTTTCTCGCTGCCGGATGCACAATAAAAGCAGAAAGGAGAGACGGACAATGCAAACGGTGCGGGACATCATGTCGACGGATGTGCAATATTGCACCCCGCTTGACAACATGTATGAAGTGGCTGTAAAAATGCGTGAATTTAATGTTGGCGCCATTCCGATCGTCGATCAAGGCCGCCTCGTCGGAATGATTACGGACCGCGATTTAGTCGTGCGCGGCATCGCGGAAAAACATCCGGGTTCAACGGCGGTGACCGAAGTGATGAGCCGCGAGCTGGTGACGGTGTCGCCGGACGATTCCGTGCAAAAAGCGGCGGACATCATGGCGCGCCATCAAATTCGCCGTCTCCCGGTCGTTGAAGGCGGCCGTTTAGTCGGCATCGTTGCACTCGGCGACTTGGCGACGAACCGTTATTCGGATGAGAGCGCCGGCCGTGCGCTGAGCGAGATTTCTGAACAACATCGCGTCCATTGACTGAATACGGACAGACATTGTTTCTTGAAGGGAAGGGCGGTCTTTTTGGACGCCCCTTTTTTTTGCCTGTGAAAAACGGCTATAATGGCAATAAGGAGATTGTTGCAGAAAGCGGGAGTTGCCGTGTGAAATGGTTTTTTCTTTTTTTGTTCTTATTGATCGGGTTTTACTATTTTGTGCCGAGTCCGCCGCCGCAAAGCCCTCCGGAGCAGCCCAAAACAAATGGATACACGCTGAAAGAACCGAAAGCAACCGCCGGCGTCGCTGCGTTGATTGGCCGGCCGGCGCAAGAGGCGGAAAAGCAGTTCGGCGCGCCGGATCGAATTGATCCGTCAGCTTATGGCTACGATTGGTGGGTGTACAGCCGCCGCCCTGAATCGTATTTCCAAATCGGGGTGCTTGGCGGCAAAATCGTCACGGCTTTAGTCGGCGGGGAAAAGGTGAACGTCGAGCCGTTTGCGATTGGCCAGCGTCTGCAGACGATTTTCCAAACGATGCCCGTCCTGTCCAACATTAAGATTACACTAAGCAGCGGGACGTACCGGTTTGAGCTGTCGGAACAAGATTATTCCTCAAGACCGGTCGTTAAAGTGGGAGAGGCGTATGCCCAGCTGTACATCGACCGGTTTACCGGCCGTGTGGCCGCTGTTCGCCTCATGGACGCAGAAACGTTTGTGAAACTGCGGCCGTATGAGCTTGTGTACCGCGGCCGCCTGCCCGCGGCTACTCCGTTGTCAGAGAAAGAACAGCGGCAGGTCGATGCGGCCAATGCGAAGCAAATTTTTGACTGGACGAACTTGATCCGACGCCGTCATGAGCTTCCCCCCCTTGTCTGGGACAGCAAAGCCGCCATGGCTGCCGCCAAGCATAGCCAGGATATGCATGACCACCAGTTCTTCTCTCATGAATCGCCGCAATACGGCGATTTATCCAAACGGCTTGGCGCCTTGGGCGTTTCATTTCAGCTCGCTGGGGAAAATATTGCCGCTCATCAAGTAGATGGCGTCGAGGCGACGGTTGGGTGGCTGAACAGTCAAAAGCACCGGGAAATTATGCTGAATGCGGAATTTACCCACCTTGGCGTCGGCGTTTATGCCGATTATTATACGCAAAATTTCCTGACGCCGCTATGAAAATTTGGGCGCACCTTTGCCTGCTGGGAGCGATATGATATGGCAGATAGGCATGAGTGGATGAAAGGGATGAAAACGGTTATGGCCAAGCCTCTGCATCCTTCCGTTGAACAGTTCAAACAGTTTGTCAAAAAACACCCGAAACTCATTCAAGAGGTGCGCAGCGGCAAAAAGACGTGGAAGCAAGTGTATGAGGACTGGTACTTGTTCGGAGAGGATGACGACATATGGGAACCGTACCGAGACGCAGGCGGCAAGGAGAAAAGAGAGGAAAAGGGAGCAAGCAAATGGCTTGATAAGCTCGCGGCGATGCTTGGACAGCTTGACGCGGCAGAAGTGCAAAAACACTTGGCAAGCGTCCAACAGGCCCTCGCTGCGATCCAGGGCATTCTGTCTGAATTTCAAGGAGCCAGTTCGCAACGGCCCAACAAAGAGGAGCATCCGTTTTCGTTTCGCCAAGACTAAAGGGTGGTAGCAATGAGAAGAGATGTATGGCAATATGTGCAGGCAAACCCGATGTTGCGCGCGTTTGTGCGTGAACAGCCGCGCTGGTACCGGCTGCTCGCTCGCCGTCCGCACGAGCTGTCGGCGCTCCAGTTGGCCGCCTTGCGCCATTACGGGCAGACGATCCCCGATAAAGTAGAAAAAATTTCCCAATCGTTGCAGATGGCCTCTCTCATGTGGCAAATGTTTAAAGCGCTGCGCGACTAATTTGGCGGCAAACGGCAAAGACTAGCTCTGAAAGGGAGTGATGCCTTTGCCGAAATGGCTTGTATGGTTCGGGTGTGTGGTGCTGTTATGGGCGTATGCCGGCGGACGGCCGGAGACGGCAGCGGCCGCTGTTCATGCGCCGACAGCGAATCACCCATGGCATGTCAAATATGAAGTGAAAGGGCATGACGTGCTCGTGGAATGTTTGGCCGCGCAATTTCCGTTTCGCAAAGGAGAGGGGGGCGGCCATATCAACGTGTATCTCAATGGACAGAAAATGACGGAAGTGTATACGGCCGCCTTTATCGTGCGCGGCCTGCCAAGCGGAAAGCATATGATCCGCCTTGAGCTCGTCTATAACGATGGAAAGATGACCGGCATGATGCATGAATTTGAAGTGACGATCCCGTAAAGCTCGACAGGAGACAAGGCTATCCGGCAGAGTCTCTTTCTGACTTCGGATAGTCTTTTTTTGCGCTCTTCTTTTCCTTCATGATCTCCTCCCTTTCCATTTTCCTTTTATTCATGGTATGATGAAAGATGGAGGTGCTATATTTGTGAGGATCGCTACTCTCGAGCGCATCGAGATTTTGGATAAAGCAGAATCGTTGGCGAAAATGGTTGTCGAGTCGGAGGTGGCGGATGAATACCGCCGCGCGTTTCGGCGGCTCAAACAAGACCGCCGCGCTCAGCAGCTGATCGCCCGTTTCGTCAAGCTGAAAGAGCGGTATGAGGAGGTGCAGCGCTTCGGCAAATACCATCCCGATTACCGCAACGTGATGAAAGAAGTGCGTGAGGCGAAACGGGAGCTTGATTTGCATGAGACGGTGTCCGCCTTTAAAGAGTCGGAAAAAGCGCTGCAACAGCTGCTTGATGACATTAGCGTGTTGATCGGCAAGGCTGTCTCGGAACATGTCAAAGTGCCGACCGGGAACCCGTACTTCCTGTCAGCCGGCTGTTCCGGCGGCTGCAGATCCGGCGGAGGCTGCGGCTGCCGAGCATAGAAAAAGGGGAAAGGACTATGTTTCCAAAACGGCAAGGGATTATCGTTTGGCTTCATTCATTGAAATACGGGAAGCAACTGCGCAAATTCGGCAACATTCACTATATTTCAAAGCGGCTGAAATATGCCGTTCTGTACTGCGACATGGAGCAAGTCGACCATGTGATGAAAAAACTGGCGGCGCTCCCGTTCGTCAAACGCGTTGAGCCGTCGTATCGTCCGTTTTTAAAGCTGGAGTTTGAATCGAAAGGGGAAAAAGAGAAAGACTCCCCGTATCCGCTTGGATGAAAGAAAAGAGCGGGCCTTAGCCCTGCTCTTTTTTTGGCTATTGGAGCGGCGGGATGAAGCGGTTCATTCGCATAATGCCGATTAAGTGCTGATAATATAAGTCGAGTTCCGAGAACATCGTTGACGGCTTGACGTCGAGATGGATGACGCCAAAGCCAAGCTCCTTCGCGGTTTCCGCAAACAAATCGTACCGTTTGTTCGGTTTGACGGAGGGATCGGGAACACCTTCACGGCAAATGTAAAGCGGTTGAAAGTCGCCCGGGTCGGTTGGGTGGAGCACAACAACCAAGGAGACGACCGCCTGGCCTTTTTTCACCGTATGGAAAGCAAAAAAGCCGGATAAACGGTGGCGGTTGGCGCGCGCCAGCTCCATCAGCTCATATATATCGGAATAGCCTTCGCCAAGTTCGATAAAACGCTGGATCATGTACGGTCCTCCTTGCGATCATCGTCCATTCATAACTTTACCGGTCCATTGCAGAAATTGCAATCAAAAAAAAACCTTGCGGACAAACGATCCGCAAGGCCCTTTCCAATTCCTTGCCTCCGCGCGGGTCGGAACAGGGAACGGAAAGAAAAAGAAAAGGGAGAGGAGAAACCGGAGGAAGAACTTATGGGGAAACGTAAGTCTTCTCCGTCATTGGCAACAACGCCATCTACGGTGTTGCCATTACTCATTATGGACGGTTTTCTGATTTCTATACACGCGGCTATGAAAAATTCTCAAGTTTGACTATAATAAACATGATAAGACGACCATGAAAACAACGAATTAGGTGAACGCAATGAGAGTCATTTCCGGAACATGCAAAGGTCGGCATCTGCAAGCGGTTCCAGGATTGTCGACGCGGCCGACGACCGACAAGGTGAAAGAAGCGGTTTTTAATATGATCGGCCCGTATTTCGCCGGCGGCATCGGCCTCGATTTGTTCGCCGGCAGCGGCGGCTTGGGCATCGAAGCGCTTAGCCGCGGGCTTGAGCGCGTCATTTTCGTCGATCATGACGGAAAGGCCGTGCAGACGGTCCGAAAAAACGTTGCCGCCTGTGGACTTGAGCGCCGGGCGGAAATTTACCGCAACGACGCCGAGCGGGCGTTGAGGGCGGTGGCGAAGCGAGGCCTGCGCTTTTCCGTCATCTTTCTCGATCCTCCGTACAAGGAGAAAAAGTGGCCGGCGCTGTTATCGTTTATCGCCAACCACGATTTGTTGGAGGACGATGGCGTTGTCGTTGCCGAACATTTGGCTGAGGCCGAGCTGCCGGAAGAAGTCGGCCGCTTGAAGCAGTGGAAGCGGGAAACATACGGCATCACCGGCGTCACTATTTACCGCCGGACTGACGAACAGAAAGGGGACGAACGCGATGGCGAGCATTGCCGTTTGCCCGGGGAGCTTTGATCCGGTGACATACGGGCATTTGGATATTATCAAACGGGGGGCAAAAGTATTTGACAAAGTTTATGTGGCGGTGTTAAACAATTCCTTGAAAAAGCCGCTGTTTACGGTTGAGGAGCGGATGGAGCTGCTGCGCGAGGTGACGCGGACGCTAGAAAACGTGCATGTCGAATCGTTTCACGGCCTGCTTGTTGACTATGCCCGCAGCAAAAACGCCAACGCCATTTTGCGCGGTTTGCGCGCGGTGTCTGACTTCGAGTATGAAATGCAAATTACATCGATGAACCGCGTCTTGGACGAGAACATTGAAACGTTTTTTATGATGACGAACAGCCAGTATGCGTTTTTGAGTTCAAGTATCGTCAAGGAGGTCGCTAAGTATAACGGCGACATCTCCGAACTTGTGCCGCCGGTTGTCGAGGCGGCCCTGAAGCGGAAATTCGCCTCGATGGCCGCCGATTGACGGCTAGGAAAAGGCTGTTCTGTCCAAGGGCGGAACCGATCCGCCGATCCCTTATTTTGCCGGCGGAGAAGCGGGATGCAAAAGCATCGAGAGCCGCCCCGGCGGCCGGATGGCGCCGCGGGGCCGGCAGCGCGGGCAGTCACAAGCGTCCGCGCGTTTTGTTGCTTGCGTTGGCGGCGAGCCATATATAAAGGCACAGAAACAGCATCGTGGCCAGTGGCCCATAGTGCTGCAGCCATTGCCATCTTTCGTGCCAGACGCTCTCTGCGGCGGCGTGCCAAAACACCGGAATATTGCCGGTTTCGTTGCCTGCCGCCCGAAGGTACAACGGCTCCCAAAGCAAATATGTAAATGAAGCCGCAAAAACTCCATGCAGAAAACGGGCGATGAAAAACGGTTGAAAGCGGATGTTGGCCTCAGCGAGAATGCTGGCCACTTGCGCTTGAACGGAAAAGCCACCGAAAGCCAAGACGAAGCTGACGGCCACCGCCTTTTCCAGCAGCTCGGCTTCATCTGTCTGGCTGATCATTTGGCTGCCGAGCGTAATTTCAAACAACCCGGAAAAAATAGGAATATCAAGCTGCTCCGGAAGCTGGACGAGCCGGAGCAGCTGGCGCAGCAAGGGGGCGAGCTGCTCGGTCAAGTGCATCATATACAACAATTGGTTGACGACGGAAAAGAGAATAATAAAGCCGCCGATCATCAACAACGTTTGAACGGAAGAGTGGACGGCATCGCCGAGCAGCTTGCCAAGCGGCTGTTCATTCTTCAGCCGCGTTTTGTGGAGTGTGCGCAGTGCATACGGGAACGAAAACGAGCGCGGCCGCCGCTTCGGCTGCCCCCGTTCTTTCCGGATGCCGTGAAAGCGCATCACTAGTCCGACGGCAATGTTCCCTAAATAATGGGAGACGGCCAGCAACAAACCAAGCTGCGGATTGTTAAAAAACCCAGCTGAAACAGCCCCAAATATAAATAGCGGGTTGGAAGAATTGGTGAACGAAGAGAGCCGCTCGGCCTCGATGGTCGACAGTTGTTTTTCTTGATACAGGCGGGCGGTCAGCTTCGCCCCCGACGGGTAGCCGGATGCCATCCCCATCGCCCAGGCAAACCCGCCGACGCCTGGGACGCGAAAAAGCGGGCGCATAAGCGGCTCCAGCAAGACGCCGAGAAAGCTAACGACGCCAAAGCTGATGAGCAGCTCCGAGACAATGAAAAACGGCAGGAGCGACGGGAACACGACTTCCCACCACATATTTAACCCGCGAATGGATGCTTGGAGCGACTGTTTTGGATAACAAATGAGCGAAAAGGCGAATAACGTCACAGCGGAAGCGAGCAGCGCCGTTTTTAGTTTCGCTCCCCAGTTTCGCTTCAATGTTCTCCCCCCTTTTTTTGCCGTGCGGCCTTGCGCGGTACAACCTCATATAACCTAATATACGAGCATAGGGGGGCGGTTTAGACCATAAGATGAAAGCGAGGGAGAGCCGCAGCAAAGGGGGGGAGAATCGTGCCGCCGAAGATCGGATTGGCGCTCGGGTCAGGGGGCGCGCGCGGATTTGCTCACCTCGGCGTATTGAAAGTGCTACAGGAGGAAGGAATCCCTATTTCTTATTTGGCGGGCAGCAGCATCGGCGCGCTTGTGGCTGTCCTTTATGCGAGCGGCCACGGCCTCAGCCGCCTTTATCGGCTCGCCAAGTCGTTCCGGCGCAACGATTTTCTCGATTGGACGGTGCCGAAAATGGGGCTGATCGCCGGTGAGCGCATCACCGAATTCATTCGTTTGTTGACGAAAGGGAGGCGGATTGAAGAGCTTTCTCCGCCGGTGGCGGTCATCACCGCTGATTTGCAGACGGGGGAAAAAGTCGTGTTTCGGCAAGGGGATGCGGCCCAAGCTGTGCGGGCGAGCATCTCGATCCCCGGCATTTTTGTGCCCGCGGCGGTGGACGGGCGGCTGCTTGTTGATGGCGGTGTCGTGGACCGCGTGCCGGTATCGGTCGTTCGGGCGATGGGGGCTGATCTTGTCATCGCGGTCGATGTTGCCCCGTTGAACAAAGAGGCGGAAATTGCCTCGCTTGTGGATGTCATTTGGAAGAGCCTTGATATTTTGCAAGCCGAGCTCGTCGCCCATCGGGAACTCGCCTCGGACGTGATGATCCGGCCGCGCGTAGAGCAATACAGCTCGCGGGCGTTCACCCATATCGAAGACATTATTGCCCGCGGCGAAGAGGAAGCGCGGAAACAAGCCGGGGCGATCCGCCAAGCGATTGAACAGTGGAAGGAGCCAAAGCACCAATGAAGAAACGAACGTATATAGCGGCGTTTTTCTTTAGCGCCGTCCTTGCCGTTTTGCTTATTTTTATGAAATTGCCGTATTACGTGACGATGCCGGGAAGCGCGCAAAAGTTAACGCCGCTTGTTCATGTTGAGCACGGCGACCGCGATGCGGGGGCGTTCATGTTGACGACGGTCCGCATGGGGCGGGCGAACGTCATCGCGTACTTGCTCGCCCATATCCGCCCTTTTTATGAGCTGCATCCGGTTGAAGAGATTAAACAGGAAGGGGAAAGCGACAAAGAATATACGATGCGTCAGCTAGAACTGATGGAACAGTCAAAGGAAGCGGCGATTGTCGTCGCTTACCGGCACGCTGGAAAGCCGGTTTCATATGAGCCGAAAGGTGTGTATGTGATGAACGTTCTCCCTGACATGCCGGCGGAGGGACGCTTGCAGGCCGGCGACCGCCTCGCCGCGCTCGACGGCCGGCCGTTGACAACGTCGGAGCAAATCATCGACTACATTCGGAAGAAAAAAGAGGGAGACCGCGTCCGCATCGCGTTTGTCCGCGAGGGGGAGCGGCGGGAGGTCGAGCTCCGGCTGAAGCCGTTCCCGCACCATCCAAACCAAATCGGCCTTGGGGTGACGCTCATGACCGATTATGACGTCCGCACCGACCCGCCGGTTGACGTTGACTCGGAACAGATCGGCGGTCCGTCGGCGGGGCTGATGTTTTCGCTTGAAATTTACAATCAGCTCGTTGAAGAAGATATGACGAAAGGCCATAACATTGCCGGCACCGGAACGATCGACATTCATGGGCAAGTCGGCCCGATCGGCGGTGTTTCACAAAAAGTCGTGGCCGCTGACCGCGCGGGGGCGGAAGTGTTTTTCGCTCCGAATGAACACGGCTCCCCGTCATCGAACTACCGGGAGGCGGTGCAGACCGCGAAAAAAATCGGGACGAACATGAAAATCGTCCCGGTCGATACGTTTGAAGATGCGATCCGTTATTTGCGCTCCATGCCGGAAGCGTAAATGGGGGTCGTTGCGTATTCTTCTTTGAGCGCGGCGCTGTACAGCGGCTCAGGAAGGGCGGCTGCATAGACGGCGGCCGCCCTTTTTTCTTGCTCGTAAAGCGGATCGCCGTTCAATTTAGCCGCTTTCGTAATCAGCGGCAGCGCCAGCTCTTTTTTCACCCGCTGCAAGTAGCGGCGGCCGGTTTCGCTCATGCCGAGCAGCCTGATGTACGTAGGATCGGATGTCTTCGTTTGTTCTTCCTTTGTGAAGTTGGTCAGCACGTGCGCGCACATTCGCTGCAGCCTTGTCCACGTGTACCGTTTCGTTTTGACGGCGGCGATGAAAGAAGCGAACGTTTCGGCAACGGTAATTTTTTCCTTCAACCGGTGCTCCACGCCTTCCTCGATTCCGGCCGTGCGGCGCAGTTCCTCCTTGGTTGCCGTCAGCAGCCGATACTTCAAGAGCGGAAAATACGCTTCCCAATCATGCCAGCGCCCATACGTTTGCCGGTATTGGCGCAGCTGCTCGAGCGTCGTTGGAGGGACGTATGGCGCAATCGACGCAAGCTGCCCAGTTTGTCGCAGCGTCTTTCGCACGCTTGTGGCGCTGGCGATCGATGGATGGGAAAACGACTCGTCATGATAGCCAGCGGCGAGGCGGGGAATCGTGCGCGGCATGATGGAGAGCTTGTGCCGCCAAATGGCTTTCACGTAGGCTAATCCGAGCACGTTGTTTGGCTGCGCCAAATCAAGCGGGACGGAGCGGAGCTGATCCCACGCCTTGGCATTCGCTTTCGGAAAGCTTTGCCCACGCTGAAGTTCGGCGCGGACGAGGGCGTCAAACTCCTCTTTTTGCGCAAACAACGTCTTCGCGGCGGCTAAAAAAGCAGCAATGTCGCCGGATTCGCTCCCAAAGCAAAGCTCTTCGCAGCCGAGGGCATCGAGCAGCCGCACCGCTCCATCGGCAAATCGCTCCGCCGCCTGAACGGCGAAGGCATATGGCAGTTCAATGACGAGATCGACGCCGGCTGCCAGCGCCATTTTGGCCCGCGCCCATTTTGAAACAATGGCCGGCTCGCCGCGTTGCAGAAAATTTCCGCTCATGACGGCGACGAGGCAGTCCGCTCCTGTCTTTTCACGCGTCTCTTGCAAGTGATATCGATGGCCGTTATGAAATGGATTGTACTCGACGATCACGCCAACAGCTTTCATGGCCGCTTCCCCCCATGGAACGGACGTCGCTCGGCGCTGAAACGATGGCTCGTCATAAGCGCACCTCCTGTCTCTCATCTAGTATGGAACATGCGGCGGTAAAGATCAACCTAGGAAGGGCGTCGTGATGTTGTCGTCCGGTTTTGGCGGAACGCGTCGAGCCGCCGGAGGCATATGTGCATGCAAGTAACAGAATTTAGAAATAATGGAAGTATACCTTTCCTGTTGCCTCTTCTTTTTTCAGGCGTCCGGATGGTTGTAAAGAAAAAACATTGACAAAAATAGAAACGGAACGTATAATTTTATTCGTTGCCTTGAGGTGATTGTATGAAATGGACGGTTCAACAGCTTCGCCGTTTTCAGCACAAGGAAATGGCGATTGACGAGACGGTTGACGTGTCTGATTTGAAACAAATCGACACGTTGATCCGTGATATTTCGCTTGTCCGCGTTCAAGGGAAAGCGGACGTCGGTTCGACAAAGTTTACATTTCATTTGACGCTGTCAGGAACGATGGTATTGCCGTGTTCGCGGACGCTCGTCGACGTGACACACCCGTTTTCCATCAAGACGACGGAAACGTTTTTTGTTGATGGCGGCGACGTCGCTGAAACGGATGAAGACACCCATATCGTAACTGGAAACACGGTTGATTTAAACCCAATTATTCGCGAGCTCATCCTGCTTGAAATCCCGTTGCAGCTCATCGCCGACAACCCGGGGGCTGACGGGGCGCCGCAACACGGGGAAGGATGGGACGTTCTCACGGAAGAACAATGGGAAAAAACGCTGGAAGAGCGGGCGGCGAACAAGGTCGACCCTCGTCTGGCAGGATTGGCTAAGTTTTTTGATGGAACGAAAGAAACTGATGGCTGACCGGCGTTGCCGGCCGATGGCGCCGACCAGAACGCGCACCGTCCGGCAGCTGCCTTGCCTGCCGGCGGACTGCCTTGAACAAGCGGCTGCCCGTCGGCAGCGATACGCTGAATGTGCCGGACAAGGAGGTGGAAAACGATGGCAGTACCTTTTAGAAGAACATCGAAAACGAGAAAACGACTGCGCCGTACACACTTTAAACTGCAAGTGCCGGGCATGGTGCAATGCCCGAACTGCGGCGAATGGAAATTGGCGCACCGCGTCTGCAAAGCATGCGGTACGTACAAAGGAAGAGATGTCGTCAACAAATAATGGCCGACATCAAGCGACAGGCTGTCCGAAAAGCGGGCAGCCTTTTTTATTGGCAGTGAACAATCGACAACGTACGTCCACGCGTTTGTTTTTTTCGCTGCTGGCAGGAAAAAGGGGGGGACGATGACCAATTGTCGAGGAGTGCTGATGGAAGCGATGATGGAGCAGCGTGACGGCGTCGCCTTGTTTACGATTTGCCGTCCCGAAAAACGGAATGCAGTCAATTTTGCAGTGATGGAGGCGCTTGAGGGAGCGCTGAGCGAGGCGGAAGCGGATGAGCGGGTCAAAATATTTGCCATCACGGGCGCTGGCGATGAGGCTTTTTGCTCGGGCGGCGATTTACACGAGTTCGGGCCTTTGCGCGGCGCTGAGGCGAAACAGATGCTGACGCGCATGGGGGAGGTGCTCTACCGGCTGCTGACGTTTCCGAAACCGACGGCCGCGCTCGTCAATGGCGCCGTGATGGGAGGGGGCTGCGAGCTGGCGACGGCCTGCGATTTCCGTTTTGTCAAAGAAGGAAGCCGAATCGGGTTCATTCAAGGGCGGCTCGGCATCACAACCGGCTGGGGCGGCGCCTCGATGCTGTTCGGCAAACTGCCGTACGCGCGTGCCCTCGATCTATTGCTGCGCGCTGAACCGATGACAGCGGAAGATATGGAAGCGTGCGGGTGGGCTGATTCGGTCTTGGCGGCTGACCACTGGCGCGAGCAATGGCAGGCGCGGCTCGCCCTTTATGCCGCGCGGTCGCTCGCTGTTTTAGAAGCCTATAAGGCGGCAGCGGGCGAAAAATGGCGAACAGCTTGGTTTCGTGAGCAATTTTTCGCTGAAATCGACCGTTGCGCCGCACTATGGGGGTCGGTTGAACATGAACAGGCGTTGCATCCTTTTTTTCGCAAGCAGTAATTTTTTCCTTCTACTGTTTCTATTAGCCGCATACATATAATGACAAAGCGGCGATGAGGAGGGAAGGGAGATGACCGGAGTACGCCAGGACGCTTGGACGAAAGAGGAAGATGAACTGTTGGCCAACGTTGTGCTTCAATATATTCGCGAGGGCGGCACCCAGCTAGAAGCGTTTGCTGAGGTGGGGCGGCGTTTGTCGCGGACAGCGGCAGCGTGCGGGTTCCGCTGGAATTCGTACGTTCGCAAGCAGTATAAAGAGGAAATTGAACAGGCAAAGCAAGAACGGAAAACGCGAAAAAAAGAGGCGGCATCGGTAAAAGAAGGAGGGGGACAAACGGAGATGGAAGCGGCAGCAGAGAGCAAACTGTCATGGACGGAAGTGCTCGCTTTTTTGCAAGCGGAAGGGCAAAAAGCGCGCGACGCCCGGCGGACAGCGGATGAAAATCGGGCGTTAAAAAACGATATGGAGCAGCTGCAACAAATGGTGACAAAGTTGCAAATGGAAAAGGAAGCGTTGCAAAAGCAGCTGGCGGCCGTCCAAGAGGAGTATAAAACGTTGCTCGCCATTATGGAGCGGGCGCGGAAAATAGTGGCGGGCGCCGAAAAACAAACGGAGCCGGCGGCTGAGCGCGTCGGGGAAGGATAAAAGCTGGCCTTTGGGCCGGCTTTTTTTTCTTAACGGATGACGGGGACATTTGCTAAAATAAGGCTAACGCAATTTGGCGGGAAGGCGGGGGAGACATATGAACATTGGCATTGTCGGCGGCGGGGCGGTCGGCCTGCTTCTTGCCGCTTATCTCGGGCGGCGCCATAAGGTCACGGTGTATACAAGGCGCTTGTCTCAGGCGAGGCAGCTTGCTGAATGCGGCGTCGCCCTGAAAAAAGAAGGAAAAACAACGGAGACTGCCGTTCAAGCAAGGCCGTTTGCCGGGACGGAACTCGTTGAGCCGCTTGTGTTTGTGACGGTTAAACAATATGATGTGGCGGATGTCTGCTCCCAGCGTGATTCGTTCCGCCGCGTCGGCACGATTGTTTTTTTGCAAAACGGGATGAGCCATCTCGAACAGCTGTCTGTTTTTGCTGACAAAAACATCGTCGTCGGCGTTGTGGAGCACGGCGCGTTCAAGCTTGACGATCGGACGGTTGCGCACACAGGCGCCGGCAAACTGACGCTTGCCCCCTTCTATGGGTCGCCTGCTGCGGCCGCCGGGCTGGCTGGAGATCGAGAGTTTCCCATTGAATGGGCGGACGATTGGGAGCGCATTCTTGTCGACAAACTTGTCGTCAATGCGGTCATCAACCCGTTGACGGCGCTGTTGCAAGTGAAAAACGGCGAGCTTCTTGAGGTGGCGCCGTATCGGGACATGATGGCGCAGCTGTTTGATGAAGTGCGGCGGGTGTTGCCGCTTCGTGACGTCGGACGGGCGTGGGAGCGGATCGTTCATATATGCCGGAACACGGCGGACAACTATTCGTCGATGTATATGGATGTGGCAAACGGGCGTCGGACGGAAATTGACGCCATTTTAGGCTATGTGCTGAAGCAAGGGGAAGCGCGCGGCGTTGCGTTGCCGCTCGTCCGCTTTGTGTATTGCGCGCTGAAAGGGAAGGAAGGGGGGAGCCGCGATGGGTGACTGGCTCGCGCCGGTGTTGGCGACATTCGTCACACTGCCGCTGCTGCTGTTTTGGCTCGTCTATGCGGCCATGCGCCTGTTTGGCGGGCGGAAACGGGCGGCGTTTTACGCGGCGGTCAACGCGGCGACCGCGTTTTTCATCGCCGCCGTCTATTTTTTGCTTGCCGTGCTGTTCGGAAAGTCATATTTTGTCCATCTTCTTCTCTTTTTGCTCGGATTGCACGCCGCCATCGCACTCGGCTACTGGCGGAAAAAGGCGGATTTTCACCTGGCGGCGGTGTTTCGTCTATTTTGGCGGGCCAGTTTTCTCATTTTTGCGTCCCTTTACGCCGGCCTGCTCGTCTATGGCATGATGGCGCGCATCGCTGCCGTCCTTTGAGCAATCATTTTTTCCTCTTGGCGCCGAACGTGCTATACTCATGAAAGAATACATAAGAAAGGGAGTTTTCGCCATGGAGGTTCACGAAATTCCGCTGCCGGCGGCGACAAAGCTGGCGGCCGATTACATAACCGGCGCGTTTCCGGCTGAGAAAGGGTTTGACTACGTTTGGGCTGATGATCAGGCGTTTCGCCGCCGGTTGTCTCATTTGCAAAAACGGACATACGACCGGAGCGGGCTTGCCGATTATTTAGACTCCTATCACCGTCGGTTCTCGGCAAGCAGGGCGACGATGCACAATATCGACAAGCTGCGGCAGGAGAACAGCGTCGTTGTTGTCGGCGGACAGCAAGCCGGGCTGTTGACCGGTCCGCTTTATACGATCTATAAAATCATCACCATCATCCAGCTCGCCAAAGAACAGGAACGGAAGCTTGGCGTGCCGGTCGTGCCGCTGTTTTGGATCGCCGGCGAGGATCATGACATCGCGGAAATCGACCATGTGTATGTGGTAGAGGGCGGCGAAGTGAGGAAAGCGCTATATCCGCACAAGCGGAAGGAAAGGCGGATGGCAGCCGACGTCCCGCTTGATCATGAGCTTGCCGGCGCGTGGATCGAACGTGTCGTGAAAACGTACGGGGAGACGGACGCGACGAACGAACTGCTTTCCTTTCTCAAGACATGTTTGGATGAGGCGAGCACGTTTGTCGACTTTTTTGCGGCGATTGTCTTGCGCCTGTTTGCTGCTGACGGATTGGTTGTCTTGAATGCCGGCGATGCGGCGGTGCGCCTTCTTGAGCGCCGTTTTTTCGCCGCGCTCATTGACCGCCATCGCAGCGTGACATCGGCCGTGTTGGCGCAGCAAGAGGCGCTGCGCGAGCTCGGGTATGCGCCGCTCATTGAGATAGCGCCCAACGCGGCCAACTTGTTTTATTACAACGGCCATGAGCGCCTGCTTTTGCACTATGACGAAGAGCGCGGCGCGTTCCGCGACAAGGCCGGGCATATCGTCTTTGCGAAACAGCAGCTGCTTGAGCTTGCCGAGACGAAGCCGCACTGTTTAAGCAACAATGTTGTCACTCGTCCGCTTATGCAAGAGTATTTGCTGCCGACGCTCGCTTTTGTCGCCGGCCCGGGAGAAATCGCCTATTGGGCGGAGTTGAAGGAGGCGTTTTCGCTGTTCGGATTCGAAATGCCGCCGCTGGCGCCGCGCCTGCAGGCGACGATCGTCGGCCGTTCGCTGCAAACCGATCTCGCTGATCTCGGTCTCGAAGCCGCCGACGTATTGGCCGGGCGGCTCGAAGCGGCCAAGGAGCGATGGCGGAAGGAGACGGCTGAAGTTCCGCTTGCCAAGGCGTTTGCGAAAGCGAAAGCCGACATCGAGGCGGCGCATCAGCCGCTGCGCGCGCTTGGCATGGAGATTGACCGCGGATTGGAAGGATTGGTGGCGAAAAATGCCGCCATCATTGAGTCACAAATCGAGTTTCTTCAGCAAACGTTGGAGCGGGCGCTTTTGCGCAAACATGAGACGACATGGCGCAAGTTTTGGCGCGTCGAAACGGCGCTGCGGCCGAACGGAGCGCCTCAGGAACGGGTTTGGAACGTGTTTTACTACGTGAATCGTTACGGATTTGATTTTGTAAAAAAACTTTCGCTGATCGACGCCCCTGGAAACGGAATGCATAAAATTGTATATATATAAAGCTTTTTCAAAGAAAAAGTCGAAAAGAAAAATCCTGTTTCGAGCAGGATTTTTTTTTTGTGAAATGAAATAGTAACAAAACAATCGCCATGGGTTTGGAAATAAAAGTAAAAGGGGGTTGGAACTAATGGCTCCATCTGGGGATGTCCGACAAAAATAAACAAAAAGGGACGTTTTTTTACAAAAAAAGCTAAAATTTTGTCCGTCTTTGCGATATAATTAAGGAAGCAGCGTTTGGAAGCAGCAAAGGTGGTGGACATGTGTTTGAACATACAACGGTGCTGTTAAAAGAAGCGGTTGACGGACTGAACATCCGCCCGGACGGCGTCTATGTCGATTGTACGTTGGGCGGCGGCGGCCATAGCGACTATTTGCTTTCCCGCCTCTCAAAGCGCGGAAAGCTGTTTGCCTTTGATCAAGACGAAACCGCCATTTCGTATGCGCGTGAACGGCTCGCCCGTTATGGCCAGCAAGTGCAGTTTGTGCACCGCAACTTCCGGTTTTTGCAAGAGGAGCTTTCCGCCCGCGGCGTCGCTGCCGTCGACGGCGTGCTGTTTGATTTGGGCGTTTCATCGCCGCAGCTCGATGAGCCGGAGCGCGGCTTCAGCTACCAGCACGACGCGCCGCTTGACATGAGGATGGACCGCAAGCAACAGCTGACGGCGGCGGAGATCGTCAACCGTTGGCCATATGAGGAGCTTGTGCGCATTTTTTTTCGGTACGGCGAAGAAAAATTTTCAAAGCAAGTAGCGCGCAAAATCGAGGAGGTGCGGCGCGAGAAGCCGATTGAAACGACCGGGGAGCTCGTTGAGGTCATTAAGGAGGCGATTCCAGCGCCGGCGCGCCGCAGCGGCGGACATCCGGCCAAACGCATTTTCCAGGCGCTCCGCATCGCAGTCAACGATGAGCTCGAGGCGTTTCGCGAAGCGCTTGAGCAGGCGATTGACTTGTTGGCGCCGGGAGGACGGGTGAGCGTCATTACGTTTCATTCGCTCGAAGACCGCATTTGCAAAGAGACGTTTAAAAAAGCAAGCGAGAACCCGCCATTGCCTCCAGGGCTTCCAGTTCTCCCTAATGACTACCGTCCTGTGTTGAAAATTATTACAAAAAAACCGGTCGTTCCTTCTGCTGAAGAGGTGGAACGGAACCGCCGCGCCCGTTCAGCCAAACTCCGCATTGCTGAAAAACTGCCGCGCGGCTGAGAAAATAGGTGAGGAGAAACAGGAGGGAAACGCTGTGAACCATTTGGCAGTCAAAGTAGCACGCGAACAAAAGCATCCGGCCGCGCCGCCGAGCCAGAAGCCGCAGCGAAAACGGCGCCTTCGGCTGACGCTGGCTGAGAAGCTGTTGATCGTTTCGTTTTTGCTGTTTGTCTTTTACGCGGCGGTCCATACCGTCTCAACCCAAGTGCAAATTTATGAGCTTAATAAAGATGTCCAAAAGTTGGAATCGGCCATTGATGAACAAAAGAAAGAAAATAATGACTTGTACGTCGAAGTGCAGCGGCTGAGCGCGTACGAGCGCATTTTGCAAAAGGCGAAAGAGCTCGGTTTGTCGCTCAACGAAAACCACGTCAAAGTCGTACAGGACTGATGGGTGATGGAGGCAAAAAAGCATCGCAACACCCATCGCGGGGCGTTTATTTTGTTTTGCGTGTTCAGCTTTGCCTTTTTTCTTTTGTTTGCCCGCTTTGTGCAAGTGCAGTGGACGGGAAAAGCGGAAGGCGAAGCGCTGGCGGAGATCGCGCAGCAGCAGCATAAGCAGACGCGCACGATTGAAGCGAAACGCGGGACGATTTTTGACCGCAACGGCGTCATTTTAGCCCAAGACGTGCCGTCGTATACAGTCGCCGCCATTGTGGACCCGGATGATCCGCGCCGTGTCGCCGATCCAGAGGAAACAGCGGAAAAGCTCGCTCCGCTGCTTGGCATGGACGTCGAGCAAATGGAGCGCATTTTGACCAAAAAGGCGAAACAAGTCGAGTTCGGCTCCTATGGCCGCAATATCAGCTTCGAGCTGAAGCGGAAAATTGAAGCGCTCCATTTGCCGGGCATCATCTTTACCCGCGACACTGCCCGGTTTTACCCGAATGGCATGTTCGCCTCGCATGTCATCGGCTACGCGCAAAAAAATGCGAAAAACGAAACGGTCGGCAAAATGGGAGTAGAAAAATCGCTTGACCGTTATTTGCGCGACAAAGACGGCTATGTGTCGTTTGCCAGCGATGCGAAGGGGTTCCGTCTGCCGGAGGCGAGAGAGCGCACGATTGCAAAGCCGGACAACGGCGCGAACGTGTATTTAACGATTGACGCGAAAATCCAGACGTTTTTGGAAGACGCCATGAACGGCGTAGAAAAGCAGTACAAGCCGAAAAAGATCATCGCCATCGTGGCTGATCCGAAAACAGGAAAAATTTTAGCGATGGCGACTCGCCCGAGTTTTGACCCGAACAAACGCGATATTGCGAACTTTTTAAATGACGCTATTTCCTACCCGTATGAGCCGGGGTCGACGATGAAGGTGTTTACGCTTGCTGCCGCCATTAATGAAGGAGTGTACAACGGCAATGAAACGTACCGTTCCGGCTCATACAAAGTCGGGCCGAACACCATCCGCGACCATAACGATGTCGGTTGGGGGACGATTACGTTCAATGAAGGGGTGCAGCGCTCTTCGAACGTCGCTTTTTCCATTTTGGTGAAAGAAAAGCTCGGGGAAGACCGGTTTTTGCAGTATTTGCATCGTTTCCATTTCGATCAGAAAACGGGCATTGATTTGCCGAGTGAGGCGACAGGGCAAATTCGTTACCGTTATCCGATCGAACGGATTACGACCGGGTTCGGGCAAGGGACGTCAGTGACCCCGATTCAGCAAATCCAGGCGGCGACAGCGATCGCCAACGACGGAAAAATGATGAAGCCGTACGTCATTGAAAAGGTGGTCGATCCAGACAGCGGCAAAGTCGTTCTCGACCACGAGCCGACTGTCGTCGGTGAACCGATTACGGCTGAAACGGCGCGGAAGGTTAGGGAAATTTTGGAAACGGTTGTCACCTCAGAGCACGGCACCGGCCGCCCGTACCAAATTGACGGCTACCGCGTCGCCGGCAAAACGGGGACGGCGCAAATTCCATCCGCTTCCGGCGGCTATTTGACCGGACGGGAAAATTATATTTTCTCGTTTTTAGGCATGGCGCCGGCGGATGATCCGCGCCTTCTCATGTATGTAGCTGTTCAGCAGCCGCGGTTGGATGTGACGGAAACCGGAGCGGCGCCTGTTTCGCAAATTTTTACAACGGTGATGAAAAGCAGCCTGCAATATTTGCATATTGAACCGAGCAAAGAAAAATCGGTGGAAACGAAACTAGCGGCGCAACGCGCGCTCGATTCGCTGGTCGGCGAGGCAGCCGTAACGGCGGCGGAGCAGTTGAAGAAAAACGGCTATGTGCCGGTCGTCATCGGCACCGGCCGGTACGTTGAGCGGCAGCTTCCGCGCGGCGGAGATCGTCTTCTTCCCGGCGAGCGGGTCGTGTTGAAAACGGATGGAGCGGCGACGATGCCGAACTTGCGCGGGTTTTCGCTGCGGGACGCCATGAAAGTGGCTCATATACTCGGCCTGCGGCCAAGCACGAAAGGAACCGGCTATGTCGTCAGCCAAAACATCCGCCCGGGAGCGCGAGTGCGGCAAGGGGATTATTTGATCGTCGAACTGGCTCCGCCGCGTCAGTGGGAAGAAATGGCGGCAAAGAAAGAACAAGAGGCGGCTGAACGGAAAGAGGCCGGGCCTCACGAGTGATTTTTTGCCGTTCTATAACGGAGCGTACAAGCATATAGTGGAACGAGCCCATCATGAAGGAGGTTCCGCCATATGCGCGTATCGTACGTGACCGTGCGCAAACGGTTGACGATCGTCTTTTTGATCGGCGTTTTGGTTTTTGCCATTATCGATCTCCGTCTCGGCTATGTCCAATTTTGGCTCGGCGATCTATTAGCGGAACGGGCGAAAGGGCTGTGGGGGCGGAACATCCCATTTGAGCCGAAGCGCGGCGAAATTTTGGACCGAAACGGCGTCCCGCTGGCGACGAATATGAGCGCGCCGACGGTGTATGTCATCCCGCGGCAAGTGAAAAATCCGGCGGAAGCGGCAGAAAAGCTGGCGGCGGTTTTGGGCGCTTCGGTCGAATCCGTTTATAAACAAATGACAAAAAACACCTCGATCGTCCGCTTGAAAGAAGGGCGGAAAATTTCCGACGAGAAAGCGGCGGACGTGCGCGCGCTCGATTTGGACGGGGTGTACATTGCTGAAGACACGAAGCGCTACTATCCGTTTGGCAGCTACTTATCGCATGTGCTTGGCTTTACTGGCATTGACAACCAAGGGCTCACAGGGCTTGAACTGTATTATGACAAAGAACTGAGCGGAGAACGCGGTTCGGTGCAGTTTTACTCCGATGCAAAAGGGCGGCGCATGCCCGATATGGCGGATGACTATACGCCGCCGACCGACGGCTTGAACTTGGTGCTCACGATTGACTCACGCATTCAGACGATCATAGAGCGGGAGCTCGATATTGCTGAGGCGAAATACAATCCAGACGGCATCATCGCCATTGCCATGAACCCGAATACGGGGGAAATTTTGGCGATGGCGAGCCGGCCGACGTTTGACCCGGCCGATTACCGCAACGTCCCTCCGGAAATTTACAACCGCAATTTGCCGATTTGGAGCACGTATGAACCGGGGTCGACGTTTAAAATCATTACGTTGGCTGCAGCGATTGAGGAGCATAAAGTCAACCTCCTTAAAGACCACTTCTCTGATCCGGGCTACGCTAAAGTGGCCGGCGCTACGCTCCGCTGCTGGAAAAAGGGCGGCCATGGGGAGCAAACGTTTTTGGAAGTTGTACAAAACTCGTGCAACCCGGGATTTGTCGCTTTGGGGGAGCGGCTCGGAAAGGAAACGCTGTTTCGTTATATTAAGAAGTTTGGCTTCGGTGAGAAAACCGGCATTGACCTGCAAGGGGAAGGGACTGGCATTTTGTTTGACTTAAAGCGGGTCGGGCCGGTCGAATTGGCGACGACTGCGTTCGGCCAAGGGGTGTCGGTGACGCCGATCCAGCAAGTCGCCGCCGTATCGGCCGCGATCAACGGCGGCACTCTATACACCCCGTACATCGCCAAAGAATGGATCGACCCGGAAACAGGGGAAGTCGTACGCCGCAATACACCAAAGGCGAAACGGCGCGTCATTTCCGAGGAAACGTCGAAACAAGTCCGCTATGCGCTTGAGAGCGTTGTCGCCCAAGGCACAGGGAAAAAGGCGTATGTCGAAGGCTACCGCGTCGGCGGGAAAACCGGAACGGCGCAAAAAGCGCAAGGCGGCCGCTATTTGCAAAACAACCATATCGTGTCGTTCATCGGTTTTGCGCCGGCGGACGACCCGCAGCTCGTCGTGTACGTCGCTGTTGACAATCCGAAAGGCACGGTCCAATTCGGCGGCACGGTTGCGGCGCCGATCGTTGGCAAGGTCATAGAAGACAGCCTGCGGGTGATGGGTGTGAAGCCGCGCAAAGACCAACTTGAGAAGGAACGGGGATGGGATGAGCCGAGAGTCATTGAGGTGCCGAATTTGATCGGAATGACAAAAAAAGATTTGCAAGAACAGTTTTTTGACTTAAAATTAGATGTTAGTGGCGAGGGCGATGTCATTGTCGAACAATCGCCGGAGCCCGGGGTGAAAGTAAAAGAAGGCTCGACGATTCGCATTTATTTGGCGAAACGCGAAGCGGCAGAGGAGCGGTAAACGATCTTGCAAGGGGCGGCCGATGCGATGACTCATCGGGTTGGTTGCGCCCCTTTTTCCGCTGTCCGCTCATAGGGCGAGCTATTTATAAGCGAAAGGGATGACTAAGGATGAAATTGCAAACGTTGCTGTCGCGCTTGCCCGGTTTTTGGGTGCATCGCGGGGGCAATCCGGATATTGTCGCGCTCGAAATGGATTCGCGCCATGTCACGCCCGGTTCGCTGTTTTTTTGCCTTAAAGGATTTACGGTGGACGGGCATGACTTTGCGGAACAAGCGGTGGCGCGCGGAGCAGCGGCGGTCGTGGCTGAGCGTCCGCTCGCGGTGGACGCGCCGCTTGTCCTTGTGCCGGACAGCCGGCGGGCGATGGCGATTTTGGCTGATGCGTTTTACGGGCACCCGACCCATCGACTTCATTTAATTGGCGTGACGGGCACAAACGGAAAAACGACGACGACTCATATCATTGACCAGATCGCGAGAAAGGCCGGCAAAAAAACGGGGCTGATCGGCACGGTCGGGATCAAAATCGGCGCCCGTTCTTACCCGGCGGCGAATACGACGCCGGAGTCGCTCGTCTTGCAACGCACGTTTAAACAGATGATCGACGAGGGCGTGGAGTTTGCGGCCATGGAAGTGTCGTCGCATGCCCTTCACCAAGGACGGGTGCATGGCTGCGATTACGATGTGGCCGTGTTTACGAACTTGACGCAAGATCATCTTGACTATCACGGAACGATGGACGAGTATCGGAACGCCAAAGGGCTGTTGTTTGCCCAGCTCGGCAACCGCTACGACGAGCGGCGGCCGAAATTTGCCGTTTTGAATCATGATGATCCTGTTTCGCAATATTATAAACATATGACAGCAGCACCAATCATCACTTACGGTATTCGCACGAAGAGCGATGTGATGGCGGAAGAGATTGCCATGACCCCATCCGGCATGGCCTTTCGGCTGTGCACGCCGCACGGATCGGCAGTGGTGGAAACGAAGCTCGTCGGCTTGTTCAACGTCTATAACATGCTTGCGGCGGCCGCTGCCTGCCTTGCCTCCGGGTTTTCGCTTGAAACGATTGCGGCGGCTTTAAGGGATGTCGAGCCGGTGTCCGGGCGGTTTGAAACGGTCGATGAAGGGCAAAATTTTACTATCATTGTAGATTATGCCCATACGCCGGACAGTTTGGAAAACGCGCTAAAAACGGTGCGCCAATTTGCGAAGCGGAACGTCTATGTCGTCATTGGCTGCGGCGGCGACCGCGACCGGACGAAGCGGCCGCTTATGGCGCAGGTGGCGGTGCGCCACGCGGATGTCGCCGTGTTCACCTCCGACAATCCGCGCTCGGAAGACCCGCAGCAAATTTTGCGGGATATGGAAGCGGGGGTAAGTGATCAAGATGGAAGGTACGTGACGATTCCTGACCGGGAAGAGGCGATCCGCTACGCCATCCGGCAGGCGCAAGAAGGAGATGTTGTGTTGATTGCCGGTAAGGGGCATGAAACGTACCAAATCATCGGCGGCAATGTGATTGAGTTTGACGATCGCGCTGTCGCCCGAGCGGCGGTGAGGGAGAGAACATGACGATGGTTACGTACGGAATGGTGCAGAAAATTGCGAACGAAGCGAGCGGCATTGTGGACGAAACGATTCGTTTTCACGCGGTGTTTGTCAATCCGGCCGAACAGGTGAAAAAAGGGCTGTTCGTGCCGCTTGAAGATGCGGCGGAAACGCTGAAAACGGCCATCGAGCACGGGGCGATCGCTTCGTTTTGGCCGATCGGAGAGCCATTGCCGCGCTACATTCCTAATCAGTTTCCGCTCTTTTTCGTCCCGTCGCCGCTTGCGGCGGCCGCCGCGCTGCTTGAGCGGTATTTGCGGGAAGGCGGCCGGGGAACGGAATTTTCGTTTTCGTTCCCGGAAGAAGGCGGGGAGTATGTCCCTGCTGATGAAGCAATCCCCCTCCGGCTCGCCGAGTTGCAGAAATGGTGGCTGGACGCGCGGCAGGCAAAAGGATGTGACGATTCATGCCAGAACAAATAATTGTCATTGCGATGGCTGTTTCCTTTTTGGTCACCGTCATTTTGTCGCCGCTGTTCATCCCGTTTTTGCGGCGGTTAAAATTTGGGCAAAGCATTCGCGAGGAAGGGCCGAAGTCGCATCAAAAAAAATCGGGCACCCCGACAATGGGCGGCATTATGATTTTGCTTTCGATCGTGGCGACAACGTTATGGATGACATCGAGATTGTCCGTCCTGTCGGTGGAAACATATTTATTGCTGCTTGTTACGGTTGGCTACGGGGTGCTCGGCTTTTTGGACGATATGATCAAAGTGGTGATGAAGCGGAACCTGGGGTTGACGAGCCGGCAAAAATTTATCGGCCAGCTCATCATTGCCGTTGTTTTCTTTTTTGTCTACCGGCAAAGCGGCTTTTCGACGGAAGTACATATCCCCGGGACCGGCTGGTCGTTTGACCTTGGCTGGGCTTATGGGGTGCTGCTTTTGCTCATGCTTGTCGGCGGCTCCAACGCTGTCAACTTGACCGACGGGCTCGATGGGCTTTTGGCCGGCACGGCGGCGATCGCCTTTGGCGCGTATGCCGTGTTGGCTTGGAATCAAGGTCAGTACGATGTGGCGGTGTTTTGCGTCGCCGTTGTCGGCGCTGTGCTCGGCTTTTTAGTGTTTAATGCCCATCCGGCAAAAGTATTTATGGGGGATACCGGATCGCTCGCGCTTGGCGGGGCGATCGCTGCGGTCGCTGTCTTAACGAAACTCGAGCTGCTGCTGATCATTATTGGCGGCGTCTTTGTCATTGAAACGCTGTCTGTCATCATTCAAGTCGCCTCGTTCAAAACGACCGGCAGGCGCGTTTTCCGCATGAGCCCGCTCCATCATCATTATGAGCTCGTCGGTTGGTCGGAATGGCGCGTTGTCGTGACGTTTTGGGCCGTCGGCCTGTTGTTTGCCATGCTAGGAATTTATATCGAGGTGTGGATGTAATTGAAACCGACTCTTTTCTATCAACATCGTCGTGTGCTTGTGATTGGATTGGCGAAAAGCGGGGCGGCAGCGGCCCGCCTGCTCGTTGAATTAGGGGCGGAAGTCGTCGCCAACGATCAAAAACCGTTGGCGGAAAACGCGGAGGCGAAGCAGCTTGAAGAGCTCGGCGTCCGCGTTGTTTGCGGCGGCCATCCGCTCGAACTGCTCGATGAGCCGTTTGACCTCGTCGTGAAAAATCCGGGCATCCCGTATACGAATCCGTTAGTGAAAAAAGCACTTGAAAAAGGGCTTCCGGTCGTGACCGAGGTGGAGCTGGCTTATCACATTTCCGAAGCGTCGTTTATCGGCATTACCGGATCGAACGGGAAAACGACGACAACGACATTGATTTATGAAATGTTAAAGGCGGATGGCCAAGACCCGTTGCTTGCCGGCAATATCGGCTTAGTCGCCTGCGAGGTGGCCAAGGAAGCGAAGCCGGGCCAATGGCTCGTCACCGAACTGTCTTCGTTCCAGCTTGCCGGCATTGATCAATTCCGTCCTACGATCGCCGTCTTGCTTAACATTTTTGATGCCCATTTGGACTACCATGGCACAAGAGAAGCATACGCGGCGGCGAAGGCGAATATTTTCCGCAACCAAACAGAACAAGATTATGCGGTCGTCAACGCGGATGACCAGACCGTGATGGACATCGCCGCCTCGATTCGATCGCAAAAGGTGCTGTTTTCGGCGACGAAGCCGCTCGGTGAAGGGGCGTACGTCGACAATGGCGCCGTTTGCTGGAACGGAGAGCCGATCATCAAGACAGCAGACATTGTCCTCCCCGGCCAGCACAACGTGGAAAACATTTTGGCCGCGGTGGCGGCTGCCAAGCTGGCCGGCGCCAGCAACGAGGCGATCGTTCAAGTGTTGACGACGTTTGCCGGCGTAAAACATCGGCTTCAATATGTAGCCGAAGTCGACGGCCGGCGGTTTTACAACGACTCGAAGGCGACGAATATTTTGGCAACGCAAAAGGCGCTTTCGGCGTTTGCCGGTGAACCGGTGATTTTGCTGGCCGGCGGGCTTGACCGCGGCAATGAGTTTGACAAGCTTCTTCCGTACTTGCGGCAGGTGAAAGCGGCGGTATTGTTCGGGCAAACGGCGGAGAAAATCGGGCGCATCGCCCGGGAGGCGGGAATAGAAACGATCGAATATGTCGATAATGTGGAAAAAGCTGTCCCGGTTGCCTTCCGGCTTTCCGAGCCGGGCGATGTTATTTTGCTCTCTCCGGCCTGCGCCAGCTGGGATCAATACAAAACTTTCGAGGAGAGAGGGGACATTTTTATCGACGCCGTGCATAAGTTGAAATAGAGGGAAAGGGACAGCCCTTTCCTTCTAGTTTACAAAATAGAGGTGTTGGGCATTGCCGCGGAAAAGGTCTGCGCCGGATTTTTTGTTGATTCTTTTAACGTTTTCGCTCTTGGCCATCGGGCTTATTATGGTGTACAGCGCGAGCGCCATTTGGGCGGAATACAAGTTTCACGATTCGTTTTTCTTTGTCAAGCGCCAGCTGTTCTTTGCCATCGTCGGCATTATCGCCATGTTTTTTGTGATGAACATCGATTATTGGACGTGGCGCGACTGGTCGAAAGTGTTGCTCATCGTTTGTTTCGGGCTGCTTGTACTCGTGTTGATCCCGGGCGTCGGCATGGTGCGCAATGGATCGCGCAGCTGGATCGGCGTCGGGGCGTTTTCCATCCAGCCGTCCGAATTTATGAAGCTGGCGATGATCGCGTTTTTGGCCAAATATTTATCCGAAAACCAAAAGAAGATTACATCGTTTAAACAAGGATTGCTGCCGGCGCTGGCGCTCGTGTTTGCGGCGTTCGGCATGATTATGCTGCAGCCGGACTTAGGGACGGGCACCGTGATGGTCGGCACATGTGTGGCGATGATTTTTGTCGCCGGCGCCCGCCTCAGCCATTTTGTGGGCCTTGGGGTGTTGGGGCTTGCCGGGTTTGCCGCCCTCGTTTTATCGGCGCCGTATCGAATCAAGCGGATTACATCGTTTTTGAATCCGTGGGAAGACCCGTTGGGGAGCGGATTTCAAATCATCCAGTCGCTGTACGCCATCGGTCCGGGCGGGCTGTTTGGCCTGGGGCTCGGGCAAAGCCGGCAAAAGTTTTTTTATTTGCCGGAGCCGCAAACTGATTTTATTTTCGCCATTTTGGCCGAGGAGCTCGGTTTTATTGGCGGATCGCTTGTCCTTCTTTTATTCAGCCTTCTTCTTTGGCGCGGCGTGCGCATCGCCCTTGGCGCCCCCGATTTGTACGGCAGCTTTTTGGCGCTTGGCATCATTTCGATGATTGCCATCCAAGTGATGATCAACATCGGCGTTGTCACCGGGCTGATGCCCGTCACCGGCATTACTCTCCCGTTTTTGAGCTACGGCGGATCGTCGTTGACATTGATGCTGATGGCGATCGGTGTGCTGCTCAATATTAGCAGACACGCCCGCTATTAGGCAGGCGGCGGCGTCCGCTGTTTTTGTTTGTTCGGGCGGCTTGCCGTCAAACAGTGCCGGCAAATGTTATAAAAAACGGTCTCTCTCGCGATCTATTTGTGATATAATGAAAACAAGTGCAAAGAACAAGAAAACGGCAGCGGATGCCGTTTGTTTTTATTCGAGCGCAGCCATGGAGCTGCCCGCGGGCAGGAAAGCGGGGGAGACAATGGAAAAGGGAAAGGTTGTTGTTCTTGAAGACCGCGTCCCAAAACTGAAAGAGCGTCGCCGCCAAAAAGCGAACCGTCGGCTGATTTTGTATTTGTCCTTCTTTTTTCTGTTTATTTTGTGCGTTCTTTACTTCCAATCGCCGTTAAGCGCCGTCAGGCATGTGGAGGTGAGCGGAAACCGCCATTTGCCGGCGGAGCGCATCATCAGCTTGAGCGGCATTACGAAGCGGACAAGCTTTTGGAAAGTGAACGAACAAAGTGTGGCAACGAGGATCGCCCGCCATCCGGAAATTAAAGAGGCAACCGTGGAAAAGAGGCTGCCGAACACGATTGTCATCCGCGTCCACGAATGGCGGCGGGTCGCTTATGTCTACGACCGGCAAACATTTTTCCCGCTGCTTGAGAACGGACGGCTGTTAAAACAGGAAGCGGTGAAAACAGCCCCGAGCGATGCGCCTGTGCTCGTCGGTTGGAAAAACGGCGACGCCATCGCCGAGATGACTGGACAGCTGGCGGAACTGCCGGCGCCGGTGCTTGGCGCCATGTCGGAAATTCACTACAAGCCGAACAGTGAGTATGAAGACCGCGTCATCGTCTACATGAACGACGGGTATGAGGTAAGTGCGACGATTCATCGTTTTGCGGACAAGCTGTCGCATTATCCGGCGATTGTCGCCGAGCTTGACCGAAATGTCAAAGGGGTCATTCACCTCGAAGTCGGCAGCTACTTTGTCCCGTACGAGCCGCCGAAAAAGGAGGACGACGATGAGACAACAAGCCCATAGCCGCATCCTCCTTACTTTTATTTGCTTTTTATTCGGCGCCATGCTCGGGTTTTCCTACCAACATGCCAAAAACGATCCATCCCGCCGCGAATGGAGCGACAGCGAGTGGAAAAGGGAATACGAGTTTCGCTCGGCGCTGATCGCTTTGCAAAAGGAAAACCGGTCGTTAAAGCAACAGCTTGTCGAAAAGCAAGACGAACTGGCCGCTTGGGAAAAAAAACTGGCCGACCGGCAGACGAACGAAGCCGGGCTGGCGAAAGAAGCAGAACAGCTGCGCATGTATGTTGGAAAGGCGAGGGTGAAAGGAAAGGGTGTAGCAGTCACGCTTTCCGACTCCTCTTACATCCCCTCTGAAGCGAGTGCTACTGATTATATCGTTCACGAACAGCACGTATGGAAAGTCGTTCACGAGCTGCTTATTTCCGGCGCCGAAGCGGTCGCCATTAACGGGCAGCGCATTTCCCATCGCTCCTACATTGTGTGCAACGGTCCGGTCATTGAGGTTGACGGGACGCAACATGCCGCTCCGTTTGTCATTTCGGCGATCGGCGACCCAGATGTGCTGTCGTCTGCGCTCGTCCTGCCAGGCGGCGTCGTCGACGAGCTTGTTCAAGACCATATCGATGTAAAAGTGGAAAAGCAAGAGGCGATTACGCTCGATCCGGTATTCGCGCCCAGACCGTAAAACGGGCAGGAAGGAGCGGTGAAGCGCATTGGAGCGAAAAAGACAGCTGTATTTTGCCGGGATTGCCGGCGTGTTCGGATTGATGCTGGCCGTCGGGATGCGGACGACGCTGCCTTCGGAAGAGCGCGATACGCGCGACATTTGGGAGCTGCGCGCCGATTTGACAAAGGAGCAGAAGCTTGAACAGCAGCTGCTTGAGGAGCTGGAACGCTACGAGGCGAAATTGCGCCATTACCGGCGCGAGGAGCAGGAAGACGGTGAGGCGGCGCTCGAGGAGACGGTCGCCGAGCTTAGGGAAGAAGCCGGACTGACCGAGGTGAAAGGGCGCGGCGTGGTGCTGACGATCGCGCCGTTTGCGGCGGGCGGCTACGTCGGTCCGGTCGCCCAAACGGTGTCGCCGGAGCTGCTGCAGCGGTTGGTAAATGAATTGAACAAATATGGAGCAAAGGAAATCGCCATTAGCGGCGAGCGGCTGACGAACCAGACGGCGATTCGCGATGTCAACGGGGTGACGAAAGTCGGTCGCCGGCCGCTTCAGCTGCCGGTTGAGGTGAAGGCGGTCGCGGACGATGCGGACAAGCTGTATAGCGGGTTGACGGTTTCGCCGATTCGGGATGATTTCATCGTCGAAAACTTGGAGCTTTCGATTTCCAAGCCGAAACCGATGATCGCCATTCCGCCGTCAACCGAGCGGCTGGAGGTAAAATACATGGAGACGGCGAGCGCCGGCAAGGAGGAGAAATAGCATGTGGCTTCCGCTTCTCGGATTGTTGCTCGGGTTTGCCGTCGGCGTCTTGGCCGGCTGGGAAGTTCCCGATCAGTATTCCAGTTATTTGTCGATTGCCATTTTGGCCGCCTTTGATACATTAATAGGGGGATGGCGCGCCCATTTACAAGGAACGTACGACGAAACAGTATTTATAACCGGGTTTTTTTTCAATATCATCCTTGCCACAACTTTGACTTTTCTTGGGGTGCATCTTGGTGTAGACTTGTATTTGGCGGCCGTCTTCGCGTTTGGCGTCCGCCTGTTTCAAAACATTGCCATCATCCGTCGCCTTTGGCTTGCCGAATGGGTGGAGCGGCGGGAAAATCGCGAAAAAAGTTAAGCGGAAGACAGGAAAGTGTCTTCCTGTGTTGAATTATATGGAGTAAAACAAAATGCGATGTTCTTGCGAAAATCGCGAGCTGGATATAGACGAAGAGATGGACAGGGAAATTTCAGCCGAAAAAGGAGGTGTCGCTGCTTACTGAAACGTCGGCTGACAGCGGCGCGTTTTTAGTAGGCAGATGCCAAAAGATGAGCAGCAATGAGATCGTCGTTAGCCTGGATGTCGGAACATCGAGCGTCAAAGTCATCATCGGGGAAATGTTGGGCAGCTCGATTAACATTATCGGAATCGGCAATGTGAAATCAGAAGGGCTCAAAAAAGGCGCGATTGTTGATATAGATAAAACGGTGCAATCGATCAAGCGCGCGGTCGAACAAGCGGAACGGATGGTCGGCCTTTCGATCCGCCGCGTGATTGTCGGGGTGGCGGGAAGCCATATTCAGCTGCATGACTGCCATGGCATCGTTGCGGTTGCCAGCGAAAACCGCGAAATCAGCGATGAAGACGTTGCCCGCGTCATCGATGCGGCGCAAGTCGTTTCCATCCCGCCGGACCGGGAAATTATCAGCGTCGTTCCGCGCCAGTTTATCGTCGACGGCTTAGACGGCATCCACGACCCACGCGGCATGATCGGCGTCCGCTTGGAGATGGAAGGGACGATGGTGACCGGAGCGAAGACGATTTTACATAATCTCCTTCGCTGTGTGGAACGCGCCGGTTTGGAAATCAGCGACATTTGCCTCCAGCCGTTAGCGGCCGGTTTGCTGGCATTATCCGACGATGAGCGGCACTTGGGCGCCGCGCTCGTCGATCTGGGCGGCGGTTCGACAACGGTCGCTGTCTTTGAGCAAGGGGCGTTGCAAGCTGTCTCTTCACTGCCGGTCGGCGGGGAGCATATTACAAAAGACTTGGCCATCGGGCTGCGGACAACAACGGAGGATGCGGAAAAAATCAAATTGAAGCACGGGTATGCGTTTTACGACCACGCTTCGGACGAAGAAGTGTTCAGCGTGCCGGTCATAGGCAGCGATCAACACCAGCAGTTCAGCCAGCTTGAGATCGCCGATATTATTGAGGCGAGGATGGAGGAAATTTTGCAAATGGTTCAACATGAAGTGCGTCGGCTTGGCTTTCGCGACCTTCCGGGCGGCTATGTGCTGACCGGCGGCGTGGCGAATATGCCGGGAGTGTTGGAGTTGGCTCACGTCGTCCTAGGGACGAGCGTCCGTGTTGCCATGCCGGATTACATCGGCGTGCGCGACCCGCAATACACGATCGGCGTCGGCCTGCTCAAGTTCGCCTACCGGCAGGCGCAGCTGCAAGGGAAAACCGTCCCGGCGGCGGCCGCGGCGGAGCCGGCCGAGCGCCCGGCGCCAAAACAACCATCGAAACCGAAAAAGAAAGAAGACCATTTCGGGAAGAAGGTCAAGAAATTTTTCGGTTCTTTCTTTGAATAGAGATTGAAATTTAGGAGGATTTGGCCATGTTGGAGTTTGAGACAACAGTCGATCAGTTGGCAACGATCAAGGTGATTGGGGTCGGGGGCGGCGGCAACAACGCCGTCAATCGGATGATTGAACACGGAGTGCAAGGCGTTGAATTTATTGCCGTCAATACCGATGCACAGGCGCTCAATTTGTCGAAGGCGCCGACGAAACTGCAAATCGGGGCGAAGCTGACACGCGGCTTGGGTGCGGGAGCGAACCCAGAAGTTGGAAAAAAAGCAGCTGAGGAGAGCAAAGAGCAAATTGAAGAAGCGCTTCGCGGCGCCGATATGGTGTTTGTCACCGCTGGCATGGGCGGCGGCACGGGAACTGGGGCGGCGCCCGTCATCGCCCAAATCGCCCGCGAATTAGGAGCGCTCACGGTCGGTGTCGTCACGCGCCCGTTTACGTTTGAAGGGCGGAAGCGGGCGACGCAGGCCGCAAGCGGCATCGCCGCCATGAAAGAGGCGGTCGATACGCTCATCGTCATTCCGAACGACCGGTTGCTTGAGATTGTTGACAAAAATACGCCGATGCTTGAGGCGTTCCGCGAAGCGGACAATGTGCTGCGCCAAGGGGTGCAAGGCATTTCCGATTTGATCGCTGTGCCGGGGTTGATCAACCTTGACTTCGCCGATGTGAAAACGATCATGTCCAACAAAGGCTCGGCGCTGATGGGCATCGGGATTGCCAGCGGCGAAAACCGAGCGGCGGAGGCAGCCAAAAAAGCCATTTCCAGCCCGCTGTTGGAGACGTCGATCGACGGGGCGCAAGGCGTGCTCATGAACATCACCGGCGGCATGAACTTAAGTTTGTACGAAGTGCAGGAGGCCGCCGACATCGTCGCTTCGGCGGCCGATCAAGAAGTGAATATGATTTTCGGCTCGGTCATCAACGAAGACTTAAAAGACGAAATTGTCGTCACTGTCATCGCGACCGGGTTTAACGAAAACGTTGCTTCGCAGCCGCGGCCGCCGCGCGCCGGCATCGGGACGGCGCCGAAAGTGACGCCGGCGCCGAAGCGGGAAAAGCGCGAAGAACCGGCGCAAGATTATGCGGCGCTCCGGTCCGGGCAGGCGGAAGACCCGCTCGATATTCCGGCGTTCTTGCGTAACCGCAACCGTCGCCGTTGAGGAGCTATCGGGCATGAACAAGCCGTGTTCATGCCTTCTTTTTTTGCCCTCGCCCCGCGCTTCAAAGGGCGGTTTTCCTCGTTCGCACGTTTCCCCTCGCTTTGACAAAACATTCTGTTTTTCACCACCACCAATTGACAGACTTTCCAACGGGATATGCTATATACTTGTTTCAGACAAAAGCCGATGGGGCGGGGGAGGGGCTTGCCGGTTGGTTGTGTATCTTGATGTCATTTGGCTTTTGAACGTCTGTTTTGATGCAATGCTTCTTTGGCTGACAGCGCTCATGCTTAAGCGCCCGATCGTCTGGTGGCGGCTGTTGGCCGGAGCGTTGATCGGGTCGCTGCTTGTGGTGCTGCTGTTCACCCCGTTGTCCGCCATCGCCCAGCACCCGCTTGCCAAAATGGCCGCCTCGATCTTGATTGTGCTCTCCGCTTTTGGCTTTAAGCGGCCGCGCTATATGATCGAGAACATGCTGGCGTTTTACTTTGCCACGTTCGCTGTCGGGGGCGGCATGCTGGCGGTTCATTATTTTTTCGCCGAGCAACTGTCCGTGCAGAACGGATTATTGATGATGCATCCCCCCGGGGCGGGCGACCCGGTAAGCTGGCTGTTTGTCCTCGTCGGGTTTCCGGTGTTGTGGCTTTTTTCCCGCCGCCGTGTGGAACAGATTCGCGAGAAAAAATTGCGCTTCGAACATATTGTAGATGTCATTGCTGTTTGGGAAGGCCTGCCCCTTGCCCTAAGAGGGCTCATCGACAGCGGCAACCAGCTGTTTGACCCAGTGTCCAAAACGCCGGTGATGATCGTGGACCGGGAAAAAGCGAAGGACGTGCTGCCCGAAGAGCTGATGGCCTATATGGCAGCCATGACGGTTGACGACCCGCCCGAACAGTGGGCCCATCGTCTTCGTCTCATTCCATACCGCGCAGTGGGCAGCGGCCCGCAAATGATGATGGCGGTAAAACTAGACCGCATCGCGCTGTCATACGAAAACGAGTGGCTTGAGGTGAAACATGGGCTTATGGCCTTAAGTGCAGACCCGCTTTCAGTCGACGGAGAATACGATTGCATCATCCACCCGAAAATGGTGCAGGCGGGAAGAAAGCTGACCGCTTCATAGGTCGTTACTATATCATACTCGCGTTTTATCCGTTTAGAAGGGGGATTTTGATGAAAAGATGGAAACTTCGGTTCATGTATTGGCTGTATAAGCTGCTGGCCAAACTTGGGTTGAAGGCCGACGAAATTTACTATATCGGCGGCAGCGAGGCGCTTCCGCCGCCGTTGACGAAAGAAGAGGAAGAGCAGTTGATCGAACGGCTGGCCACCGGTGATGAGACGGCGCGGTCGCTGCTCATTGAACGCAATTTGCGGCTTGTCGTCTACATTGCGCGCAAGTTTGAAAACACCGGCATTCACATCGAAGATTTGATCAGCATTGGAACGATCGGCTTAATCAAAGCGGTCAATACGTTTAACCCGGAGAAAAAAATCAAGCTGGCGACTTATGCATCACGCTGCATTGAAAACGAAATTTTAATGTATTTGCGCCGCAACAATAAAGTGCGGGCGGAAGTGTCATTTGACGAACCGCTCAATATCGATTGGGACGGCAATGAGCTGCTGCTGTCCGACGTGCTGGGAACGGAAGACGACGTCATTACAAAGGATTTGGAGGCGGACGTCGACCGGCGGCTGCTGCTAAACGCCTTGCGCCAGCTGAGCGACCGTGAAAAGCAGATTATGGAATTGCGCTTTGGTTTGTCAGGAGGGGAGGAAAAAACGCAAAAAGATGTCGCTGACTTGCTCGGCATTTCGCAATCGTACATATCGCGGCTCGAGAAGCGGATCATTAAACGGTTGCGCAAAGAGTTCAACAAAATGATGTAGCAAGCGGCGGGAGTGGACGCTCCGCCGCTTTTTTTTCGCTCGGACAGGCTGTGCATATTTTTCCCTCCCAGGGAGATACTGAAAACTGACGACTTAGCATCTCCTGATGGGAGGGAACAACTTGACGAGGAACAAAGTCGAAATTTGCGGTGTAGACACTTCAAAGCTTCCCGTCCTCAACAACGAGGAAATGCGGGAGCTGTTTCGCCGGATGCATGAAGGGGATTTGGAAGCAAGGGAAAAATTGGTAAACGGAAACTTACGCCTCGTGTTAAGCGTCATTCAACGCTTTAACAACCGCGGCGAGTTTGTTGATGATTTATTTCAAGTTGGCTGCATCGGACTCATGAAATCGATTGATAATTTTGACCTTAACCAAAATGTGAAATTTTCCACTTATGCGGTGCCGATGATCATTGGCGAAATCCGCCGTTACTTGCGCGATAACAATCCAATTCGCGTCTCGCGCTCGCTGCGCGACATCGCTTACAAAGCGCTGCAAGTGCGGGAACGGCTCATGAGCGAGACGGCGAAAGAGCCGTCGACGAAAGATATTGCGCGGGAACTCGGCGTCGCCCACGAGGAAGTGGTGTTTGCCCTTGATGCCATTCAAGACCCTGTTTCCTTATTTGAACCGATATACAACGACGGCGGCGATCCGATTTATGTGATGGACCAGCTTAGCGACGAGCGCAACCGCGACATCCAATGGATCGAAGAAATCGCTTTAAAAGAAGGGCTGCGGCGGTTGAATGAGCGAGAGAAAATGATTATCCGCAAACGGTTTTTCCAAGGAAAGACGCAAATGGAAGTCGCCGAGGAAATCGGCATTTCCCAGGCGCAAGTGTCCAGGCTTGAAAAGGCAGCGATCCGGCAAATGAATAAAAACATCCAAGTGTGAACGGCTGCTCGGGCAGCCTTTTTTCTTTGGCACATAACCGGTTGGGCGGTGCATATAGATGAAAAAGAGGAGAGGAAAGGCGGGGGACTGAACCGTGATGAGAATTTCTGAGTTTCAAACGAAAGATGTCGTCAATGTGGCCAACGGGAAGAAGCTTGGCAACATCGGGGATATTGACATCGATTTAGATACAGGCAAAATCCGTTCGCTCATTATTTTAGGCTCCGGAAAGATGCTCGGGTTGTTCGGGCGTGAAGAAGCGGTCGTCATTCCGTGGCAAAACATCGTCAAAATCGGAGCGGATGTCATTTTAGTCCGCCTGCATGATGCCGACTGAGCGGCCCGCGCAATGAGCGGCATATTGAGTGGCGGGATTGCACCAATGTTTCGACAAAATCGCAAATAAAGGTTATCACAAACAAACAAACTATGATAAAATAGGAAAAAAAGTGATAAAAACCTACAAAAACAGCGTGAGGTTGACGCGAATGCCGGACATTTTTCAACAAGAAGCTCAAGGATGGCTCCGCTGCGGGGCGCCCCCGTTTGCCGGAGCAGTCGCCGGGTTGACAACGAAACAAGGCGGAGAAAGCGAAGGGCCGTTCGCCTCGCTGAATATGGGGCTGCATGTCGGCGACGATCGCATGCATGTCGTCAACAACCGCCGCCGTCTGGCTGAATGGCTTTCTGTTCCGCTCGATCATTGGGTGTGTTGTGAGCAAGTGCACGGCGCCGTGATTCGGAAAGTGACGAAAGGCGATCGGGGGAGCGGGGCGCACGACTTCGCTGCAGCGGTCCGGGGGGCTGACGGGCTGTATACGGATAAGGCGGGGGTATTGCTCGCACTTTGTTTTGCCGATTGTGTGCCTGTCTATTTTATCGCGCCATCGGCGGGCCTAGTCGGCCTTGCCCACGCCGGCTGGCGGGGGACGGCGGGCGGCATTGTCCAAAACATGGTGCGGCTTTGGCAGGAGCGTGAACACATTGCCCCGTCCGACATCTATGCCGCGATTGGACCGGCCATTGGCCCATGCTGTTACACGGTTGATGACCGGGTGATCGATGGCCTGCGTCCGACTCTTCCTGCGGGCGGCCCGTTGCCGTGGCGCGAAACAAGCCAAGGGCAGTATGCGCTTGATTTAAAAGAGGCCAACCGGCTGCAGCTTGCGGCCGCCGGGATTCCAGACTGCCATATTTATGTGTCGGAACGCTGTACAAGCTGTGAGGAGACGTTGTTTTTTTCCCACCGCCGCGACCGTGGGACGACAGGGCGGATGTTGGCGTTTATCGGCCGAAGGGAGGAAACAGCATGACCGTACGCGACAACTTGGCAGCCGTTCGCCAGCGCATCGAGGCGGCTTGCGCCCGCGTCGGCCGCAATCCGGCCGACGTACGCATCGTTGCTGTCACGAAATATATTGATGCCGAAAGGGCGCTTCATGTGCTTGACGCCGGCATTGCCGACCTCGGCGAAAACCGCGCCGGCCAGCTGCTTGAAAAGTATGAACGGATCGGGGACCGGGCGGTGTGGCATTTTATCGGGACGCTTCAGTCGCGCAAGGTGAAGGACATTATCGATAAAGTCGATTACATCCATTCGCTTGATCGCCTGTCGCTGGCGAAAGAAATTGAAAAGCGGGCGGTGCGGCCGGTGAAATGTTTTGTGCAAGTGAATGTATCGGGAGAAGCGACGAAGCACGGCCTCTCTCCTGACGAGACCGTCCCGTTCATCGATCAGCTCCGTTCGTTTTCGCACCTTGAGGTCGTCGGATTGATGACGATGGCCCCGCATACGGATGACGAGGCGGTATTGCGCGCCTGCTTCCGGCAATTGCGGGTCTTGAAAGAGCGCGTTCAGGCGCTCCGCTGGCCGCATGCGCCGTGCACGGAGCTGTCGATGGGCATGTCGAACGATTACGAGATCGCCATTGAGGAAGGGGCGACGTTTGTGCGCATCGGCAGCGCGCTTGTCGGATCATTGTAGGAGGTGAACTTGATGGGGTTGATGAAAAAATTTCGCGATTATTTTTTAGAAGAAGATTACGAAGACTATGAAGAAGAATACGAAGCGCCGCAGCCGGAAGAGGAGGCGCCGCTGCTGAAGGCGGCAAACAAGGCGAACGTCGTCAGCTTGCAAAGCGTGCAAAAATCGGCGAAAGTCGTGCTCGCTGAGCCGCGGGTGTATGCGGAGGCGCAGGAAATCGCCGATCATTTAAAAAGCCGGCGGGCGGTCATCGTCAATTTGCAGCGCATCCAGCATGAGCAGGCGAAGCGGATCGTCGACTTTTTAAGCGGCACGGTGTACGCCATTGGCGGCGACATTCAGCAAGTTGGCACGAAAATCTTTTTGTGCACCCCGGACAACGTCGACGTCAGCGGCGCGATTTCGCTTGACGGCGAGGATGACAGACCGATAAAGAGGTGGTAGTCGTTGGATTATGTGCTTACGTTTTTAACGACCTTGATTCAAGTATATTCGTACGCTTTGATCATTTACATTTTGATGTCTTGGTTTCCGAATGCGCGCGAAACGCGGTTCGGACAAATGCTTGCCGCCATTTGCGAGCCGTATTTGGAACCGTTTCGGCGCGTCATTCCGCCGCTTGGCATCATTGACATCTCTCCGATCATCGCCTTTATTGTCCTTGAATTTGCGACAAGAGGGCTGTATGCGTTGTTTGACATCCTCGAAGCGCAGTTTTAGCAGCCGGACGGAACGCGCGTCGTTTGGCCCAGGCGCAGGCGGGCGGAATAGCGGGAGGAATCCGTTCCGGGTTCCTTTCTTTATGAGGCAAGGTGAATGGGAATGGAGCTGTATCAGCACTTCCGCAAAGAGGAACATCAATTCATCGATCATGTAATAGAATGGAAGGAAATGGTAGAACGTCAGTACGCTCCGAAGCTGACCGATTTTCTTGATCCGCGTGAGCAGCAAATCGTGCAAAGCATCGTCGGCAGCGACGGAGACGTGCGCGTGTCCTTTTTCGGCGGCGCTTTGTTTGTCGAGCGGAAGCGGGCGCTTTTGTATCCGCCGTATTTCGAACCGAATGAGGAGGATTATGACATCGCCTTGTTCGCTGTCCGCTATCCAGGCAAATTCGTTTCCCTTGAACACCGCGACGTCTTAGGAGCGCTCATGTCGCTCGGCTTGCGGCGGGGCAAGTTCGGCGACATTCTCGTCCAAGGAGGAGAGATCCAATTTTTTGCCGCCGCCGAGGTGGCCGATTACATTCGCCTCCATGTCGGGACGATCGGCAAAGCGCCGGTTTCGCTTGAGCTGTTGCCGCTGTCAGCTGCCATGCCGCTTGCCGAAACGTGGGAGGAAGGAACGGTCACGGTGTCTTCTCTAAGGCTCGATGCGGTGCTTGCCCAGGCGTTCCGCCTCGCGCGCGAGAAAGCGAAGACGCTCATTGAAAGCGGGCTCGTCAAAGTGAACTGGAAGGTGGTGGACAAGCCCGATTTTGTATGCGGGCCGGGCGATGTCCTGTCGGCGCGCGGGTTTGGTCGCTGCAAGCTGTTTTCCGTCGAGGGGATGACGAAAAAAGAACGCTGGCGCATCCGGCTGGGCCGTCAAAAATAATCGAATCGCAGCAGGAAATGGGCTGATCGTGTCGAATGAAGGAAGAAAAGGAATGATGGAGACGGAGGTGGCCATTGTGCCGTTGACGCCATTGGATATTCACAATAAGGAATTCAGCCGCGGATTTCGCGGGTATGACGAAGATGAAGTGAATGAGTTTTTGGATCAAATTATTAAAGATTACGAAATGCTCATCCGTGAAAAAAAGCAGCTGGAAGAAAAAGTGGCCGAACTGACGGAAAAATTGAATTACTTTTCCAACATTGAAGAAACGTTAAATAAGTCGATTCTTGTGGCTCAGGAAGCAGCGGAAGAAGTGAAGCGCAACGCACAAAAAGAGGCGAAGCTGATCATTAAAGAAGCGGAGAAAAACGCGGAGCGCATCATCGGCGACGCGCTGGCCAAATCGCGGAAAATCGCGCTGGAAATCGAAGAACTCAAGCGGCAGTCGAAAGTGTTCCGCGCTCGCTTCCGCATGCTCGTTGAGGCGCAGCTCGATATGATCAACAGCCGTGACTGGGACGAGTTGATGGAATACGAGATGCCTGATCTCGAAGAAGAGGCGAAAGAGCCGTTGTCTCAGCCTTGACGAACCGAGGCCATGTCGGGTATAATCATTGGCAAAAATCACTGCACCAGCCGCCGTGGGAGGCGGTTGGCTTTTTTCAGGATGAATAGTGAAATAGTCATCGACGATGAAAGGGATAGTAGCTCTTGAACGACCGGTCGCAGCGAGCCGGGGATGGTGGAAGCCTGGCATCGGCGCAAGAGTGAACATCACCCTGGAGTTCCATGCCGAACATCCAGTAGGCCATGGCGCGTCATTCCCGTTACGAATGAAAAGTGGGCTGTGCGTCGTTTGCATGGCCAAGAAGGGTGGTACCGCGAGACCGTTCTCGTCCCTTGCCGGGGGAGAACGGTTTTTTATTTGGAATCTATCGTTCGAAGGAGGAGCAAGGATGGATTACAAAGAGACGCTGCTTATGCCGCAAACCGAGTTCCCGATGCGCGGCAACTTGCCGAAGCGGGAGCCGGAAATGCAAAAAAAATGGGAAGAGATGGACATTTACCGGAAAGTGCAGGAGCGGACGAAAGGACGGCCGCTGTTTGTCCTGCATGACGGCCCGCCGTATGCCAACGGCGACATTCATATGGGCCATGCGCTGAATAAAATTTTAAAAGATATCATCGTCCGCTACAAATCGATGAGCGGCTATTGCGCGCCGTACGTGCCGGGCTGGGATACGCACGGACTGCCGATCGAAACGGCGCTCGCGAAGCAAGGCGTCGACCGCAAATCGATGAGCGTCGCCGAGTTTCGCAAGTTGTGCGAGCAATACGCGTATGAACAAATCGACAACCAGCGCCGGCAGTTCAAGCGGCTCGGTGTGCGCGGCGACTGGGACAACCCGTACATTACGCTCAAACCGGAGTACGAAGCCCAGCAAATTAAAGTGTTCGGCGAAATGGCGAAAAAAGGGCTCATCTACAAAGGGTTGAAGCCGGTCTATTGGTCCCCGTCAAGCGAATCGGCGCTCGCCGAAGCGGAAATCGAATATAAAGACAAGCGTTCGCCGTCGATTTATGTCGCCTTCCCGGTGAAAGACGGCAAAGGCGTGCTTGAGGGCGATGAGCGAATCGTCATTTGGACGACGACGCCGTGGACGATTCCGGCGAACTTAGCGATCGCGGTTCATCCGGATTTGGATTACCATGTTGTCGATGTCGGCGGAAAACGGTATGTCGTCGCTGCCGCCTTGGCGGAATCGGTGGCGAAAGAAATCGGTTGGGACGCATGGTCGGTCGTCAAAACGGTCAAAGGAAACGAGCTTGAATACGTCGTGGCGAGACATCCGTTTTATGAGCGCGACTCGCTTGTCGTCTGCGGCGAACACGTCACGACCGACGCCGGCACCGGCTGCGTCCATACGGCGCCGGGCCACGGGGAAGACGACTTTCTCGTTGGGCAAAAATATGGGCTTCCGGTCCTTTGCCCGGTTGATGAGCGCGGCTACATGACCGAGGAAGCGCCGGGATTTGCCGGGATGTTTTACGAAGACGCCAACAAGGCGATTACACAGAAGCTTGAGGAAGTCGGCGCTTTGTTGAAGCTTGGGTTTATCACCCACTCGTATCCGCACGACTGGCGGACAAAGCAGCCGACGATTTTCCGGGCGACAACGCAATGGTTTGCATCGATCGATAAAATCCGCAACGAGCTGCTTCAAGCGATTAAGGAAACGAAATGGATTCCGGAGTGGGGGGAAATCCGCATCCACAACATGGTGCGCGACCGCGGCGACTGGTGCATTTCCCGCCAACGCGCCTGGGGGGTGCCGATTCCGGTCTTTTACGGCGAAAACGGTGAACCGATCATCACCGATGAGACGATTGAGCATGTGTCGAACTTGTTCCGCCAATACGGGTCGAACGTCTGGTTTGAACGCGAGGCGAAAGACTTGCTGCCGGAAGGATTCACCCATCCGTCGAGCCCGAACGGCATCTTTACGAAAGAAACGGACATTATGGATGTCTGGTTTGACTCCGGTTCGTCGCACCAAGCCGTGTTGGTCGAACGCGACGATCTCGTGCGTCCGGCTGATTTGTACTTGGAAGGCTCCGACCAATACCGCGGCTGGTTCAACTCATCGCTGTCCACCGCCGTTGCCGTCACCGGCAAAGCGCCGTATAAAGGCGTGTTGAGCCACGGCTTTGTCTTGGACGGCGAAGGGCGGAAAATGAGCAAGTCGCTCGGCAACGTCGTCGTGCCGACGAAAGTGATGGAACAGTTTGGCGCCGACATTTTGCGCCTTTGGGTCGCTTCGGTTGACTACCAAGCGGACGTGCGCATCTCCGATCATATTTTAAAACAAGTGTCCGAAGTGTACCGGAAAATCCGCAACACATTCCGGTTTATGCTCGGCAACTTGTTCGATTTTGACCCGAACGAAAACGCCGTGCCGATTGGGGAGCTTGGCGAAGTCGACCGCTATATGCTGGCGAAGTTGAACAAGCTGATCGCCAAAGTGAAAAAGGCCTATGACCGCTACGATTTCGCCGCCGTGTACCATGAGATGAACCATTTCTGCACCGTCGAGCTGAGCGCGTTTTACTTGGATATGGCGAAAGACATTTTGTACATCGAAGCGGCCGACTCGCGCGCCCGCCGCGCCGTGCAGACGGTGCTCTATGAGACGGTCGTCGCGTTGGCGAAGCTCATCGCGCCGATTTTGCCGCATACCGCCGATGAAGTGTGGGAGCATATCCCGAATCGAAGAGAAAACGTCGAAAGCGTCCAGCTCACCGATATGCCGGAGCCGATCGCGATCGACAGCGAAGAAGCGCTGCTGGCGAAATGGGATGCGTTTATGGACGTGCGCGATGATATTTTCAAAGCGCTCGAGAACGCCCGCAATGAAAAAGTGATCGGCAAATCGCTGACCGCGAGCGTCATCGTCTACCCGAAAGACGAGGCGCGGAAGCTATTGGCGTCGCTTGATGCCGACTTGCGCCAGCTTCTCATCGTTTCCGCCTTTTCGATCGCCGATGAGCCGTATGACGCCGCGCCGGCCGAAGCCGAACGGCTTAACCATGTAGCGGTGATCGTCCGCCCGGCGGAAGGCGAGACGTGCGAGCGGTGCTGGACGGTGACGAAAGAAGTCGGCGCCGATCCGTCGCATCCAACGCTTTGTCCGCGCTGCGCGCACATTGTGAACGAACATTATTACGCGTAACAAAAAGCGGCAAGGCTGCCTTGGGGCGGCCTTGCCGCTTCATTTGTTTGCCATGGCGAATTATGCTACAATGCAAAAAGGATGAATGAGAAGGACAGGGGGACTTGGCACGGTGGCATACTATTGGATTGCGGCGGCGGTCGTCATCCTCGATCAATGGACGAAATGGCTTGTCGTCCGCTATATGCGGCTTGGGGAAAGCATCCCGATCATTGACAATGTGCTCTATATTACGTCGCACCGCAACCGCGGCGCGGCATGGGGCATGCTAGAAGGGCAGTTTTGGCTCTTTTATTTGATTACGGTGATTGTCGTGGCGGCGATCGTGGTCTACATCCGCCGCCTGAAGCCTTCTGAACGCCTGGCGGGCGTAGGGCTTGGGCTGATGCTCGGCGGGGCGATTGGCAATTTTCTCGACCGCGTCTTTCGCAAGGAAGTGGTCGATTTCATCCACGCGTACATCGGCACGTACAGTTTTCCGGTGTTCAATATCGCCGACTCGGCGCTGACCGTCGGCGTCATCTTGCTGTTTGTCCATATGTTTTTTTTCGCGACACCAGAGAAAGGGAATGAGTAGATGGACACGATCACGTTTCACATCGAAGACGAATATGACGGCGAGCGGATCGATAAAGTGATCGCGGCGCTAAATGACGAATGGTCGCGTTCGCAAGTGCAGCAATGGATCAAAAACGGGCTTGTGACCGTGAACGGCCAGACGGTGAAAGCGAACTACAAATGCGAGGCGGGCGACTCGGTCGCCGTTTCGCCTCCTGAGCCGGAGCCGCTTCATGTCGAGCCGGAGCCGATTCCGCTTGACATTTATTATGAGGATGAGGATGTCCTTGTCGTCAACAAGCCGCGTGGCATGGTCGTCCATCCGGCGCCCGGGCATATGCGCGGCACGCTTGTGAATGCGCTTCTCGCCCATTGCCGCGACTTGTCCGGGATCAACGGCGTGCTTCGCCCCGGCATCGTCCATCGCATTGACAAAGACACATCAGGACTATTGATGGTGGCGAAAAACGACGCCGCCCACCGCTCGCTCGTCGAGCAGCTGGTGAACAAAACGGTGACGCGCCGCTACAAGGCGATCGTCCACGGCGTCATTCCGCACGATTATGGCACGATCGATGCCCCGATCGGCCGCGACAAGCGCGATCGAAAGAAAATGGCCGTCACCGAAGAAAACGGGAAGGAAGCGGTCACCCATTTCCGCGTGCTCGAGCGGTTTCGCCATTATACGTATGTGGAGTGCCAGCTGGAAACGGGGCGGACGCACCAAATTCGCGTCCATATGAAATACATCGGCTACCCGCTCGCTGGCGACCCGCAATACGGGCCGAAAAAAACGCTCGCCATCGACGGCCAGGCGCTGCACGCCGGGGTGCTCGGCTTCCGTCATCCGAGAAGCGGCGAGTATTTGGAATTCGAAGCGCCGTTGCCGCCGGAGTTTGCCGAGCTGCTTGACTGGCTGCGAAAAAACGATTGACAAACGAACACGCCCCCTTTACAATGAAAACAGGTGAACAGGAACCTTTAAGTTCAGTCCTGTGAGGCTGAAAAGGGGTCGGAATGACAAAGAAGGGCGATGTATGCCCATCTTGTTTGGCGATAAGCGCGCCATCCCCCGCTTCACAGGCGGGGGGTTTTTTATGAAAACAGGCGGGAACGGCCTGGTTGGCGCGCCGCCTGCGGAAACACGCTGGCCGCGGCGTGTATGCGCTGTTAGGAGGTGGACGGAATGCAAAAGGCGGTCGTGATGGACGAACAGGCGATTCGCCGCGCTTTGACGCGCATCGCCCACGAAATCATCGAACGAAACAAAGGCATTGACGGCTGCGTGCTTGTCGGAATTAAAACGCGCGGCATTTACTTGGCGCGCCGCTTGGCGGAGCGGATCGAGCAAATTGAAGGGGCGTCCGTTCCCGTCGGTGAGCTTGACATCACCTTGTACCGCGACGATTTGACCGTGAAGACGGACGACCATGAACCGCTTGTGAAAGGAACGAATGTGCCGTTTCCGGTGAGCGAGCGGAATGTCATTTTAGTCGATGATGTGCTGTTTACCGGCCGGACGGTGCGGGCGGCGATGGATGCGGTCATGGATTTGGGCCGCCCGTCGCGCATCCAGCTCGCCGTGCTTGTCGACCGCGGCCACAGGGAACTGCCGATCCGCGCTGATTTCGTCGGCAAAAACGTGCCGACCTCTCGTTCGGAACTGATCGTCGTGGAGCTTTCGGAAGTGGACGGCATCGATCAAGTCTCCATTCATGAAAAATAGCGAAGCACCCTTTTAAGCGCAGTCCCGTGAGGCTGCAAAAGGGGCGGGATCGTTTCGGCTGTTTCTGCACCCTCTTTGCGTCTTCGCGGGCAAAGAGGGATTTTTTGTGCACACTAAAAAGCAAGCCTCGCTCATTTGATCAAAGGAGTGACGAAAGATGAACAAACCGGTGTTGGACATTCAAGACCGCCCGACTGTTGGGCAATGGATCACCTTAAGCCTTCAGCATTTATTCGCCATGTTCGGGGCGACGATTTTAGTGCCGTACTTAGTCGGCTTAGATCCGTCGATCGCCTTGCTGACAAGCGGGCTTGGAACATTGGCGTTTTTGCTCATTACGAAATGGCAAGTGCCGGCGTATCTTGGCTCGTCGTTCGCCTACATTGCGCCGATCATCGCGGCGAAAACGGCTGGCGGCCCGGGAGCGGCGATGATTGGCAGCTTCCTCGCCGGATTGGTGTACGGGGTTGTCGCCCTCATCATTAAAAAAGCCGGCTACCGATGGGTGATGAAGCTGCTGCCGCCGGTTGTCGTCGGTCCGGTCATCATCGTCATCGGTCTCGGCTTAGCCGGCACGGCGGTCGGGATGGCGATGAACGGCCCGGACGGCAAATACAGCCTGCTTCATTTCTCGGTGGCGCTTGTGACGCTTGCGGCCACGATCGTCTGCTCGGTGCTTGCGCGCGGCATGTTGAGCTTGATTCCAGTGCTTGTCGGCATCGTTGTCGGCTACGTTTACGCCCTCGCTGTCGGACTGGTTGACTTGTCGAAAGTGGCGGCGGCGAAATGGTTCGAATGGCCGGATTTCTTGATTCCGTTTGCCGATTATCCGGTGCGCATCACTGCCGAGATCGTCATGCTCATGGTGCCGGTGGCGATCGTCACCTTGTCCGAGCATATCGGCCACCAGCTTGTGTTAAGCAAAGTCGTCGGCCGCGACCTCATTCAAAAACCGGGGCTGCACCGCTCGATTTTAGGGGACGGAACGGCGACGATGATCTCCGCCTTGCTTGGCGGTCCGCCGAAAACGACGTACGGGGAAAACATCGGTGTACTGGCGATCACCCGCGTCTACAGTGTCTACGTGCTGGCCGGCGCGGCGGTCATCGCGATCGCTTTCGGCTTCGTCGGCAAAATCACGGCGCTGATCAGCTCGATTCCGACGCCGGTCATGGGCGGTGTGTCGATCTTGCTGTTTGGCATCATCGCCTCGTCCGGACTGCGCATGTTGATCGACAGCCGCGTCGATTTCGGTCAGACGCGCAATTTAGTCATCGCCTCGGTCATCTTGGTCATCGGCATCGGCGGAGCGGTGCTGAAAATCAGCGACAGCTTCCAAATCACCGGGATGGCGCTCTCGGCCATTGTCGGCGTCCTGCTCAACTTAGTGCTGCCGGGGCGTCCGCAAGAAGCGGAAAACTTATTTGAAGCTGAAAACGACAGCGGCGATGTTGCCTAAATCGAATACAAAACACCTTTTAATTAAGTCCCGTGAGGCTTAAAAAGGTGTGAAAACAGGCGCATCCAGGGCCGGAGTGCACCTTCTCCGGTTCTGCCATGCGCCGATCGTCACACCTTGCCCAGCCGGCAAGGTGTTTTTTTGCAAAAAAAAGAAAGGGAGAGAGGCCAATGACCCATCTTTTTACATTGAGCGAACTGCCGCTTTCCGACATCACCCGGCTGCTTGATGAAGCGGAAGCGTTCCGCCGCGGCCGCGCTTGGCGCCCGGCGGCGCCGATGTACGTCGCCAACTTGTTTTTCGAACCGAGCACGCGCACGAAATGCAGCTTCGAGATGGCGGAACGGAAGCTTGGGCTTCATGTCATTCCATTTGACCCGGAACGCTCGAGCGTGCAAAAAGGGGAGACACTGTACGATACCGTACGGACGCTTGAGGCGATCGGCGTCGATGCGGTTGTCATCCGCCATCACGAAGATGCGTATTTCGAAGCGCTCCGCCATACGGTCGGCATTCCGATCATCAACGCCGGTGACGGCTGCGGGCACCATCCGACCCAGTCGCTCTTGGATTTATTGACGATCCGCCAAGAGTTTGGCGCCTTCACTGGCTTGACGGTGGCGATCATCGGCGACATCCGTCATAGCCGCGTCGCCCGCTCCAATGCGGAAGTGTTGACACGATTGGGCGCGAACGTCCTGTTTTCCGGACCAGCGGAGTGGAAAGATGAAACGAATCCGTACGGGACGTATGTCGAAGTCGACGAGGCCATCGCCCGCGCCGATGTCGTGATGCTGTTACGCATCCAACATGAACGCCATGCGGAAACGATGGGGCTGACAAAAGAAGAGTACCATGCGCGGTACGGGCTGACGCTTGAGCGGGCGCGGCGGATGAAATCGGGCGCCATCATCTTGCACCCGGCGCCGGTCAACCGCGGGGTCGAAATCGCCAGCGAACTTGTCGAAGCGAAGGCATCGCGCATTTTTAAACAAATGGAAAACGGCGTCTACGTCCGGATGGCTGTCTTAAAACGGGCAATGGAAGGGAGAATGGAGCATGGACGTATGGCTGAAAAATGGCATGTCGTTCAATGAAGATGGGAAATTGGTGCGGACACATCTCAAAATGGAACACGGAACCATTGCGGCGATCCTGTATGAACAGCCGCTCGAAGCGGATGGGGAGGACGTGATCGACGTCGGCGGCCGTCTCATCGCTCCCGGCTTGATCGACTTGCACGTTCATTTGCGCGAACCAGGCGGCGAGGCGAAAGAAACGATTGAAACGGGCACGCTCGCCGCGGCGAAAGGCGGTTTTACGACGGTTGCCGCCATGCCGAACACAAATCCGGTGCCGGACCGGAAAGAACAGATGGAATGGCTGCAAGCCCGCATCCGCGAAACGGCGCGCGTCAACGTGCTTCCGTACGCGGCGATCACGATTGGGCAAAAAGGGGAGGAGATGACCGATTTTGCGGCGCTAAAAGAAGCAGGGGCGTTCGCCTTTACCGATGACGGCGTCGGCGTCCAGTCGGCCGGGATGATGTTTGAAGCGATGAAACAGGCGGCGGCGCTCGATATGGCGATCGTTGCCCATTGCGAGGACGACACGCTGACAAACGGCGGAGCGGTGCATGACGGCGAGTTCGCCCGCCGGCATGGGCTCGCCGGCATTCCATCCGTCTGCGAAGCGGTGCACATCGCCCGCGACGTCCTGCTCGCGGAAGCAGCCGGATGCCATTATCACGTCTGCCATATCAGTACGAAAGAGTCGGTGCGCGCCGTCCGCGACGCGAAGCGGGCGGGCATCCGCGTCACGGCCGAAGTGACGCCGCACCATTTGCTCTTGTGCGACGAAGACATTCCAGGGTTGGATGCAAACTACAAAATGAACCCGCCGCTGCGCAGCCGCGCGGACCGCGAGGCGCTCATTGAGGGCCTGCTCGATGGCACGATCGATTTTATCGCTACGGATCATGCGCCGCATACAGCAGCGGAAAAAGCGAAAGGCATCGAGGCGGCGCCGTTTGGCATCGTCGGGCTCGAGACGGCGTTTCCGCTCTTATATACCCATTTCGTCAAAACAGGCGTGTTTACATTAAAGCAGCTTGTCGACTGGCTGACGATCAAGCCGGCGCAATGTTTTGGCCTTAAGGCCGGACGGCTTGCCGTCGGGGCGCCGGCGGACATTGCGGTCATCGATTTGGAAACGGAAGAAGCGATTGATCCCGAGACGTTTGCCTCAAAAGGGAAAAATACGCCGTTTGCCGGCTGGAAATGCCAAGGCTGGCCGGTGATGACGTTTGTCGGCGGAACACTCGTATGGAAGAAAGGAAGAGAATGACATGAAACGGCAGCTCATTTTGGAAGACGGTTCGTTTTTTGTCGGCGAAGCGTTTGGCAGCACGAAAGAGACGACCGGCGAAGTCGTCTTTAACACCGGCATGACCGGGTATCAAGAAATTTTGACCGACCCGTCGTATTGCGGGCAAATTGTGACGATGACGTATCCATTGATCGGCAACTACGGTATTAACCGCGACGACTTTGAAGCGATCCGCCCGTACGTGCACGGATTCATCGTCAAAGAAGCGTGCCTCATGCCGTCCAACTGGCGCGGCGAACTGACGCTGGATGAGTATTTAAAAGAAAAAGACATTCCGGGACTCGCGGGCATTGACACGCGCAAACTGACACGGGTCATCCGCCAGCACGGAACGCTGAAAGGAATGATTTGCGGGCTGGATGTCCATCCGGCGGAAGCGGCGGCCAAGCTGCGGGCGATGGAGTGGCCGCGCGACCAAGTGCGGCGCGTCTCAACAAAAAGCGCCTACCCAAGCCCGGGGCGCGGCGAGCGTGTCGTCTTGATCGACTTTGGGATGAAGCACGGCATTTTGCGCGAACTGAACAAGCGAAACTGCGATGTCATCGTGTTGCCGTACAATGCGACGGCGGAAGACGTATTGAGCTGGCATCCGGATGGGGTCATGCTTTCCAATGGACCGGGCGACCCGAAAGACGTGCCGGAAGCGATCGAGATGATCCGCGGGATCTTGGGCAAAGCGCCGCTCTTTGGCATCTGCCTCGGCCATCAGCTGTTCGCCTTGGCATGCGGGGCGAATACGGAGAAGATGAAATTCGGCCATCGCGGCTCGAACCATCCGGTCAAAGACTTGCGCACCGGCAAAGTCGCCATCACGTCGCAAAACCATGGTTATACGGTCACGCATGAATCGCTTGCCGGCACGCGTCTTGAAGTGACGCACGTCGCCTTAAATGACGGCACAGTCGAAGGGCTGCGCCATCTCGATTTCCCGGCGTTTACGGTGCAGTATCATCCGGAAGCGTCGCCGGGGCCAGAAGATGCCAATCCGCTGTTTGACGAGTTTTTGGCGCTCATCCGCCAGTTCAACAAGAAAGGAGAAGTCATCCATGCCTAAACGCCGCGACATTGAAACGATTTTAGTCATCGGCTCGGGGCCGATCGTCATCGGCCAGGCGGCCGAGTTCGACTACGCAGGGACGCAAGCGTGCTTAGCCCTAAAAGAAGAAGGATACAAAGTCATTTTGGTGAACTCAAACCCGGCGACGATCATGACCGATACGGAAATCGCCGATAAAGTCTATATGGAGCCGCTGACGCTCGATTTTGTCGCCCGCATCATCCGCAAAGAGCGGCCGGACGCGATTTTGCCGACGCTTGGCGGCCAAACGGGCCTTAACTTGGCGGTGGAACTGGCCAAAGCCGGGGTGCTCGAGGAGTGCGGCGTCGAAATTCTCGGCACGAAGCTTGAAGCAATCGAAAAAGCGGAAGACCGCGAACAGTTCCGCGCCCTCATGAACGAGCTTGGCGAGCCGGTGCCGGAAAGCGCGATTATTCACAGCTTGGAGGAAGCGTACGCCTTTGTCGAACAAATCGGCTATCCGGTCATCGTCCGCCCCGCGTTCACGCTCGGCGGCACGGGCGGCGGCATTTGCACGAACGAAGAAGAGCTTGTCGAGATTGTGTCAACCGGCCTGAAGCTGAGTCCGGTGCACCAATGCTTGCTCGAGCGGAGCATCGCCGGCTACAAGGAGATTGAATACGAAGTGATGCGCGACGCCAACGACAACGCGATCGTCGTCTGCAACATGGAAAACATCGATCCGGTCGGCATTCATACGGGTGATTCGATCGTCGTCGCCCCGAGCCAGACGTTAAGCGACCGCGAGTATCAGCTGCTCCGCAACGCGTCGCTTAAGATCATCCGCGCGCTTGGCATCGAAGGCGGCTGCAACGTCCAGCTGGCGCTTGACCCGGACAGCTTCCGCTATTACGTCATTGAAGTGAACCCGCGCGTCAGCCGCTCGTCGGCGCTGGCGTCCAAAGCAACGGGATATCCGATCGCGAAACTGGCGGCGAAAATCGCCGTCGGGTTGACGCTTGATGAAATGATCAACCCGGTCACCGGGAAAACGTACGCCTGCTTCGAGCCGGCGCTCGACTATGTGGTGACGAAAATTCCGCGCTTTCCGTTTGACAAATTTGAATCGGCGAACCGCCGCCTTGGCACGCAAATGAAAGCGACCGGCGAAGTGATGGCGATCGGCCGGACGTTCGAAGAATCACTGTTAAAAGCCGTTCGTTCGCTCGAGATCGGGGTGCATCATCTGGAATTGAACGAGGCGAAAACGGCCGCCGACGACGTGATGGAAAAACGGATCCGCAAGGCGGGCGATGAGCGGCTCTTTTACATCGCCGAGGCGCTCCGCCGCGGGGTGACAGTGGAGACGCTGCATGAATGGAGCCAAATTGACCGCTTTTTCCTGCATAAGATTCAAAACATTATTGAGATGGAAACGGTCTTGAAAAACCACCCGGACGACCTTGACGTGTTAAAAAAAGCGAAGGGGCTCGGCTTCTCCGATGCGGCGATAGCGGCATTATGGAACAAAACGGAGCGCGACGTTTACGCGCTGCGCCGCCAGGAAGGCATCGTGCCGGTGTACAAAATGGTCGATACGTGCGCGGCCGAGTTCACGTCGGAAACGCCGTACTACTACAGCACGTACGAGGAAGAAAATGAATCGATCGTGACGGAAAAACCGAGTGTCATCGTGCTTGGTTCCGGCCCGATCCGCATCGGCCAAGGGATTGAGTTTGACTACGCGACCGTCCATTGCGTCTTTGCGATCAAACAAGCCGGCTACGAGGCGATCATCATCAACAACAACCCGGAAACGGTCTCGACCGATTTCAGCACATCGGACAAACTGTATTTCGAACCGTTGACGGCTGAAGATGTGATGCATGTCATCGACCTCGAACAGCCGGTCGGCGTCATCGTCCAATTCGGCGGTCAGACGGCCATCAACTTGGCGGCGGAACTCGAAGCGCGCGGCGTCCGCTTGCTTGGGACGACGCTTGAAGATTTGGACCGTGCCGAAGACCGCGACAAATTTGAACAGGCGCTCTCAGAGCTTGGCATTCCGAAACCGGCCGGCAAAACGGCTGTTTCGGTCGAAGAAGCGGTTGCCATCGCCGAAGAAATCGGCTATCCGGTGCTCGTCCGCCCATCGTACGTGCTCGGCGGCCGGGCGATGGAAATTGTCTACAACCGCGAAGAGCTGCTTCATTACATGGAACATGCCGTGCGCGTCAATCCGCAGCACCCAGTGCTTGTCGACCGCTACATCACTGGCAAGGAAGTCGAAGTCGACGCCATCGCCGACGGCGAGACGGTCGTCATTCCGGGGATCATGGAACATATCGAACGGGCCGGCGTCCATTCCGGCGACTCGATCGCCGTCTATCCGCCGCAAACGTTAAGCGATGACGTCATCGCAAAAATTACCGACTATACGGTGAAACTGGCGCGCGGGCTGCATATTGTCGGGCTGTTGAACATCCAGTTCGTCGTCGCAGGCAGCGACGTCTACGTCTTGGAAGTGAACCCGCGCTCAAGCCGCACGGTGCCGTTTTTAAGCAAAATCACCGGCGTGCCGATGGCGAATCTCGCCACGAAAGCCATTTTAGGGGCGAAGCTCGCCGACATGGGTTATGAGACGGGCGTCTGCCCGGTGCGCCCCGGCGTGTACGTGAAAGTGCCGGTGTTCTCGTTTGCGAAATTGCGCAACGTCGACATTTCGCTCGGCCCGGAAATGAAATCGACCGGCGAAGTGATCGGCAAAGACGTGACGTTTGAAAAAGCGCTCTATAAGGGGCTCGTCGCCTCCGGCATCCAGATCCAGCCGCATGGGGCGGTGTTGTTGACGGTGGCCGACAAAGACAAAGAAGAAGCCGTCGAGCTGGCGCGCCGCTTTGCCGACATCGGCTACCAGCTGTTGGCGACGAACGGCACGGCGGAAACGTTGAAAGCGGCCGGCATTCCGGTGACGGTCGTCAATAAAATCCACTCGGCGTCACCGAACATTTTGGATGTCATCCGCCAAGGGAAGGCGCAAGTCGTCATCAACACGCTGACGAAAGGGAAGCAGCCGGAAAGCGACGGCTTCCGCATCCGCCGCGAAGCGGTCGAAAACGGCATCCCGTGCTTGACGTCGCTCGATACGGCCCGGGCGATGCTGCAAGTGCTCGAATCGATGACGTTTTCAACGACAGCGATGACGGAAGGGCTGGTGCGCTCATGATCGGCCGCGAACGAATGACGGTCGCAAGCCAGCGGCGGATCGCCGAGCGGACGTATGAATTGACGCTTGCTGGTCGCCTCGTGCAACAGATGAAACAGCCGGGCCAGTTCGTCCATGTGAAGGTAGCGGCAACGGCCGATCCGCTTTTGCGCCGCCCGCTCAGCCTTTGCCATATCGATCGGGAGCGCGGACAGTGCACGATCATCTACCGCCAGGAAGGAAAAGGCACCGCGCTGTTGGCGCAAAAACAGCCGGGCGATGCGGTCGATGTGCTCGGCCCGCTCGGCAACGGCTTTCCGCTCGAGGCCGCGCCGGCGGGCGGCCGCGCGCTGCTGGTCGGCGGCGGCATCGGCGTCCCGCCGCTCTATGAACTGGCGAAACAGCTCACAAAGCGCGGCGTCAAAGTGGTGAGCGTGCTCGGGTTTCAAACGAAAGCGGCGGTCTTTTACGAAGAGGAATTTGCCGCGTTCGGCGAGACGCATGTCGCGACCGATGACGGCTCGCACGGAACGGCCGGGCGCGTCACCGATGTGATCGAAGCGCGTTCGCTTGAGTTTGACGTCTTGTACGCCTGCGGTCCGAAGCCGATGCTTCGGGCGCTGGCGGAACGGTTTCCGAACCGGCCGGTGTACGTGTCGCTCGAGGAGCGGATGGGCTGCGGCGTCGGGGCGTGTTTCGCCTGCGTCTGCCATGTGCCAGGGAGCGAGACGGCGTATAAAAAAGTATGCAGCGACGGCCCGGTGTTTCGGGCCGGGGAGGTGGTGCTATGAACCGGCTTGCGGTCGAACTGCCGGGTCTTTCGCTCAAAAACCCGATCATGCCGGCGTCCGGCTGTTTTGGATTTGGCCGCGAGTACGCCCGGTTTTACGATTTAAGCGTGTTAGGCGCCATTATGATCAAGGCGACGACAAAAGAGCCGCGCTTTGGCAACCCGACACCAAGGGTGGCAGAAACGCCGGGCGGGATGTTAAACGCCATCGGCCTGCAAAACCCCGGCCTTGACAAAGTGCTCGAAGAAGAACTGCCGTGGCTTGAACAGTTTGACGTACCGATCATCGCCAACATCGCTGGCTCGACGGTGGAAGAGTACGTCGAGGTAGCCGAAGCGATTTCCAAAGCGCCCAATGTCCATGCGTTAGAGCTCAACATTTCCTGCCCAAACGTGAAAAAAGGCGGGATTGCGTTCGGCACCGTGCCGGACGTGGCAGCGGAACTGACGCGGCTTGTCAAAGAAGTGTCCGCCGTGCCGGTTTACGTGAAGCTGTCTCCGAACGTCACCGACATCGTCGCGATGGCGAAAGCCATTGAACAAGCGGGCGCCGATGGCTTGACGATGATCAACACGCTCGTTGGCATGCGCATCGACGTGAAAACAGGCCGGCCCGTTTTGGCCAACGGCACCGGCGGCTTATCTGGCCCGGCGGTCAAGCCAATCGCCATTCGCATGATTTATGAAGTGAGCCAAGCGGTGTCGATTCCGATCATCGGCATGGGCGGTGTGCAAACGGCGGAAGACGTGCTCGAGTTTTTCTACGCCGGCGCGAGCGCGGTTGCGGTCGGCACAGCCAACTTCGTCGATCCGTTCGTCTGCCCGACGATCATCAACGACCTGCCGGCGCTGTTGGACGACCTCGGGATCGGCCACATTTCCGAATGCATAGGAAGGAGCTGGAAGACCGGTGCACACGCCGTTCATTGTCGCGCTTGATTTCCCATCAAAACAAGAGGTGGAGCGGTTTTTGCGGCCGTTTGCCGGAACGCCGCTGTTCGTCAAAGTCGGCATGGAGCTGTACTATCAGGAAGGTCCAGCCATCGTCGCGTTTCTCAAAGAACAAGGACATGCCGTCTTTTTAGACTTAAAACTGCACGACATCCCAAATACGGTGAAACAGGCGATGAAAGGGCTCGCCCGTGTCGGCGTCGATTTGGTGAACGTCCACGCCGCCGGCGGCCGGCGCATGATGGAAGCGGCGATCGAGGGGCTTGACGCCGGCACGCCAAGCGGCGCCGCCCGACCGCGCTGCATCGCCGTCACCCAACTGACAAGCACGGACGAGCGAATGCTTCATGAGGAGCTGTGGATTTCCCGCCCGCTTGTGGAAACAGTCGCCCATTACGCCGCCTTGGCGAACGAAAGCGGCCTTGACGGCGTCGTCTGCTCGGCGAACGAAGCGCCGCTCATCAAAGAACGGTGCGGCGCCTCGTTCCTCGCCGTCACCCCGGGCATCCGCTTTGCCGATGAGGCAGCGCACGACCAAGTGCGCGTCGTCACCCCAAGGAAAGCGCGTGCGCTTGGTTCTGACTACATCGTCATCGGCCGCAGCCTCACCCGCGCCGCCGATCCGCTCGGGGCGTATGCCCGCCTGCAACACGAATGGAACGGAGGAGAGAGAGAATGAAACACGACATCGCCGCCAAACTGCTTCAAATCGGGGCCGTCGCCCTGCAGCCGAACGAGCCGTTTACATGGTCTTCGGGCTTGAAATCGCCGATTTATTGCGACAACCGCCTGACGCTCGCTTACCCCGACGTGCGCCGCACGATCGCCGACGGCCTCGCCGAACTCATCCGCACCCATTTCCCTAAAGCGGACCTCATCGCCGGCACCGCAACCGCCGGCATCCCGCACGCCGCCTGGGTGAGCGAGCGGCTTGAGCTGCCGATGTGCTACGTCCGCAGCCAGGCGAAAGCGCACGGCAAAGGAAAACAAATTGAAGGCCAAGCCGAACCGGGCCAGCGCGTGGTCGTTATCGAAGACTTGATCTCGACGGGCGGCAGCTCGCTTGCGGCCGTCCGCGCCTTGAAAGAGGCGGGCTGCGAGGTGCTGGGCGTCGCCGCCATTTTCACATACGGGCTCGAAAAAGCGAAACAGGCGTTTGCCGAAGAGAATTTGCCTGCCTACACGCTTACGGACTACAACACCCTCATCGAAACGGCCGTTCGCCTTGGCGCCGTCAGCGAACACGATCTGGCGACATTGCGAAAATGGCGGGAGAATCCGGAGGAGTGGGGGAAATAAAATCAACGCAAGCGAAAAGGGGCTGACGCAAAAGCCCCTTTTTGATGAAAGTTCACCGAAGTACTAGGATTCTTTCTCCATTTTGACGACAAATCTTTTACTCATGCAAGCTTCTACAAGAAAATGGAAAAACATGTCGAACTTTGTCTGTTCCGAATGGCCGTAAAATTCAGTGTATCTTTAATGAAGCAGCCAATCACAGGTTTCTTCCACCTACACCCCAGCTGTAAATAGCAGCTTTGAAGGAACCACAGCGAATTGGAGTGGAACAATGATTTATCGGATCGCTTCAAACAGCTGTTGTTAGCAAACGGCACTTCCGTCAACTATGAATATGACGCGAATGACAAGGTTACGAATAATGTTTAATTTACTGTAGATGAGCAAATTCACTGACATAAATTGACAACTAAACAAAAAAGGAGACATGAACCCGATTCCTTGGTTAGAATAGATGTACCACCAACTATCCACAAGGAGGTTCATGTCTCATGAATAGATTAGCACATCACCAAGGAATCCACAAGTTTTTCTTCACGCTGGGGTTGACGCTGCAGCTTTCCAAACCGGTCATCAAGCATCTCATTCATATTGTCGATGCCTTGACCACCAAGGGATTCTCGGGAACATTGACTGATATTCATTACTGGAGCTTTCATCCGAATCATCGAACGACGCTCCGTCACTTTTTCACGAAAAGCCCTTGGAACGAGGAAAGGCTGCTTGGGAAGCTTCAAGAGTGGATCCTTTCCCAGGTCGAACGACTGGCCAAACGGAAGAATCAACCCCTTTTGGCTGTCTCTTATACAACTCTGACGCT
>NZ_LLKS01000024.1:0-48478 GCF_001414205.1 Geobacillus sp. Sah69 | reverse complement strand
GGCTTCGGGCGTTTCTGAGGGCGATGGCAGCCCGAATCGACGGGATTTGGCGGAGAAATGGGCAGTTGGTGGAGGAAGAAGAGACCCGAACGGCAGCCTCGGCCTCGACGAAGTCCAAGCGGGTTGAACAGGCCAAACGGAAGGCAGGACGGTTGTGGGCAGATGTGGTGCGTCAGAATCTACCGTGTCTGCAGCGGTCATCCGGGACGCCGATCCATCAAGCGTTGTCGGCGCTTCGGGATTTTGGTTGGGTGTAAAAAAATGGAATACAATATCATCACTTCAAGATGAGGGATGAGAGTCCGAAAGCGCTTACGATATCAATTCCTGAAAATGGTTCGCTAACTAGTGATTGACAACACCCGTAGTGAACCGAAAAAATGTTCTCCACAAAGTCTTGACTGACTCCATCCGAAACAAGTTTTTGCATCAAATTCGGGAGTGTGGTATGCTTGTTCATAGAGAGCACCTCCTGGGTTTGTTTGTGTCGTTACTCACATTCTACAGGAAAGGTGCTCTTTTTTCTATACCCTTTGGATTTTATTGGATAATCAACACGCCTGTCCATAGAAAGATTATGTTTGTGTAAACCCGTGGTGCTAGATAAACTCAAACAAGCATAAAAATAGCCCTTGCTGGCGGATCTCCTGTAGAATGAAAGTGCGACCTGCCATTCGAAAGGAGAATCCCCATGCAAGAGCACTTTCATTTTACTACAGATCGGGCCAAGATTCAAAAGCAATATGCCGCCATTTTCGTTTTTGTTTCTGCTCAACTTTCATGCATTCAGGTGCATCTTCATCGTCGAAATCGCCATTTGGTCAAGCAAGAGGACGCTGTCATCATCGCCATTCATCTTTTAGGAAAGCTGCTCGGTTTTACATCCGAACGGGCATGGCATCGTTTTGTCACGGGAAATTTGTTCACAAACGGCTCGTTTCTTGAACGCTCCCGATACAACCGCCGTTGCCGGGCGCTTGGTTTCGCCATCAAATGGATCCGGCATGAGCTGGCAAAACGCGGTCAACATCATGCCTATGCCGTCGTKGACAGCTTGCCGCTCCCGTTGTGCCATACGGCAAGAATGCATCGCGTYAAACGGTTTCAAGAGATCGCCGACATCGGGTATTGCGCTTCCAAAAAGCAATGGTACTACGGGTTGAAGCTGCACCTTCAAGTGACCGATCAARGGCTGCCAATGGGGTATGTGGTGACGGAAGCATCTTGCCACGATCGAATCGCAGCCGAAAGCGTGATGACCCAAATTCCCCACCCGTATAACTTTGGGGACAAAGGATTCATTAGCCGTGACTTGCAAAAAAGGCTGTACGAAGAATACCAAATGGCGCTTTGGACTCCGTCTCGAAAAAACCAGAAACATCGTGCGTCTGAGACATGGGAGCAGTGGATCCAACAAAAACGCAAAGTGATCGAGACGGTGTTCTCGGTCCTGGTTGACCACTATCGCATCACGGGGATCCGAGCCAATTCGATTATCGGATTTGAAGTGGCACTAGACGGTATATTGTTAGCTTATTCCCTGGTTACACTTGGGCTAGTTGAGCGCTAAAGCTCAACTAGCACCACGGGTACAACGATATTTCGTTTGAAAAGATTCCACGCAATCCAGTGTGTGAGTAACCGCCTTCTTTATAAGAAGCGGTTCTCTTATACAACATATTTGCTCAATATTTCACAAAACTGACACACACAAACAGGCTTACCCCCGTTATAATGTGAATGTGAAAACAATCATATTTTTATTTTCAATTAACTTGTGAAAAACTTCACAAGGACAATACAGGAGGGGAAGGGTCTTATATGGCTGTTGATGAAAAAGTATTAGACCAAAAGAAAGAAGTTACAAAAATGATCGATACGCTCGTCGCGAATGCGCAAAAAGCGTTAAAAGCGTTTCGTGATTACGATCAAGAAGCGATTGATCATATCGTCAAGCAAATGGCGTTAGCTGGACTTGACAAACATATGTATTTAGCGAAGTTAGCGATTGAAGAAACAAAACGTGGCGTGTATGAAGATAAAATCATTAAAAACATTTTTGCGACAGAATACATTTATCATAACATCAAATATGATAAAACCGTCGGCGTTATTCGCGAAAATGAACAAGAAGGTATTATTGAAATTGCTGAGCCTGTTGGAGTCATCGCTGGGGTTACACCAGTAACAAACCCAACATCAACTACGATGTTTAAAGCGCTTATTTCAATCAAGACGCGCAATCCAATCATTTTTGCGTTCCATCCGTCCGCGCAAAAATGCAGCAGTGAAGCGGCACGCATTTTACGTGATGCAGCGATTGCGGCCGGTGCGCCAGAACATTGTATTCAATGGATCGAAACACCTTCCGTTGAAGCAACGCAACAACTTATGCATCACCCTGGTGTTTCGCTTATTCTTGCGACAGGTGGAGCAGGCATGGTCAAAGCAGCATATAGCTCAGGAAAACCAGCATTAGGGGTTGGACCTGGTAACGTACCTTGTTATATTGAAAAAACAGCAAATATTAAACGCGCGGTGAACGACCTTATTCTTTCAAAAACGTTTGATAACGGAATGATTTGTGCATCTGAACAAGCGGTCATTATTGATAAAGAAATATATGATGCGGTGAAAAACGAAATGATCGCAAACAAATGTTACTTTTTAAATGAAGAAGAAAAGAAAAAAGTCGAAAAGCTTGTCATTAATGAAAATACGTGTGCAGTAAACCCGAATATCGTCGGTAAACCAGCATATGAAATTGCAAAAATGGCCGGTGTGGACGTTCCAGTTGATACGAAAATTCTTGTCGCAGAATTAAAAAGCGTCGGTCCGCAAGAGCCGCTTTCTCGTGAAAAATTAAGTCCTGTATTGGCGTGCTATAAGGTGAATAGCACAGAAGAAGGGTTAAAACGAGCAGAAGAAATGCTTGAATTTGGTGGACTTGGCCACTCCGCTGTCATTCATTCGGAAAATCAAGACGTCATTCTTGAATTCGGTAAGCGAATGAAAGCAGGACGAATCATCTCTAATGCACCATCTTCACAAGGAGCGATCGGGGACATTTACAACGCATACATTCCGTCATTGACGCTCGGTTGCGGTACGTTTGGAGGCAACTCCGTTTCGACAAACGTGGGTGCGACACACTTAATTAATATTAAAAAATTAGCGAGAAGGAATGTAAACATGCAATGGTTTAAAGTTCCACCAAAAATTTATTTTGAAAAACATGCGACACAATATTTAGCGAAAATGCCAAACATCTCACGTGCCTTTATCGTTACAGACCCAGGTATGGTGAAGCTCGGCTATGTCGATAAAGTGTTATACTATTTGCGTAAACGTCCAGATTATGTGCATTGCGAAATTTTCTCAGAAGTTGAACCAGATCCATCAATTGAAACAGTGATGAAAGGTGCCGACATGATGCATGCGTTCCAGCCAGACGTCATCATCGCGCTCGGCGGTGGTTCGGCGATGGACGCGGCGAAAGCGATGTGGCTGTTCTATGAACATCCAAATACCGACTTTAATGGCTTAAAACAAAAGTTTTTAGATATTCGTAAACGCGTATTTAAATATCCAAAACTCGGTCAAAAAGCGCAATTTGTCGCGATTCCAACAACATCTGGTACAGGTTCAGAAGTGACATCGTTTGCGGTCATTACAGATAAGAAAAATAACGTCAAATATCCGCTTGCTGACTACGAGTTAACACCAGATGTCGCCATCGTTGACCCACAATTCGTCATGACGATGCCAAAACATATTACAGCGGATACAGGTATGGACGTATTAACACATGCGATTGAAGCGTACGTATCGAACATGGCAAACGACTACACAGACGGATTAGCACTAAAAGCCATTCAACTCGTCTTTGAATATTTGCCACGCGCATACAAAAACGGCAACGATGAAGTGGCGCGCGAAAAAATGCATAACGCATCAACGATTGCCGGTATGGCATTCGCGAACGCATTTTTAGGCATTAACCATAGTTTAGCGCATAAACTTGGCGCAGAATTCCATATTCCGCACGGACGTGCGAACACGATTTTAATGCCGCACGTCATTCGTTATAACGCGACAAAACCGAAGAAATTTGTAGCGTTCCCTAAATATGAACATTTTATCGCGGATAAACGCTATGCGGAAATCGCACGCATTTTAGGATTGCCAGCACGCACAACGGAAGAAGGAGTCGAAAGCCTCATTCAAGCGATTATCAAGCTTGCAAAAGAGCTTGAAATGCCATTAAGCATCGCGGAAACAGGCGTCAGCAAAGAAGAGTTTGAAAGCAAAGTCGAACAACTTGCTGAACTAGCTTTTGAAGATCAATGTACAACAGCCAACCCAAAATTACCATTAGTCAGCGACCTTGCCGACATTTATCGCCAAGCGTATAAAGGGGTTGAATGAAGAAACAGGGATGTCCCGCGGGGATGTCCCTTTTTATCATGATCAAAGACTTCTTCGCTTCCCTTGGTCCGTAAAAGTTGTTAAGAAAAGCGGTTCAAGGTAAACTAAACATGAAGCTACTTAATAGGTAGGGGAAATGAGATGAAACAAGCAAAAACGAACGCGATGCGTCTATTAGACCGAGAAGGCATCTTATATGATGTGTGGACATATGAAAACAACGATGGAAAAATCGATGGGGTATCCGTAGCGAAAAAAATCGGAAAAGACCCAAAAACCGTCTATAAAACGTTAGTGACAAAAGGAAGCAGCGGAACGATTTACGTATTTGTCATTCCTGTAGAGGCGGAACTTGATTTGAAAAAAGCAGCGAAAGCGGCACAAGAGAAAAAAGTAGAGCTTCTTCCTGTTCATGAGATTGAAAAGCACACAGGCTATGTTCGCGGCGGATGTTCACCGATTGGAATGAAGAAGCAATATGCCACGTTTATTGATGAAACGGCTCTTCAACTTAAAAAAATCATTGTCAGTGCAGGAAAGATTGGCATGCAAATCGAACTGTGCGTCGATGATTTGCAGAAGATGACGGGTGCAAAGCTCGTCGATCTTGTAAAAGAAAAAGAAAAAGACGGACACAACTAGGCGAGTCCGTCTTCAATTTCTACCTCTACTCCGAAATGGTCAGAAATGACATGGCCATTTTGGCCGTTAAAAATGGTTTTAGAGTATTTTACGTGTAAAAGCTTGTTTGATAGAATCAAATCAATGCGTAAGTTTTTTTCGTTTTCATTCCAACCATCAATTTTCCCTTGAACCGTAGTGCCGCTATCCTTCTCTTTTGCTAGTACGTATGTGTCATAAAGCCCTCTACTCATCATGTAATCATAGCCCTCTCCACGAATGTGGGCGTCGTTATTAAAATCGCCCATGAGGAAGAAAGCGTCTTCATATTCAATTTTTTTAAGAAGTGTATCAAACTGATCGCCGAAAGGTTCTTCTTCATCATGCCACCAACCAAGATGACAAGAATAAAACGAGAGAGGGCGTCCATGCCAACGAATGGTTGCCCCAACGATTTTACGAGTTTTCCAAAATAAAGGATTCTGATTTTTAGAAACATAGAAAGAATGTTTCTTTATAATAGGATCTGTAGATGAGCATTTTTCATTACAATAATTTCCATGGTTAGAGAGACAAACAGGGTACCCCTTACGCGATACGGAGCTGTTTTTTGATCACATCAATGGGAATCTCTTGCTTTGCAGCGTCATAAATGAACTCGACGACGCTGTGGTCTTTCCGCGACCGAAGAAGCTCCAGCCCGGTGGAGAGGTTTTGGCGGGATTCGGCGATGCTGTACACGCAGGAGAGCAGCACCACCGCCCAATACCGTTTCACCGCCCGAATGTGGCGAACGCGGTATCCATCCAGCTTCAGTTGATCTTTCGCCTGCCGGAAAAAGCACTCGATCGTCCARCGCTGRGCRTAGTAACGCAAGATGTCTTCGTCCCCGAGTTCCCGGTCGGTGCTCAAGATGCAATGAAGATGTTCCGGCGCCATCGGCTGATCCGCCTTCCAAGCCAGCAGCACCACCGCGTCATCGAGGCCATGGATGGCCCCCTCATAGCGATACACGCGATAACGCTCCTGCCCCACCGTGACGAGGCGGGTGTCTTTGGACTCGATATAGCGGGCAAACTGCTTGGCTTGGATGGCGATGCCTTTCGGGTAGAGAATCCGGTTCGTCTTGAGCATCGCGATGACATGGAATCCCTGTTTCAGACAGGCTTCGATGAGCTTCTTAGACGGATACCACGAATCCATGAGCACATACACCSGCTGAGCCCGCTTCACCTTGAGCGAGGAAAGCATCTCGATCGCCAGGTCGATCTTGCTTTTTCCCGCTTTCTTGTCATACAGGCGGAACGCAAATGGGAACGCCTGCGTGAAGGTGTGCACCATCAGCCAAACGAGCGAATGCCCCCAGACCGATTGATGATCTTTATGCGAGTAGTGCCAGTCGCACCCTTGAATGGCGTGCACAGCCCGTGACGAAGGCTTYGTTTTTTGGCAAATCGTATCATCAATCGAAACAAAAAGGGGTTGATTCTTCCGTTTGGCCAGTCGTTCGACCTGGGAAAGGATCCACTCTTGAAGCTTCCCAAGCAGCCTTTCCTCGTTCCAAGGGCTTTTCGTGAAAAAGTGACTGAGCGTCGTTCGATGATTCGGRTGAAAGCTCCAGTAATGAATATCAGTCAATGTTCCCGAGAATCCCTTGGTGGTCAAGGCATCGACAATATGAATGAGATGCTTGATGACCGGTTTGGAAAGCTGCAGCGTCAACCCCAGCGTGAAGAAAAACTTGTGGATTCCTTGGTGATGTGCTAATCTATTCATGAGACATGAACCTCCTTGTGGATAGTTGGTGGTACATCTATTCTAACCAAGGAATCGGGTTCATGTCTCCTTTTTTGTTTAGTTGTCAATTTATGTAAGTGAATTTGCTCATCTACAGATGAATATTTTTAACTTCCCTCCGAAAGAAGTCTCCTACTTCTAAACGTGAAGGTGCGCCGGCACCAGTGAAAGTGGGAGATGAATTTCGGTTGGCGTTAGCCAACGAATAGGATAGAATATGGCTAGAACGGACACCTTCGGAACGAAGGGAAGCGTAAAGGGTTCTTGTGTGTGGCTTACCGTTCAGCGAACACACACAAGTCGCTTGAAGCCCCCACCTCTAAGCGAAGCGTAGGTGGTGGGTAGTTCACAGAGTTTGTCCGCCACGTCGATATTGTCATCGAAAATTTCCGCTCCGGCACGCTCGAAAAATGGGGCGGCGGATATGAAGAACTGAAGCGGATCAATCCGAAGCTGGTGATGATTCGCGTCTCGGGCTACGGGCAAACAGGTCCGTTTCGCGAGAAAGCCGGATTCGGCACGCCGGCGACGGCGTTCAGCGGGTTTACGTATTTGCAAGGGTATCCGGACCGTCCGCCGGTCAGCCCGATTTTGAGCATTAAAGATATTTTTGAGCATCCGCATTACCAAGCAAGGGAAAACATCATCGAAGTCGCCCATCCGCGCCTTGGCAAAATTAAAATGCCCGGCATTGTGCCGAAATTCGAAAAAACACCAGGCGCCATCCGCCGCACTGCTCCGGATTTAGGCGAGCATACCGAAGAGATTTTGCAAACGATGCTTGGCATGTCCAAGGAAGACATTGAGCGGCTGCGAGAAAACGAGATCATATGAATGAACGAACGGCGGCTTGCCACCTTCCCGGCTCCTTGCCTTGTGCGAGGCTGCCGGGTTTTTTGTTTCGAAGTTTGTTTTCCCGGTAGCCCACGACTTGCATTGACACTGCTTGCCGCCAGCCTTTATACTTTTGATAGGTGAAAGCGACGGTAAAGCAGGTGATTCGAACGGTGTCAGATAAAAAGCGTTCCCGCGTGACGCTCGAACAAGTCGCCAAACACGCCGGCGTGTCGCGGGCGACCGCCTCTCTTGTCGTCCGTGGGAGTCCGAATATTTCGAAAGAAACGAGAAAAAAGTGCTCCAAGCGATGAAAGAGCTTGGCTACGTCTATGACCGCGTGGCGGCCAATTTGCGTTCGCAGCGTTCGTCGACAGTGGGTCTTATTATCACCGAACTTGACAACCCGTTTTTTTTTTTTCGAATTGCTCGTTGGCGTCCATGAGGCGCTCGATCAGGAAGGATATACGGTCATTTTAGGCACGACGTTTGACCGGCCGGAAAAACAAGACGCCTTATTGTCGACGATGCTGGAGCATCGGGTGGGCGGTGTGATCATGAGCCCGGTTCCTGGATGTTCGGCAGAGATGCTCGAGCGGCTGCGGCAGTGGGATATTCCTGTTGTATTGTTTGCCCGTGATGAACTTCCGGCCGGACAGTTTGATTATATTGGGATCGATAATATAGCCGGCGGGCGGATGGCGGTCGAGCATTTGCTCGAAGGCGGCCATCGGCGCATCGCCTTTATCGGTGGGTCTCCGCAATCGTCCGTATGGAAAGCGCGCCGGTCGGGGTACAGTGAAGCGTTGCGTGCGGCGGGCATCGAGATGGATGACACGCTGCTTGTGCCATCGGCGACGACAAGGCAAGGCGGGCGGATGGCGGTCAAACGCCTGTTGCAGCACCCGAACCCGCCGACAGCGCTCTTTTGTTACAACGATGTCGTCGCGTTTGGGGCGATGCTTGGCTTAAAAGAGGAAGGGATCGTTCCAGGGCGCGACATCGCGGTCGTCGGGTTTGACAATATTCAAGAATCGGCGCTGTTTCAGCCGCCGCTCACAACTGTCGCCGCGTTTCCTGAGAAGATCGGCGCCTATGCGGCCAAGCAGCTGCATGAACGCATGAAAGGGGATGCGAGTGCACCGAAACGGACGATTTTGCATCCAGAGCTTGTCATTCGCCAGTCTTCTGGGAAGAGAGAGGAAAAGAGGTGAAGCAGCGTGGAGAGGCAGACGGTCATCCCGCTTCGCGAGCGAAATATCATTTTGATCGGCTTTATGGGAGCGGGGAAAACAACGATCGGGCAGCTCGTGGCAAAGAAGTTATACCGCGACTTTATCGATGTCGATGCGGAAATCGAGCGGCGGCACGGGATGTCGATTCCGGAGATGTTCGCGCAAAAAGGGGAAGCGTATTTTCGGCAGGTTGAGCGGGAGCTGATCGTTGATTTATGTACGAATACGAGGTTGAAAATCCTTTCGCTTGGCGGCGGTGCGTATTTGCAGGAAGACGTGCGGCGCGCCTGTTTGGCCCACGGCATCGTCTTTTTCCTTGACTTGTCGTGGGAGCATTGGAAGGAAGAGCGGCTGCCGCTTATTGCCGACAGCCGGCCGGTGTTGAAAAACAAAACGTTGGAAGAAGTGGAGCAGCTCTTTTTCCAGCGCCAATCAGCCTATGCGCTCCATCATTCCCGCGTCATTATCAATGAGCTCGAGGCTGAACAGGCGGCGGACCAAATTGTTCAGTCGATTAAATGGACATGGGATGTGTACGAGCCGAACCGTTGAGAGGATTTAGCCGCGGGCAAGCAAGCTCCTAGGCAAAGGGGCTTGCTTTTTTGATTTCCTCATTGGCAAGGGTTGCCGCCACTTGATTGGAAATGGACTTCGGTTGATCAAAAAAGAAATTTCGAATGCCGCATCCGCCTGTTCTTGCCGGACAATCGTTTCGTGTGTTATAAATAGGGGAAATAGGTGAAAGATTGAGAGAGTGGGGAGATGGAGAAGCGGGTGTTCAGCTGGCTTTATGTGTATATGGTCTTGGCAGTGCTGGTTCTGTTCGCGCCCTATTGGCTTTGGTGGCTGAAACCAGAAACAAAGCTTGATTTGCTCATTGTCGACAAAACGGTGCCCGATCGGTCGTATCACGAGCATCAAGGGCTCGTTTGGGTCTTGAATCAGCAAAAATACGTCCACGGCAACGGAAAGCGATACAAAGCTGCGCGCGATTACGCCGGGTTTGCGCCGAAACAGGATGAAACGTACGAGGTGCGGCCGCTGCCAAAGGAGATGGCACGGTACGATGCGGTCTATATCGTTGACACATATGGGGTATATGAGGAAGAGTTTGTCCACAAGCAAACGGACGGCGCGCGGGCGAAAGTGTACGGCGGGCTTGAGCGGCAGGAGATGGAGTCGCTTTGGCGGTTTGCCCGCCAAGGCGGGAAAACGTTGATCGCCGAGTTCAATTCGATGGCCCATCCGACAGAAAAAGAAGTGCGCGCCTCGTTTGCCCAGCTGTTCGGCCTTGAGTGGACCGGCTGGATCGGCCGTTATTTTCCTGATTTGAACAGCCAGGAAGTGCCAGTGTGGGTGAAAGAAAACTACAAAGCGCAATACGGAAAGGCGTTTTCGTTCCGCGGGCCGGGTATGGTGTTGGTCGATGAGTCGGATCGGCTTCTTGTCCTCGATCGGCGCGACCTTGGCGGCGGTGGCGTCATGTTTTCCTCCACAAAAGCGGGGGAAGCCCGTTGGGGCGGCAAGATGCGCACATCGTATTCGTATTGGTTTGACATCGTCAAGCCGCTTGATGAGCGCATGGTGCTCGCAACGTACACGCTGTCGCTGTCTGAGCGCGGGAAAGAGAAGCTGCGGGCGATCGGGCTGCCGTTTTCCTTTCCGGCCGTTGTCCGCTATGAGACAAAGACGTATCAGTCGTATTACTTTTGCGGCGATTACGCTGATCAAGGGGAACTGCCTTCCGTTTATCAGACCGTGGGGCTGGATGTATGGCGCAAATGGACGGAGGACGGCCGCTCGGACAACGGCGCGGCCTTTTACTGGAAGGCGTACGTGCCGATGATGAAAGCGATTTTGCGGGAAATCAAGGCATATAAGGAAGATGGCAAGCTGCAGGACGCCGTTCAAACGGTGGAACAAAGCGGCGTCCGCTTGGCGGGAACGGTCGGGCGCGACTATTTGCAAGTATACCGCAACGGGAGATGGGAGCCGCTGCTCATCAAAGGAGTCAACCTCGGCATCAGCAAACCCGGCGCGTTTCCGGGAGAGGTGAAGATTACGAAGGAAGAATATTTCCGCTGGCTGCAGTACATCGGGGCGATGGGGGCGAATGCCATCCGCGTCTATACGATCCATCCGCCGGCGTTTTACGAGGCGCTTTACGAGTACAACCAAATAGCGAAGCAGCCGCTTTATTTGTTCCATGGCGTCTGGATCGATGAAAGGACGATGCTGCGGACGAAGGATGTGTGGGCGCCTGAGGTGAGTGAGGCGTTTCGCACGGACATTCGCCGTACGATTGACCTCGTTCATGGCAAGGCCCGCATTGCAAAACGGCCTGGGCATGCCGGCGGGATGTACCGATACGACCTTTCTCCGTATGTTCTCGGCTGGATTTTCGGTGTCGAGTGGGATCCGGACGTTGTGGCGGCGACGAACGAAAAACACCCGAAGCAGGGCGACTACCGCGGCAAATACGTATACACGAAAGGAGCCAGCCCGTTTGAGGCATGGCTGGCCCGTATGATCGACGAAGCGGTGGCGTATGAAACGGAAACATACGGCTGGCAGCGGCCGGTCAGTTTTACGAATTGGGTGACGACCGACCTCCTCCGCCATCCGGCCGAACCGTTTGTGAAAGAAGATTTTGTTTCCGTCAACCCGAATGTCATGTACGCCACTGACGAGCTGCAGGCCGGGCTGTTTGCGTCATACCATATTTATCCGTATTACCCTGACTTTTTGAATCGTGAGGAAAAATACGTCAGCTATGTTGACCAACGCGGCGAGCAGAACAGCTATGCCGCCTACTTGCATGACATGAAGGCGGCGCACCGGATGCCGATTTTGGTCGCTGAATTTGGCGTTCCTTCTTCGCGCGGCATGGCGCATCGAAATGTATACGGGAAAAATCAGGGGTTTTTGTCGGAACAAGAACAAGGAACGATCGACCGGGAGTTGTTTGAGGACATCGTCCATGAGTGGATGGCGGGAGGGCTGTTGTTTTCCTGGCAGGATGAATGGTTCAAGCGGACATGGAACACAATGGATTATGACAACCGGGACCGCCGCCCGTTTTGGCTGAACGTGCAGACGAACGAACAACAATTTGGATTGCTTCGGTTTGAGCCAGGTCCAAGCGCAGCCGCGATGATGAAGGTCGACGGCCGAAAAGACGATTGGACATTCAACGGAATCCGGCCGGCTTGGACAGAGGGCAAGCGGGCGCTGTACGTCACAAGCGATGAAGGGTATTTGTATGTGCGGCTTGACAGCGGACGCATCACCGATCGGACGACGGTCTACATGGCGTTTGACACGATTCCGAACCAAGGGCAATCGCTCCTGCCCGGCCTGTCTGGCGTCCGGACAGCGGGAATTGACTTTGCCTTGGTCATTCATGGAGAACAGAGCGCCCGGCTGCTTGTCGACAGCTACTATGACACGTTTTACTTCCATTACGGAAAAGAGCTGCATATGATGCCGGCGGCCCCGTACGCCAATCGCAAAGATAACGGTGTCTACCACCCGATTCGCCTGACGTTGAACAAAAAATTGGAGGAAGTCCGCGGCAAGGCTGTGCCGTTCGACTCATATGAAACAGGGGTGTTGCGGTTTGGCACGGCCAACCCCGACGATGAGGCATACGATTCACTCACGGATATCAGCGTCAGCCGCGATGGCGATATGTACGAAATCCGCCTGCCATGGGCGCTTTTGAACGTGACCGATCCGAGCCGGCGCGAGGTGATGGGCGACATGTGGTCGAAAGGCGGGCTCAAAAGCCGTGTCATCGTTGAAGGCATTCGTCTTGGTTTGTACGTTGAGGATGGAGACGATTCGTTTTCTTTCCCGGCGATGAACGGGAATGTGCTGCCGGCCGCGCGATTTTATGAGTACACGTGGCCGGTGTGGGAGGCGCCGCGCTATCATGAGCGGCTGAAGCAGTCGTATGAGGTGATGAAAGAGGCGTTTTCACGCGTGGACATCGCAAAGCAGCAGGGAGTGGAATAAAAAGAAAAGGGCTTGCCTCCTCTCGACATCATGATCATTCATCAAAGCAGGCGCCTGTTCAAACAACAGAAGGCAGAAGCCAAACCGATCGTCAAGCAGGAAAGTGCCGGCGGCGCTTTGGCTGCAGGCGTTGAGCGTGAAAGTGTTCGGAGTGAGCGATTTTAGCGTGCTTCTTCCGGAAGCGTTGGCGGGGGTTGCCTCGACGTGGATGATGTACGTGATCGTCAAGCCGTGGGCGGGCGGATAGCGGCGCGCTGGGCAAGCTTCGTGTTTTCCTGCTATTGACCGGAAAGTGTGCGATCAGTTACGCTATATGAGAGAGCGAAGCCGGTTTGTTCGGGGGCTGGTAAGTTGGGTCGGCTTCCGGCAGACGGCGGTTGAATACGAGCGGGAGCCGCGTTTCGCCGGCGAGACGAAATACCCGCTCAAAAAGATGATTCGGTTTTCGCTTGATGGCATCACCTCGTTTTCATACAAGCCGCTGAAGCTGGCGAGTTGGCTTGGGTTCTTGTTGTCGGCGGCCAGTGTGGTAGAGATGCTCGTTGTCCTTTATCTTAAATGGTTTGCTCATTCAACGGTCGCTGGCTGGGCGTCATTGTTGATGGCCGTGCTGCTTGGCAACGGGGTGACACTGCTCATGCTCGGCGCGATTGGCGAATATATCGGCCGGATTTACGATGAAGTGAAAGAGCGTCCGCTCTATATTGTCAATGAAACGTGGGGAGTCGGAACGAAACATGAACGAAAGCCTTCGTATATTCCGTAAAGAAAAACAAGCCGTATGGCGGTTTGGCCTCGTTGGGGTGAGCAATACCGCGGTGGACTTCGCCGTCTTTTTTTTGTTGACTGCTGCAGGCGCTAAGGCGGCGGTTGCCCAAGCCGTTGCCTACGGCGCCGGGATGGCGAACAGCTACATTTGGAATCGGCGTTGGACGTTTCAAGTCAAACGGAAAGCCAATATAAAGGAAGTTTTGCGCTTTCTTGTCGTCAACGGGCTGTCGTTCGGTGCATCGCTTGCCGTTTTGCTGGCCGCGGAACGGTTTGCATCGCTCTGGCTGGCGAAACTGGCGGCGACAATCGCCGGGATGGCGGTAAACTTTATCGGCAGCCGCTATTGGGTGTTTGTGGAAATGGAAAAATAAGGAAACGATCCGGAAGCCATGCGTTGGGTCCGGATCGTTTTATGCTTTAGAAACTTAGTGAAAAAGGAAGCCGTCTTCGTTGCAGCCATCGTTATGACTCCCGAATTTGCCCCGTCCCGTACACGAGCGATTTCGTTGTCGTGATGGCGACAAGCCCCATCGGACCACGGGCGTGCAGCTTTTGCGTGCTGATGCCGATTTCCGCTCCGTAGCCGAACTGTTCGCCGTCCGTGAAGCGGGTGGAGGCGTTATGGTACAAGACCGCCGCGTCGACCGCTTGGAAAAAGCGGCGGACGTTCGCTTCGTTTTCGGTGATGATCGCTTCTGAGTGCTTCGTCCCGTAGCGGCGGATATGGGCAATCGCCTCATCGACATCGGCAACGAGCTTAACCGCTAAAATCGGCGCCAAATATTCCGCATGCCAGTCGTCTTCCGTCGCCGGTTTGATGAACGGGTGCGATGACGCGAGGCGGTCGTCGCCGCGCAGCTCCACACCGCGGGCGTGCAGCGCCTCAAGCAAGTCGGCGGCATATGGCCAACGCTCATGGATGAGCACCGTTTCGATGGCGTTGCAGACGGACGGACGCTGCAATTTGGCGTTCAGGACGATGTTGATCGCCATTTGCCGCTCGGCTGATTCGTCGATGAACATATGACAGTTGCCGACGCCGGTCTCAAGCACCGGCACGGTGGCGTTTTCGACGACCGAGCGGATGAGCCCGGCTCCGCCGCGCGGGATGAGCACATCCAAGTAGTTGTTGAGACGGAACATACGCTGCGCCGTTTCCCGGCTCGTGTCTTCGAGCAGTTCAATCGCCGTTTCCGGAACGGTCGTCGTGCGGAGCGCTTCTTTCATGACGCGAACGAGCGCTTTGTTCGAATGAAGCGCTGATGTGCTGCCGCGAAGCAAAACCGCGTTGCCCGTTTTCAAGCAAAGGCTCGCCGCATCGACCGTCACGTTCGGGCGCGCTTCGTACACCATGCCAATGACCCCAAGCGGCACGCGCACCGTTTGGATGCGGAGCCCGTTCGGCCGCGTCCACTCTGCGATGATTTCTCCGACCGGGTCAGGAAGCGAGGCGACTTGGCGGACGCCGTCGATGATTTGATCCATTCGTTTGTCGGTGAGCTGCAGCCGGTCGAGCAGAGCCGGTGACAGCCCTTGCTCGCGGCCTTGGGCCATATCTTTTTCGTTTTCTTGCAAAATGAAGGCGCGTTCGCGGTCGATGGCTTTGGCGATCTGTTCCAATGCGGCGTTTTTTTCTTTCGTAGACAGCATGGCTAACGTTTGTGACGCCGTTTTCAACCGTTCGGCTTTTTCGAGCAGTTCGCTCATTTCGATACACTCTCCTTTCGCAACGTGACCCAATTGTCGCGGTGGATGACTTCCGGGCGGTGAAGGTAAGAGTATTGCCGCGCTTCCTCACTCGGAAGTCCTTTTACTTTTTCTAAATCGGCGGCGGCATAATACACTTGGCCGCGGCCGATCGTGATCCCTTTCTCATTGACAACATCGACGACATCCATCGCATGAAAGTCGCCGGAAACGGCCGTGACGCCGGCGGGAAGCAAGCTTTTGCCGCGCGCAAGGAGCGCTTCCTCCGCGCCGCTGTCGACGGTGATCGTGCCGGCGACAGGCGCGTGATACGCGATCCATTGCTTGTGCATTTGCATTTGCTTCGGAAATGGGGCGCCGATGTACGTCCCATCACCTTTTCCGGCTAAAATATCGGCGAGTGCTTCTTTGCCTCGCCCGGTGCCAATAAAGACGCTGACGCCGAAGGACAACGCTTTTTGAGCGGCGAGAAGCTTTGAGCGCATGCCGCCGGTGCCGACTGCCGAGCCGCTGCCGCCGGCCGCTTCGATCATTTCGTCGGTAATGTGCGGCAAAAAGGTGTATTTTTTCGCTTGTGGATTCGTTTTCGGGTTGGCGTCATACAGCCCGTTAATGTCGGTAAGCAACATGAGCGCATCGGCGTGCAAAAAGCCGGCGACAAGCGCCGACAGCATATCGTTGTCGCCAAACGTCAATTCTTCAACGGAAACGGAGTCGTTTTCATTGATGATCGGGATCGCCCCGTGTTCGAGCAGCGTCGTCATCGTGGCGAACAAGTTGCGAAACCGTTCGCGGCTATAAAAGTCGCTGCGCGTCAACAACAGCTGAGCGGCCGTAAAGCCGAATTGGGCGAACGCCGAGCTGTACGCCTGCATGAGCAAGCTTTGCCCGACGGCAGCCGCGGCTTGTTTGCCGGCGATCGTCGTCGGCCGCGCCGGGTAGCCGAGCGGCCCGAACCCGGCGGCGACAGCGCCGGACGTGATGAGAATGACGTCATGGCCGAGCTGTTTCAGATAGGCGATGGCTTCAACATGGCCGTGCAGCTTGTCGCGGCAAAGGCCACCTTTCGGATCGGTGAGCGAGCTGCTGCCGATTTTGACCACTACGCGCTGCCGTTTCATCGCGTTCCTCCCTCCTTTGCGTGTTGAATGGCATGAGTTGGATTGCCTAGCCGTCCTGCGAAGCGGCCGGCCAATAAAAAACGCTTTTCCTCCTTATCGCAAAAGGACGGAAAAGCGTTCCGCGGTACCACCTTTTTTGGCGCCTAAAGCGCCCCCTCGAGCCTGTAACGCAGGCGTGCGGCTTATGTTTGCATAAGCGGCCGTCTAGGGCAGGTTCAACCGGCTTCCCGCGAGGAACCTTCCAGCCTATGGGTTCCACTCTCTGGCGCGTTCCCTCGGTTTACTAGTCCCGTGCCGTTCCTGTTGTTTTCTTGTCAAGGAGTGCAATTTGTAAGAAATTATGACGCCAAATGCTCCGGTTGTCAAGAGGAAAGGCTGATTTTTCTGACTTGTTTTTTCGAAGTGGATTTTGAAAACGAATTCATAATAAAGGTAATTGTCTTTCTATTAGAAAAAGTGGTACAATACTAGCAATCAATCAAACCGCATGATGGAGGGACCGATGATGAAAAAACGGCGCAGCGACATGATCAAAAAAGGATTTGACCGTGCTCCGCACCGAAGCCTATTGCGAGCGGCGGGCGTAAAAGAAGAAGACTTTGATAAACCGTTTATTGCGGTGGTGAATTCATACATCGACATTATTCCGGGGCACGTTCACTTGCAAGAGTTTGGGAGAATCGTGAAAGAAGCGATTCGCGAAGCGGGCGGCGTGCCGTTTGAAATGAACACGATCGGCGTTGACGACGGTATTGCGATGGGTCATATCGGGATGCGCTATTCGCTGCCGAGCCGGGAAATCATCGCCGATTCGATCGAAACGGTTATCTCGGCGCATTGGTTTGACGGCATGGTGTGCATTCCGAACTGCGACAAAATTACGCCGGGAATGATGATGGCGGCGATGCGTCTTAACATTCCGACGATTTTCGTCAGCGGGGGACCGATGAAAGCCGGCGTGACGAAGGATGGGCGGAAAATTTCACTGTCATCTGTATTTGAAGGCGTCGGGGCGTATTTAGGGGGAACGCTCGATGAGAAAGGGCTTGAAGAACTCGAACGGTACGGCTGTCCGACGTGCGGATCGTGCTCGGGCATGTTTACGGCCAACTCGATGAACTGTCTCGCTGAAGCGCTCGGGCTTGCACTGCCGGGCAACGGCACGATTTTGGCGGTTGACCCAGCGCGCAAAGAGCTGGTCCGCCAATCGGCAAAGCAGCTGATGTATTTGATCGAACATGACATCAAACCGCGCGACATCGTCACCGAAAAAGCGATCGACAATGCGTTTGCCCTCGACATGGCACTTGGCGGCTCGACGAATACGGTGCTGCATACGCTGGCGATCGCCAACGAAGCCGGCATCGAGTACTCGCTTGAGCGCATCAACGAAGTGGCGGCGCGCGTGCCGCATTTGGCCAAACTCGCCCCGGCGTCGGACATCCATTACATCGAAGACTTGCATGAAGCGGGCGGCGTTTCGGCCGTGTTGAACGAGCTGGCGAAAAAAGAAGGTACGCTTCATTTAGATACGCTCACCGTCACGGGCAAAACGCTCGGGGAAAACATCGCCGGCTGCGAAGTGAAAAACTATGACGTCATCCGGCCGATTGACAACCCGTATTCGGAAACGGGAGGGCTCGCCATTTTGTTTGGCAACCTGGCGCCGGACGGCGCCGTCATTAAAACCGGGGCGGTGCAAGGCGGCATCACGCGCCATGAAGGGCCCGCGATCGTCTTCGACTCCCAAGAGGAAGCGCTCGAGGGCATTGCCAGCGGGAAAATCAAGCCGGGACATGTTGTCGTCATCCGCTACGAAGGGCCAAAAGGCGGCCCAGGGATGCCGGAAATGCTGGCGCCGACGTCGCAAATCGTCGGCATGGGGCTCGGCACCAAAGTGGCGCTTGTCACTGATGGCCGCTTCTCCGGCGCCTCGCGCGGCCTATCCGTCGGCCACGTTTCACCGGAAGCGGCCGAAGGCGGACCGATCGCGTTCATCCAAGACGGCGATATCATCGAGATCGATACGGTGAAACGAACGATCAACGTCAAGCTGTCCGATGAAGAGCTCGAACGCCGGAAAGCGAACTGGAAAGGCTTTGAACCAAAAGTGAAAACCGGCTATCTCGCCCGCTACTCGAAACACGTCACCTCGGCGAGCACGGGGGGGATTATGAGGATTTAGCGGATTTCTGTAAGAGCGTTGTCCCCTTCCAAGCGCTCGAGGGACGCCATTAGACGATCAGAATCAAAAGAGGCGGTTTTTCCGCCTCTTTCATTTATTTTGGAAAGGAGCGTCCATCGCCTCCCTCTAGAAATGTTTCCTTGATGAAAAGTCGTTAACGTCGTCTTCTTTTATCGTATCAACAGTTTGCGACTATTGTAAAGATGTTTTGTCACGGATTTAGGGAAGATATTGAAGATATTAAAGCGCCAAAATCATAGAGTTTTCTTCGTGATACACCGGTGGCTATGTCGTTGACAATGGTGCTGTTATTTTTTGTCGTTGCTCCGTTTGCCGGAAAATCGTTTATCGAGAAGGAGTTAAGCGGCGGTGTCAATTTTCTTTTCTTCTCTCTTATGCAAGGAATCACGTTTGCTGCAGGAGTCTATGTCGTACTAGCAGGCGCACTGGTCACAGGTGCGCCGCCCATGGGGTACATCCTAACCCGATGGGACGGGGTGATGACACCCCCCGAAGCTTTTGCGTTGTCCGAACCAGAAATGGATGAGGACGCAAACGATCCAAGAATCCCATGCCTTTAAGCGTGTGGAGTGTCAATCTACTTTCTTCAGCAAATACATCTCCTCCTCCACTTTCGCGATGCGGCCAAGTTGATAATCAAGCCGCTGATGAATGAGGGAGATGTCTTCTTTTGTCGCCATTTGCTCGCGAATGCCGGCCATTTCTCCGCGGAGGCTGGCGATTTCATGGCGCATGCCGTCTTGAATGCTGCGCTGTTCGAGTTGATTGTCGCGGATCGCTTTGATCATGTCCGTGTTTTCTTTCATCTGCTCTTTCAGCCAGCGCAACTCTTCTTCCTGCTTGTCCATCCGTTGTTCCAGTTTGTCCATCCGTTGTTCCAGTTTGTCCATTCGTTGTTCAAGTTGGCCCAATTTTTGCTTCACCGTTTGCATGTCTTGCTTCAGGACGGACATGTCATCGACAAGCCCTTGAACAAGTGTGGTTAACTGCCGCAACAGCTCTTCCATGAAGAAACCTCCTTACATTATTAAAGATGGGATTCACTTGGGGCGTTTCGACCATGAAACGTGAGGAGTCCAAGATGTGGAAATAGGAGAGGAAACGCCTACAAGCTCATTATATCATGGCTTGGCTAGGTCATCACTCCTAAATTGAGGGAAAGAAAAGGGATAAATAGGGGGTGTGTTGAATACGTCATTAGCAGAAGTTGTGGTAGTTTGAAGAAAATAGATTGATAGGAGAGGGAATATGAACGCATGGATCAAGGGAAGAAATGTGGCGCTTATGTGTATGGCGTCCGTCTTTTTATTTTCCTGCAGCAATGCGGCTGATCGCGGCGTCGAGGAAGTGCTGGCAGCGCCAAACGAACTGGCGGGGCAAACCATCGAGCATCCACCGCTGCCGAGTCCGATCGATAAGATGGTGATAGCGTCAGCCTCTGCCAAACAAGCGGCGCCGAACCCGAGCGAGGTGCGCATCACCATCAGCGCGGCGGGGGATGTGACGCTCGGGCGCGATGAAAATTATGGCTATGCGTATTCGTTTGATGAAGAAGCAAAGAAGCACGGCTTGCGCTATTTTACGAAATACATTGAGCCGATCTTCAAAAAGGACGATTTTACGACCGTCAATTTGGAAACGACGCTGACGACCTCGACGCGCAAGGCAAGCAAGACATTTCGTTTCCGCGGCCACCCGAGTTATGCGAAAATCTTAACTTATGGCGGCATTGATGCTGTGAATCTGGCCAATAATCATACATACGATTACTTGCAAAAAGGATATAACGATACGATCGCCAGTCTAAAAAAAGAAAAGATCGGTTATTTCGGCCGTACGCTTCGGCTCATGAAAACGGTCAAAGGCATTCAAGTCGGGGCGCTCGGCTATGAAGGTTGGAGCAATACCAGCACGTTGCGCAAGCAAATCGCCAACGATATTCGCACGCTTCGGAAACAAGGAGACGACATCATTCTAGTCCATTTCCACTGGGGAGTGGAACGAAGCTATGTGCCAAACAGCACGCAAAAGGCGCTCGGCCGCTTTGCGATTGACAGCGGCGCCGATTTGGTCGTCGGCCATCATCCGCATGTCATTCAAGGGATTGAGGAGTATAAAGGGAAGTTCATCGTCTACAGCCTCGGCAATTTTATGTTCGGCGGAAACAAAAATCCGAGCGACAAAGATACGTTTGTCTTCCAGCAAGTGTTCTCTTTTCAAAACGGCAAGCGGACGGCCAAAAAAGAAATCCGCGTCATCCCATTTCGCATTTCATCGGTGACGACAAGAAACAATTATCAGCCGATGCCGTTAGCGGGAGGGGAAGCAGCCCGAGTGAAACGGAAAATTGTCTCGCTGTCGGCGAAAATCAAAAAGCCGACTTGGACCGCGTACGAAGTGAAGTAAAAAAGGATGGCCCTTGTTTTGGCCATCCTTTCGCTTTTTGCAAGGTTAAGAGCGATCATTGATTAAGTTGGCAACAAGCACGTACCGCTGCGGAGCAGGGCCGACGTAGCGGAACGGATAGCACGTGGAAACGGTGAGTGTCGCTTTCGGCTTTGGAACGATGACCGTCCGGTCGTCGGCGTCGACGATGCGCACTTTGCGCACTTTATAGGTGAATGTGCCGGCGGACGTACGGACGATCAAGATATCGCCTTGGCCGACTTCGCCAAGACGGCGGAAGACCGTGTCGCGATGGCCAGAAAGCACGCAATTGTCCGCCTCTCCTGGCAGGACACTGCCGGCGTAATGGCCGACCCCTTTTTCCAACTCGTTTTCATCTGTACCGTGGTAAATCGCTAGGCTCATGTTGAGCTTCGGGATGATGAGTTCGCCGATTTGTTCGCCGATTTTGGGCTGTTTTGGGTAGAGTGAACTTTGGATTTGCATCGGCGCAGCGCCTGTTTGTCTCTCTATTTCAACAGACAGCGGCTTGACCGCTTCCAAGCCGTTTTTCCACTTCAAGCCGCTAACGGCGGCTACGGCGATTCCTGCTGCGATCAAGCTTGCTCCAAAAAAGCGCACGAGCCGTTTCCGGTTCATTTATTTCGCCTCGGCTCCTTGGCGGAAGCGGACAAGGAATGCGCCAGCACCGATTAAGGTCAAACCAAAAAGCATATAAGCGGCATACGGGGATGCCGTCTTCGGCAGTTTCGCTCCGGCTTCGGTCCGCTTCAGCGGTTTCGGCGGCGCCGGTTTCACCACTTTTTCGATTTTCGCTGCCTGGCCGCTCTGTTGCAAGTCTTCGCCGATTTCATCGAATATGTCGGAGGCAAACATCTCTTCGGTCACGACAAAATCAGCCAGCAGCTCGCCTTCGGTGCTGTAAATTTCAACAAGCAAATCGTAGCCGTTCGCTGATTCCATTGTCAGCAGCGTCGACAGGCTGAGCGGCTTTTTCTCGCCACCTTTTGTCAAATAAAACTTCGCTTCCAGCTGAAATGTGGAAAGCAGGTCGGTCCATACATTGGCGATCTCAGCGATTTGCGTTGGCGATAGCTCCGTAACGCTTGTAAAATCGTACGCACCGATCGCCTCAAGCCGTTGGCCGATTTCTTCCATTTTCTCGGCGAATTGTGGATCTTCCATATTAAGCGATTCAAAATGGTGATAGAGCTTTTCCAACTCTGCGTCCGTCAAACCAAGCTCGTCTAAATCCGGAAGCAAGTAGTCGATGACGGCCTCCGACAGTTCCTCGACCGTCGCATAATTGTCAAGCGAATCGCCGTTTTTAGACAGCAGTTTTTCCAATTGCGTTTTCGTCATGCCAATTTCTTGTAAAAATTTGTTTAATGTTTCTTCGGTCAACGGCGTCAAATTTCGATAATAATCGACGATATCTTTCAGCTCGCCGATCGAGTGGTAATCGGCCAACGATTCGCCATGCCGATCAAGAAGGGCGATGAGCTCTTCCTTTGTCATTCCGCGTTCGTTTAGAAAGGCGGCCAGCGTTTCATCCGTGATTGGAACGGAGTAATCTTTAAACAGTTCGATATATTCTTCCAGATCATTGTAAAATAAAAACACATCAGTAATGGCCTGTGACTCTTCCATTTCTCCATTGTCGATGAGCATTTGTCGAAGCTGTTGTTCGGTCAATCCGTGTTTGGCGAGCAACTGAGCTAAATTTTCTTCCGTGAGCGGCTCGCCGAACTCACGGCGCATTTCGTCCACGCTGTCAAACTCATCGAGCGAATAGCCTTCATAGTCCAAATAATTTTCCAGCTCTTCGACTGTGATCCCTGCTTCATTTAAATACTGCTCTAAAGCTGGATCGTTGCGTTCAATGGCGAACGCTGAAGCTGGCCATATAGTGGTGATGGATGCGGCCAAGGCAAAAGGAACGATGTTTTTCATGTCGTGACCTCCGTTTGTTTGTATATACGAATTCAGTATATAGGAACATGAAAAGGTTGAAAATAGTGAAATATATGGAATTTTTTATATAGAAAGAACTTCCCGTTGGCATCGAATGTTTTCCATGTATGACTTTTTCAGAGGAAACGTATGCTAACCGTTGAACGGGAGCTGTCGAGCAAAAGGAGGTGGAGGTACAATGGACCGCTTATTCCGTCTGTTCCGCGTTCAGCGCGGCCGCGGGTTGTGGAATCCATGGTTGGGGGTTGTTAGACGGCGAAGAAACCATAACGCCATTTGGACGCTCGTCAGCGTAAGCTTAGGAGCGGTGGCAGCCGCGATGTTGGGGGCGAGACAAGGGAGACGCATGGCGCCGATGACGCAAGGACCGATGCGAAACGTGATTCGCGGCCTCAACCGCTGGATGAGCCGGCGGATGGGAACGATGCAGCCTGCTGCGGCGGAGTTTGCCGAAGAAATGGCTTCTTGGCAGATCAACGATCAGAAAAATCCAAAATAATAAAATACAGCGACTCGCTGTATATTGGCCTAGTATTGGATCTATATAAGATGATCTTAACAAGGTGCCCCGATTATAGGGAGGGGCGCCTTCTTTGTTTTAGAACCATGGTTTTCAAAGTTGAAAAAGATGAAGGGTTGTAGCATAATATTTTTGTTAACTAAATATTCAGAAATATAAAATAAAACTAAGTTGTCTTTGTTGTTTGGTGAAAAAAAGAGGTGTTGATGTAAAGAAAAGGGGAGAGAATGGATGACGCAGATTGAAATGGAGCGGATAGGAGATGAAATGTACCGCGTTCCGATCCCAGTCCCATTTCCGATGAAGCATGTTTATTGTTATGTATGCCGAGAAACGGATGGATGGAGCATTGTCGACGTCGGCTTTCGCTATCCAGAGGCGATTAGCGCTTGGGAAGCAGTGTTTCGGCAGCTTGGAATCAAACCGCGGCATGTTCAGGCCATTTACATCACTCACTTTCATCCGGATCATTTTGGCTTGGCTGGGTGGATGCAACAGCAGACGGAGGCGCCTGTCTGGATCAGCGAGCCGGATTATGCGATGGCGGAACGAGTGTGGGGGGAAGAGAGCGTTCAAGCGAGCGAAGTGGGTGCCATGTTTCGCCGCCATGGTGTGCCGGATGAGTTGGTAACGGACATTGAGGAGAGCATGTGGAAGCTGTCGTTGCGCGTTAGCCCGTTTCCGGTGCTAACCGTTTTGGATCGTTCGGAAATTGTGCTGGGGCAGCGGCGATGGGCGGTCATCCCGGTCCCGGGGCACAGCGATGGATTGATCAGCTTTTATCAGCCGGAATCGCGCCAGTTGCTTGCATCAGATCATGTGCTTGATCGCATTACTCCGAACATTAGTGTATGGCCCGGCGCTTATCCAAATCCGCTCGAGCAATATTTTGCCTCGCTTCGCAAAGTGGAGGAACTGGAGGTGGATGTGGCTCTTCCTGCCCATGGCGCGGTCATTCGCCAATTTCGCGAGCGGATCAGCGACATTTTCCGCCACCACGAACAACGGTTGCAAAAAATGAAAACGCTAGCAACATCGGGGCGCACCGCCTATGAAGTGGCCCATCTTGTGTTCGGCCATAAGCCGTTGACGGCGCATCAATGGCGGTTTGCGGTGGCTGAGACATTGGCGCATTTGGAATATTTGGTGTCTGTCGGTGAATTGCAAAAAGAGGAGCATCGACATGCAATCGTTTATCGGCAATGACCGATGTCCAGCTGCTAGAGAGTTGGAATCTTTTTGTATTATTGTGTGGCGCATGGACGAACAAAGAAAGGCTTGAACGGATGGAAAAAGCAATGACTGGGCTGTATGATGTGAAGCGAGGCGATGTCGTTTTGTTGCTGAATGGTGAGGGGGAAAAGCAGCGAAATAGCCTAAGGAGCTGGCTGGTCAACCGTTGTCCATCGGTTTCATGAAAATTTGTCGCTCCAATGGGGCGATTACGGTGTATAATGGGGGAGGTGTAGGCATAGCAAAAGAGCCCTTGAATGGTGAGACAGGGAGATGAAACCGATGTGGCAATCGATCAACCGTCGGCTTGAGAAGGCGCTGCCGTTTCTTACGCCGGCGAGCGTGGCGGCCGGCATCTGGCTGGCGGACGAACTGCACGGCTATGCCGCGCTTGTGCCGTGGCTGTTTGCGTTGATGACGTTCAGCGGCAGTTTGCGGCTGCGGTTGGCTGATTTGAAAGAGGTGCTTATTCACCCCGGTCCGATCGCGGCGGCGCTATGTTTGCTTCACCTCGTCATTCCGCTTTGGGCGTTTGGGCTTGGGCATCTATTTTTTGGCGGCGACCGGTTGACGGTGATCGGCTTTGTGCTGGCCGCAGCCATTCCGACTGGGGTGACGAGCTTCATCTGGGTGTCGATCGGACGGGGAAACTTGGCGTTGGCGCTGTCCGTCATTTTGATTGATACGTTTTTGTCGCCGGTCGTTGTGCCGTTGACATTGCTTTTGTTCGCTGGGAGCGCGGTTGAGATCGATGTTTGGCAGATGATGCTCGGCTTGTTTTTTATGATTATTTTGCCGTCACTAGCCGGCATGTTCGTGGGCGAACGGCTGTCTGCTCAAGCGAACGAGCAGCTGGCGGTGGTGCTGTCCCCGTTTTCCAAGCTGGCGCTGGCGCTTGTCGTCATGATCAACAGCGCAGTCGTCGCCCCGTATTTTGGCCGTGTTGACGCCCGGCTGTTTTTCATGGCGCTGCTTGTCTTGGCGATCGCGAGCTCCGGCTATTTTCTTTCTTGGATGGCGGCCCGATGGCTCAGGTTTGCCCCGTCGGATATTATTGCGTTAACGTTTACCGGCGGGATGCGCAACATCAGCGCCGGCGCGGTGCTTGCCATGACCTATTTTCCGCCGCCAGTGAGCGTGCCGGTCGTGCTCGGCATGCTGTTTCAGCAAGTGCTCGCGTCCCTATACCACCGCTTGTTGAACAAAACGTACCATTCACCAACGAGCGGCAGAGCGCCATACGCTGGAAGCGCCCGGTAGGGATGGAAAGGGCAGGCGGTATGCAGCGCCTGGCGGGAGCAAAAAGGGAGCACACACCCGCCCTAGGTGGGACGGGGGCGGGAAAAAGCAGGCGAGGCGCTGCCGGTGTCACGGTGTTTCGCCGCTGAGGCGGTCTAGTGACCGCCTGTCTGAACGGTCTCGTATGGCGAACGGATGAGGTGGCGGCGAAGAGGGAGATTCAGTTCGACGATGCCTTCGACGACCAAACGGGCGATTTCTTTCGCCCCGCGCTGATGAAAATGGGTGTTGTCTTTGATGCCTTTCGGATAATTGGGGTGTTCGCCCGGCTCAAGCCATAAAAACCACCGCTTCGTCCGTTCCGGTCCAAGCTGTTCAAACCGTTGTTTGCTTTTCGTTGTCAAATCGATCACTGGGACACGTTCGTGTTTTCCGAGCGCTTTCATGGCGGCAGGATAGCGTCCGTGGGAATCGAGCGCCCGTCCGTCGGCAGAAAAGCGCCGCCGCTCGACCGGAGTGATGAGGACAGGGGTTGCTCCTTTCGTGCGGGCGCCGTCAATATACCGTTTCAAGTATGATTGGTAGGAGGTGAATGGTTCGGTGTAGCGTGCCGGATCGTTCACCTTTTCATCGTTGTGACCGAATTGGATGAACAAGTAATCCCCTTTTTTCATTTCCCGCAAAATGCGGGAGAGCCGTCCTTCTTCGACAAAACTTTTCGCGCTTCGGCCGGAAGCGGCCATATTTTTGACCACTACGTGATCGTCAAACCAGCCGTCAAGCATTTCCCCCCATCCGGCTCGCGGTGCGCGGGAGCGGGGAGCGGCGGCGACCGTCGAGTCGCCGGCCAAATAGATCGTTATGACGGCCCGTCCGCCCGTTTTGGATGCTTTTCCATCCGTGTCCGGTTGGGCGATGAGGGCAACGCTGGCGGCGATGACAGCCAAGCAAAGGAATGCGGCTTTTTTTCTTCTCAATCGGATTCCTCCTATCCGGCAGCTGCTCGTCTTTTCGGTTTGTTCCCCGTTATCGTTGCTCGCTGCCATTGCCTTTATGCGCCATTCGTGCTAGTCCACCGTTTGGAATCGGCGGTAAAATTCCCATATTATTGAAAGAAAAAGACCGTAACCGGCAACTGAATACCAATGGCTCCATTCGGCCGTGTGGGTGAACAAACCGTACGTCTCGGCTTTGGCCTCCAATGCGGCCGCCAATGCCGACAATGCAGCGATGAGCCCCATGCGCCCAAGGCGGCTAAGCCGCTCCATGAGGGCAAGAAAGAAGACGGTGCCGAGCGGAAGAACGACGGCCGTAAAGAAAATATCGATCGAAAAGACAGAAGGAAAGGGCCGTTTCGGGAACGCATACAGCCCTTTTCCCACGAAATACAAATCCAAATACGTCCCCGTCCAAGATGCAAGCAGCGCTGAAGCCACGTAGGCGCGGCGGCTAGCGCGCATGAAAGAAGAATAGCCAACCATCCGTACGAGGCCGTGATGGAACGCTGCCATGACATAGTGCATCACCCTCTCGCTGTCGGCGAGAAACGAAATATGACGGCACAAAAGTGCATTTTTCTCTTTCCCTCATCAGAAAACCCGACAATTGCCGGGATTGAATAGCCTGGTTATTTAGTATAGAATATTCAGGTAATTCTGAATAAAGGGGTTCAGTCGATTCGAGGGGAGGAGAAGGAGAGCGTGATGAAATGCTGTCGGGTTATGTTTGTGTTGCTCGGATTATGGCTTGTGTTCGGCCTATCAGTCTCGGGAGGGCGAGCTGAAGCGGCAGTTTCACGCGCCAACGATGCGCCGATTGTACTTCTCCATGGCTTTACTGGCTGGGGAAGAGAAGAAATGTTTGGGTTCAAGTACTGGGGCGGCGTACGCGGCGATATCGAACAATGGCTGAACGACAACGGATATCGAACGTATACGCTGGCGGTCGGACCGCTCTCGAGCAACTGGGACCGGGCGTGTGAAGCGTACGCCCAGCTTGTCGGCGGAACGGTCGATTATGGGGCAGCCCATGCGGCAAAGCACGGCCATGCGCGGTTTGGCCGCACGTATCCGGGGTTGCTGCCGGAATTGAAAAGAGGAGGCCGCGTCCATATCATCGCCCACAGCCAAGGAGGGCAGACGGCCCGTATGCTTGTCTCGCTCCTGGAGAACGGAAGCCAAGAAGAGCGGGAGTACGCCAAGGAGCACAACGTGTCGTTGTCGCCGTTGTTTGAAGGCGGACATCGTTTTGTGTTGAGCGTGACGACCATCGCCACCCCTCATGACGGAACGACGCTTGTCAACATGGTTGATTTCACCAATCGCTTTTTTGACTTGCAAAAAGCAGTGCTGGAAGCGGTGGCTGTCGCCAGCAACGCGCCGTACACAAGCGAAATATACGATTTTAACTTCCCTCCGAAAGAAGTCTCCTACTTCTAAACGTGAAGGTGCGCCAGCACCAGTGAAAGTGGGAGATGAATTTCGGTTGGCGTTAGCCAACGAATAGGATAGAATATGGCTAGAACGGACACCTTCGGAACGAAGGGAAGCGTAAAGGGTTCTTGTGTGTGGCTTACCGTTCAGCGAACACACACAAGTCGCTTGAAGCCCCCACCTCTAAGCGAAGCGTAGGTGGTGGGTAGTTCACTATTCGCGCCTTTTATTTGCGACTTGGCGAGTTTGCGGCCTTAAAACGAGTATTTTGCGAAAAAGCCATCTCGATCGGATGGCTCTTTTTTTTGAGGAGCAAGCTCTTGAGTTGTATGACGGCTGCGGATGTCCGATGGTATAATAGGGGCAAAGCAAGCGGATGGGGGAATGGACGTGAAGCCGCCTGAGCGGTAAAAGGAACGGTATACGTATCAAGATTATGTCAAGTGGGACGGACGGTGGGAGTTGATCAACGGCGTACCTTACAACATGGCACCGGCCCCTTCATTTGTCTACCAGTCGATCGTCGGTGAATGGTATGTCGCTTTGCGAGCGTTTTTTCGCGAAAAAGGATGTGCGGTTGTCATGGCGCCGTTTGATGTGCGGTTCGATGAACAGGCCGACTATGAACAAGCCAAGCATGTCGTGCAGCCAGACATCTCCGTCATTTGCGATCAAAGCAAAATCGGCAGCCGAGGCTGCGATGGGCCACCTGACTTGGTGGTGGAAGTGCTTTCGCCGAGCACTGCGCTGAAAGATCGGAACGAAAAATATAAGCTGTACGAACAGTTTGGCGTCAAGGAATATTGGATCGTCGACCCGCTGCATCGGACGGTGGAAGTGTACGGCCGCGGTGAGAAAGGGTATGAGAAGCGGAGCGTCTTTGGCGAAGGCGATGTGCTCGTCTCGTTTTTGTTCGCTGATTTGACGGTTTCGCTGGCTGGCATATTTCAAAATATAGAGGGTGAGGGATAACGATGCGGTTAGCGGAAGAGGAAGTGCAAGCGCTGCTTGAAAAAGCGGACGGCTGGAAGTTGACGGATGAACGATGGATTGTGAAAAAATACCGTTTCCAAGACTACTTGCAAGGCATTGAATTCGTCCGGCGCATCGCCGCGATTTCGGAAAACGCCAACCACCACCCGTTCATTTCGATCGACTACAAGCTCATTACCGTGAAACTGTCTTCATGGCGGGCGAAAGGGCTGACGAAGCTCGATTTTGACTTGGCGAAGCAGTATGATGAGGTGTACGAACAGATGAAGCAGGGGGGAGGGGAATGATGGAACATCGCACAGCACTCATCACCGGCGCAGCGCGGGGAATCGGCTATGAAGTGGCGAAAACGCTGGCGGAACATGGTGCAAACGTGGTGCTCGTTGATTTGCGTCAGGAAGAAGTCGAGCAAGCTGCTCGTTCGCTTCGGGAGTTGGGCTATGAAGCGGTCGGCGTGAAATGTGATGTGACGGTTGAACAAGAGGTGAAGCAAGCGATCAACGAGGCCGTCAACCGGGGCGCCTTGATGTTGTCGTGAACAACGCCGGATTGCAACATGTGGCGAACATCGAGGATCTCCCGACGGAAAAATTTGAACAGCTCATCCGCGTCATGCTTGTCGGCCCATTTTTGGCCATCAAGCATGCGTTTCCCGTTATGAAACAGCAGCGATATGGCCGCATCATCAACATGGCGTCGATCAACGGACTCGTCGGGTTTGCCGGCAAAGCGGCGTACAACAGCGCGAAGCACGGGGTGATCGGCTTAACGAAAGTGGCAGCGTTAGAAGGGGCGCCATACGGCATTACGGTGAACGCCCTTTGCCCGGGCTATGTGGACACCGAGCTCGTCCGCGGCCAGCTCGCGGATTTGGCGGCAACCCGCAACGTGCCGCTTGAGAAGGTGCTTGAGGAAGTGATTTACCCGCTTGTGCCGCAGCGGCGGCTGCTGTCAGTGGAAGAAGTCGCCCATTATGTCCTCTTTTTGGCGGGCGAACAAGCAAAAGGCATCACTGGCCAGGCGGTGGTGATCGATGGCGGGTATACGGCGCAGTAAACTCCCTCTCTTCGCCTTGCTTGAAGCGAGAGCCTTCCTTTCGGGATGATGATCAAACGCCCTCGGCACATGCCACGGGCGTTTCGATTCGAGTCGCTCAGCTCAAGGCAAATTCGAAGCTGGCTAGGATTTTGACTTCTTTCCCGACAAGGAATCCGCCGGTTTCGAGTGCGACGTTCCATACCAATCCGTAGTCTTCGCGGTTGATCGTTCCTTCGACATCAAAACCGACCGAGATGCCGCCGGTGAGCGGGTTTTTCACTTGGCCGTTGTATTCGACTTTGAACGTTTCCGTTCTCGTCACGCCGCGGATCGTCAGCTTCCCGGTCACTTCATATTCCGTGTCGGACAGCTTGCGCACGGATTCACTGACAAACGTAATGGTTGGATAGTTCTCGACATCGAAAAAGTCGGCCGAGCGGAGATGGTTGTCACGGTCGGCGTTTTTCGTGTCGATCGAGGCGGCATCGATCGTCGCTTTGACTTTCAGCGACTCGAGTTCGTTGATGTCGCCTTCGACCTCAACGTCAAAGTTGGTGAATTCCCCTTTCGCTTTGGAGATCATCATATGTCTTACTTGGAAGGCGACAGAGCTGTGCGCTTTGTCGAGTTGGAATGTTGTCATCGCTTTTCCTCCTCTTGATGATTCATATTCGCACCACTATCATAACAAATGTATATCTCGAAATCAAATATTTTTATTAAAGATTATTAGTATGGAGCACAGGGGGCTTTCCATGATAAGATGAAAGAAAAATGATGTGCGGAAAGGGAGAATAAGATGAATGAAATCGGCCTTTTAGCGAAAATCAAACAGCAAATGGAACGGTTTTCACCGGCGGAAAAAAAGGTAGCCGCCTACATTCTCGACCATGCCGAACTCGTGCCGAATATGACGACGAAGGATTTGGCCCAGGCGTCTGACACAAGCGAAGCGAGCGTCGTTCGTTTTGTCTCATTCGTTGCTAGCGAAGAGCGGCGCAGTTGGCATAAGGAATGAAAAAGGTTGACCTGTCCTAAAGGCAGCCCCATCATCATGTAGAAGACTGGCCATTTAACAGGAAACGCAACTTCCTCATCCCGAGTTCCAAGTTTTTCGCATTTGCGGGTCGTGAAGTGAAGGGGATGGTGGATTCCCCACCCCTAGAAGCCTAGTGAAAAACGGGGCGTCGCGCGCAAATCAACGGCGTTGGATCAGAATCGCAAGCCCGTCCGGCAAGGTTTCTCTAATTGAAAAATAGGCGGGGCCATCAGCCTTCTTCACTAAATCACCAACTTTCTAGACGCGCTTCAGCTCGAGAAAAAAAGCCGTTAAAAACTTCCGCACATTCATCCGGCATTCCGTCTCAGCTTGGCCGCGTTCGAGCTCTTTCATCCGTCGACGGATGTCACCGAAATCAAACAGCCTAGGTGCGAAATGCTCAAACGTCGGGTTCGTGTAGTCAGTCAGGCCGAGGGAAGCGAGATGGGTGAACGCCTGCAAGACGAGCCGACGGATGCGCTGTTCCATCGCCCGCGCTTCCTTGGCCGTTTCAGTCGGGGACAGGCCGTATTCCCGCTGGACGAGTTCGGCGTACAGCTCTTTCAGCGGCGGCAGTTCGCGGACGGGAAGGCCTTTTGCTTCTTGCTCGGCCAGCCAGCGCACCACAAGAAGCACGTCCGCGCTGCCCGCTTCGCCGGCGACCCCGAGAAGAAGGAGAAGCTGCTCAGCCTGCTGTTCCATGGCGGACGGCTTGGAGACGGCGGCATCGGCCGTTTGCGGCTCAAGCCCTTTGAGCACCTGGCGGATCGACTCGAGCGAGCGGACGGCGGACATGTGATCGGCGACGCGTTTCAGCACGGACAGCACTTCATAGCGGTTGATCGGTTTTTGAATGTACGTGTCAATGCCATGCAAATAGGCTTGGCCGATCATTTCTTTGTTTTCAACTTGAGAAATCATGATAAAGGTTCCGGCAAATCCTTCTTCCCGCAACGCCTTGATCGTCTGAATGCCATCACGCCCTGGCATTAACAAGTCAATGAGCACCACATCCACGTGAAGCAAGTCGGCCGCGCGAACGTGCAGTCCATCTTCGGCACAGCCGACCACCTCGCCAAGTTCGGATTCATGAATCAATTTTTCAAGCATCTTTCTGACAACAGGGTCATCTTCGATTAGAAAAAAACGAAGCGCCATCTTCCTGTTCTCTCCCTTCCTTGACTTGCTTATATGACGGCATTCCCTTGCCTGTCGGCCTCGTGATCGGACATTTCGGCTGTGATCGGCGTGCTTTGCAGGAGGCGGACTGTCGGCACCGCAAGGCGAAACACCGTCTGCCCCGGCTCGCTTTTGACGAGCTGGAGATGTCCGCCAAGCGCTTGGGCGATATCGCGTGCATGGGTGAGACCGATGCCTGTTGACGGATTGCCTTGGCGGTCGTATTTTGTTGTGAATCCGGGCTGAAAAATCCAAGTGATGTCATCGGCCGCAATGCCGGGGCCGGTGTCTTCCACTTCGATGATCAGTTCGCTTCCGTGAAGACGCGCATGCAAGGTGACAGCCCCCATTTTCTCAATTGCCTCGACGGCGTTCGATACCAAGTTGTTCAACACGGAAAGAAGTGGATACAATTGGTCGGTCATGAGATCGATATGGCCGTTGTACGAAAATGTGATCGTTTTTCCGGATAAGTTGGCGTATTTTTCATTGGCGCGAATGACCATGGCGCACAGCTCGGCAATCGGCACGCGTCCGCGCACCGATTGGCGCCCGATGAGCTTGGAAAGGCCGGCGAAAATGCGTTGCATATCCTTTTTCGTCTCATGAATATGTTCGGCAAGCTCTAGGGCGACGCGCGGTTCAACGTGCTTTCGTTCGATCAACTGCGAGTAAAGGTCATAGCTTTTGCGCGTCATGTCTTCCATGAGAGCCATGGATTTTTGCAAGTAAAACATTTCTTCATATAATCCGCTGCTCACCATCATGAGCCGCTCGAGTTCTTGCTTTCTCGCTTCGGCGAGCGAGCGGACATGTTTTGTCACCCACATGTTGTAAACGCCGATGACGCAGAAACTGCGCAAAATGGCGAACAACCATAAGACGATGACTGTTTGGCCGCTGAAGGCAAACGGCTCCCCCATCCAATACCGGATCCCTAGTTCACAGGCGTTCGCCAAAAAATCAAGCGCCGCTCCAACCACTCCAGCCCGAATCGGTGCGGCCATTCGCTGGCGAAACCGAACAGCAGCCGCCATTATGGAAAAGCTGATATAATACCCGGCTGCCGGGAGATGGGTCAGCAGACTCTCAGAAGTCGACATTTCTCCGGTCAACGAGTCCAGAAAGACGCGAAATCCAACGACTGCTGCTCCCGTGCTGGCGCCGATGACAAACGGCGAAAGGGAGCGAAAGGCGACAAGCCCGAGAAAAAAGACAGCGCTGCCGAGCGAGACGCGAAACGGGCTGTCAAACGGGTTCATTTTCATTTCGCCTAGAAACGCGGCAGCCGAAAGCAAAAGCAAAAAGAGCCAAAGCGGTTCTTTTTTTGTTGGTGTCAGTGGACGTCACCGCCTTTGTGAAAGTCGTGAACGAATCTCCAATTCTATTATATAACAGGAAAGCGGAAACAACGGGTGATTTTCGTGAAAAATATTCATTCCCCTTTTGACGCCTCAACGAGCGATGGAAATGGACGCTCAGGGAGCCAGCGGTGCCGCGAATGGCAAGAAAAAACCGTATGCCCCAGCTGAAAAAAGGGGATACGGTTTCCTTATCGCTGGCGGTATTCCAACCGGCGCGAAACGAGCGACAGTGAATAGTTGACGATAAAGTACATGAACGCCACAAGAATGAAAATCGGGATGACAAAATTGACGTTGCGGCCGTTAATGATTTGCGCATGGTTCATCAATTCCGGCAACGAAATGACAATGGCGAGCGACGTATCTTTCAATAAAGAAATGAATTGGCTGACGATCGGCGGCACCATGCGCCGCAATGCTTGCGGCAAAATGATGTACCATAGCGTCTGCCCATACGTAAGCCCCGATGAGCGCGCCGCTTCGATTTGTCCCTTATCAATTGACTGCAGGCCGCTGCGGACGATTTCCGACAACATGGCCGATTCAAAAATGACCAAGGCCGAAATGGCGGCATATAGTTTATCCAGCTTTAATCCGACTTCCGGAAGGGCGAAATACGTAAAGAAAATGATCAAGAGCAGCGGCAAGTTCCGGATTGTTTCGACCAGCACAGCCAGCAGTTGGGAAAGCACCGGGATTTTCGTATAGCGAATGACCCCGATGACAATGCCGAAGATAAAACTCAAAACAATGGAAATGAACGCCACTTCCAACGTGACGAGAAACCCTTGAAGCAAAAACTTCAAATGGGCGGGCGCATAGGCACCGGCAAAATCCATCATTTGGCCTCCTTTCCTACCGCGCCTTGAGCAGCCGGCGTTCTAAGTAGCCGACGCCAAGGCTGAGCGGGATCGTTAAGACGAGGTAAAACAAGGCGACGAAAATGTAAACGTCAAAGGTGACGAACGTTTTCGAGGAAATCAAGTCGCCGTAATACATTAAATCCAACCCGGCGATGACGCCAAGCACCGAAGAGTTTTTCACCAAGTTGATGAACTGGTTGCCAAGCGGCGGAATGACGATTTTCACCGCCTGTGGCAAGATGACGTAACGCATCGCCTGCAAGTAAGTCAACCCCGATGAGCGCGCCGCCTCCATTTGTCCTTTCGGAACGGCTTGAATCCCCGAGCGGATCGCTTCGGCGATAAAGGCGGCGGTATATACCATCAACCCGAGCGTTCCAGCGGTAAACGAGTCAAAACGAATGCCGACGGCGGGCAAGCCCATAAAAAAAACGAACACGATCAACACAAGCGGGATGTTGCGGATAAATTCCACGTACGCCATTCCGATCCAATTGAGCGGGCGAATCGGCGCGATGCGGAAAATGGCGATGATAGTCCCCAGGGCCAAGCTGCCGATCAGCGCCAGCACGCTGGCCTTGATCGTATGGCCAAACCCTTGCATGTACAAATCCCAATGTTCAACTAAAATAGAATAGCGCAACAAGGCTAAACGCCTCCTTTCCTCGCTGACTCATGGCCTGTCCTTTGGGCAAACAGGTGGGCGGATATTGTTCCGCCCACCGTTTCGCCTGTTATTGTTGCGGCTTTTTGCCGATCCATTTTTCGTAGATCTTATCGTATTCGCCGTTTTCTTTAATTTCTTTCAAGTATTCGTTGATAACTTGCAGCAGTTCTTTGTCTCCTTTGCGGACGGCGATGCCGTACGGTTCTTCGGTGAACGTTTCATCAAGGACGCGATAGTTCGGATCTTGTTTGGCCATCCCCCAAAGCAGCGCGTTGTCGGTCGTAAGCGCATCGCCTTGGCCGGCTTTCAATGCGGTAAACGCTTCCGCGTAGTTTTCAAATTCAAGCACGTTGACTTGCGGCGCGACTTTGCGGATGTTTTCCGCCGATGTCGATCCTTTCGCTGTCAGAACGGTCATGCCTTTTTTCAAGTCTTTCACGCTGTTGATCGGGCTGTCTTTTTTGACGAGCAACGATTGCCCGGCCATAAAGTACACATCCGAGAAATCCACTTCTTTTTTCCGTTCCTCGGTGATCGTCATGGTGGCGATAATGGCGTCAATTTCCCCGTTGTTCAGCATCGGGATGCGCGTTTTTGACGTCACTTCTTTCAATTCAATTTTGTTTTCATCGCCGAGAATTTTTTTCGCCAACCCTTTGGCAATATCAATGTCAAATCCTTCGACTTTTCCGGTTTCCGGGTTTTTCAACCCGAATAAGTTCAAATCATATTTGACGCCAACGATGAGTTTGCCGCGTTGTTTAATTTTTTCAAGCGTATTGGTCGCTTTGGCGGTTTCCGACGATGTTCCGCCTTCTCCTTTGTCCGTTGTGCTGCAGCCCGTTAAAGCAACAGCGCTCAATAAGGCCGTCAAGGCGACGGCGATCCACCATTTCCATGCTTTCTTTCTCATGAACAAAACCCCCTTTGATTGACCGGAATTAATGGTTTAAAATGCGGCTTAAAAAGACGCGCGCCCGTTCTTCTTTCGGGGCCGCGAAAAACTCCTCAGGCGGCGCTTCCTCTAAAATGCGCCCTTGATCCATAAAGACGATGCGATCGGCCACCTCGCGGGCAAACCCCATCTCGTGGGTGACGACAACCATCGTCATCCCTTCTTTCGCCAGCTGCTTCATGACATCGAGCACTTCGCCGATCGTTTCCGGGTCAAGTGCTGATGTAGGCTCGTCAAACAGCATGATTTTCGGTTTCATCGCCAATCCGCGGGCGATGGCGACGCGCTGCTGCTGGCCGCCGGACAGCGCGGATGGATAGGCGTTCGCTTTGTCTGGGATTCCGACTTTTTCCAAGTAATACATAGCGATCTCGTTCGCTTCTTTTTCAGACATGCCGAGCACTTTGCGCGGCGCCAACGTGATGTTTTGCAAGACGGTCATGTGCGGGTATAAGTTGAAATGTTGAAACACCATGCCGATATTGCGCCGCAGTTCGTTAATGTTGATGTGTTTGTCGTTCACTTTGATGCCGTCTACGATCAATTCACCGCTTGAGATCGTCTCGAGCCGGTTGATGCAGCGCACGAGCGTGCTTTTGCCCGAGCCGGATGGCCCGATAATGACGACGACTTCCCCTTGGTTGATCGTCAAGTTAATGTCTTTCAACACATGAAAATCGCCGTAGTATTTGTTGACTTGGTGGAAATAAATCAATAGCCCCCCTCCTTTGTGACAAATTTGTGAATGTTTTTCGAATTGATTGTAAATACGCATCTACGAAAATCTACGGAAATCTACAAAAATTTTGTGAATCGATTGAAAAAGACGATGATGGACGCAAAGAAGGGGAAGTCATTTTTTGAATAGTAAGGCAAATCTCTTTGCAAATCAGCGATCGAGGATTATAATGAGGACATGAAAAATTTGGCATTGATTGCCGTCAAAAGGAGAGGGGAGCGAAGGTGAAGTATCGAAAACTCGGCCGCACGGGGCTGAAAGTCAGTGAGATTAGTTTAGGCAGCTGGCTTACATATGGAAATTCGGTGGAAAAAGAAACCGCGATCCGCGTCATTGACAAGGCGTACGAACTTGGCATCAACTCGTTTGACACAGCGAACGTCTACGCGTGCGGGGAAGCGGAAAAAATCGTCGGCGAGGCGCTGCGCAAATATCCGCGCGAATCGTATGTCATCGCGACGAAAGTGTTTTGGCCGATGGGCGACGGCCCGAACGACCGCGGCCTGTCGCGCAAGCATGTGTTTGAGCAGCTCCATGCGAGCTTAAAGCGGCTGCAACTGGATTATGTCGATATCTACTACTGCCACCGCTATGACAAAGAAACGCCGGTCGATGAGACGTTGCGTACGATCGATGATCTCGTCCGCCAAGGAAAAGTGCTGTATGTCGGCGTGAGCGAATGGACGGCCCAGCAAATTCAAGAGGCGCTCGGCGTGGCCGACCGCTACTTGCTCGATCGGATCGTCGTCAATCAGCCGCAATACAACATGTTTCACCGTTATATTGAAAAGGAAGTCATCCCGGTGTGCGAACAAAACGGCATCAGTCAAATCGTCTTTTCGCCGCTCGCCCAAGGGGTGCTGACCGGCAAATACAAACGAGGTCAAGCGTTGCCGGCTGACAGCCGCGCCGCTGATCCAAGAGCGAATACGTTTATCCAAGGATTGCTCAATGACGAAGTGTTAACGAAAGTGGAACAACTCGAAAAAATCGCGGCTGAGCTTGGCATTACGTTGTCCCAGCTTGCCCTCGCTTGGGTGCTGCGCCAGCCGAACGTCGCCAGCGCCTTAATCGGCGCCAGCCGCCCGGAACAAGTCGAAGAGAACGTCAAAGCGGTCGATGTCGTGCTCAGCGAAGATGTGCTCGAGAAAATTGAGGGGATTTTGGCGTAAAAGAGGTGAGGGTGTCCCAAAAGGATCGGGACACCCTTTCTTATTACCGTATATAGACAATATGTTGTGTTTTGTTAAGGAAAATTACCCTTTTGGGTCAGTCCCCTTTTTATCACCTCGAACCGAGAAGGTCTCAACTTCCAAGCATGAGCGTAAGTGGGGGATGAACCGGCGTCTTCCACCAACGATCTTCCCCTTGCACCAAAAGAACAAAGGAAGGGCTTCGATTGCGATCTTTTTGAGGAAGCTTAACGGTAGGATGCACACGGATGGCTTAGCTGACCGCTTACCGTATGTTAGGGTGTTCCCGAGAATCCCCTACTTCTCTACGTGAGCGCGGGTGAGGAGTGTTCAGAGGAGATTGGCTATTTGGTGCTCCATTTTGCGGCCGCGCTTATGCGGGAGAGAAAAGGGTGGCGGGTGCTCGTCATTTGTTCGAGCGGGCTTGGGACGGCGAAAATCTTGGCGACGAGGCTGAAAAAAGAGATTCCGGACATCGTTTCGCTGGAACAAGCGTCCGTGTTTGAATGGAAAGAGAAAGATGCAAGTGCGTATGATCTTGTCGTCTCGACCGTGCCGCTGGCCGATGAAGGCGGCCCGTACTTCACCGTCAGCCCGATGCTGACGGAAGAGGAAGCGCGGGCGATTCGTGAATTTTTAGAGCGAAAATCGGCCGCTGAAAAGCGGATGAGGAAAGAGTCAACCGCACAGAGAAACAGGCCAGCGCTCGAGGCGATGAAGGCGGTTCGGCGCATCAGCGAGACGATCGTCCACCTTTTGGACGGTTTTTCCCTGGAGGTGGTCAAGAGGCGCTCTGTTCATGAACTATTGGCGGACGCGTGCCGCCGCCTTGAACGAAGTGGCGTCATCGTTGATGCCGATGTCGTCATCGAGGAGCTGCGGCGCCGCGAGTCGCTTGGCGGGCTTGGCATCCCCGGCACTACATTGGCGCTGTACCACGCCCGAAGCTTCGCAGTTTTTCGCCCATCGCTTACGATGTACCGGCTTGATGCGCCGCAAACGGTGCCCGGCATGGACGGAGAGCCGATGGAGATCAACACGGTTGTGCTGCTGCTCGGGCCGTCAGATACCGATAAGGAGATGCTCGCTGTGTTAAGCGAAGTCAGCTCCTTGCTTGTGAAGGATGAGCAAATCCTTGCCGTTTTGGCGCATGGCGGCTAGAAAGAAGTATATTCACTTGTCAGCGCCCATTTGGAGCAATTTTTTGATCATTACTGGACATCAACGAAGGAGTGAAAACGATGGTAACCCATTCGATTTTAAACAAAGAAAACATTGTGCTAAATGCCCAACCCAAAACAAAAGAAGAGGCGATCCGCCTTGCTGGCGAAGTGCTCGTCAAGCAGGGGTATGTCGATCCGGCGTATGTGGATGCGATGCTTGAGCGGGAAGAACTGACAACCACCTACATCGGCAACAACGTTGCCATTCCGCACAGAACGGAAGCAGCCAAAGCGCTCGTGAAACAGTCCGGCATTTCGATCGTGCAAGTCCCGGGCGGCGTCGATTTTGGCGGCGGCAATACGGCTCTGATCGTGATCGGCATTGCCGGCAAAGACGGGGAGCATTTGGATATTCTGTCAAAACTGGCGATCGTCTGTGCGGAAGCGGACAATGTCGAAGCGATGGCGAACGCCAAAACAGAAGAAGACATTCTTGCGCTGCTCCATGAGGTGAACGGCTGATGCAGGCGGTTCATTTTGGCGCTGGCAACATCGGCCGCGGCTTTATCGGCAGTCTGCTGGCTACGTCGGGATATAAGGTCGTTTTTGTCGATGTCAACGAACAAATCGTCCGCCTGCTCAAGGAGCGGGGGGGAGTATCGGGTCATTGTTGCCGGCGAGCGGCAAGAGGAGCAATGGGTGCGCGGCGTTTCGGCGCTGAACAGCCAAACAGAGCGGGAGCAAGTCATCGCGGCGATCGCCGCCGCTGATTTGGTCACGACCGCCGTCGGCCCGCACATTTTGCCGGCCATCGCCCCCCCTTGTTGCCGATGGGCTCAAGCAGCGGCTGGGCGTTCAGCAAACTCCCCTTCATGTCATCGCGTGCGAAAACATGATTGGCGGTACGGAGACGTTGAAGCAGTACGTATTTGCCCATCTTTCTGAAGCGGAACAACAGTTGGCGGGCGAATCGGTTGGCTTTCTCAACTGTGCGGTTGACCGCATCGTGCCGAACCAAACGAACGATGATCCGCTGGCGGTGACGGTCGAGCCGTTTTTCGAATGGGCGATTGAAACGCGCAACGTCATCGGCACTGTTCCGCCGATTCAAGGGGCTCATTTTGTCGCTGACTTAGAGCCGTATATCGAGCGCAAATTCTTTACGGTCAATACCGGCCATGCGTTGGCCGCTTACTTAGGGTATCTGCGAAACTACAAAACCGTCCAGGAAGCGATGAACGATGAAGGTATTCGATTGAATGTCGAGCAAGCGCTCAGTGAGTCGGGAGCCGTCTTAGTGAAAAAGCACGGATGGCATGAGGAAGAGCACCGTTCCTATATCAAAACGACGATCGGGCGTTTCACCAACCCGTCCCTTTTCGACGATATCGTCCGCGTCGCCCGTTCGCCGATCCGCAAGCTCGGGCCGAACGACCGGCTCATCGCTCCGGCGACGCAATACTGCACACTATTTGGCAACGTTCCTGCTGGTCTCGCCAAAGGAATTGCCGCGCTGTTGCGCTTTGATGATGCGAGCGATGCAGAAGCCGCCGCTCTGCAACAAACGATCGCACACCACGGAATCGAAGGCGCGCTTCGGCAATACGCGGGGCTTGAGAGTGCGCACCCGCTTGTGGCGGCGGTGAAGGACGAGTACGGAAGAATGAAGAAAAACAAAAGCTGACCGCCTTTCAAATGTCGTCGACCTCCAATCGTGCAAAAACCCCGGGGGATCGACGACAATGTGCTTTCGTGTCAAAACCCTACAGCTTACATTGCAGGTTCAGTTAGAAACAGCTACCATACTTTAATGGCAGGTGCAAGTACATCTTTTGGTGATGAACCAATATCGGCTCTTCACCACAAGTTGTACTTGAGATTTTAAGATAGGTATGCATAGGAAAAATAGAGGGTGCAAAAAATGCGAATGTTCCTGTATGGTAAAGGTGACCAAACCAACCCATTGGAGGAACATTCGCATGTATTCTCCGTTTATCAAAGAACTCATCGATTGACCAGACGTTTTGATTCAAAAGGTGCGAAAACGAAGAAGAACATTGGATTTTCGAACTTTCTCTGACGCTTTAGGATTTCAATCCAAAACTATTGTAAACCGCTTTCACTTGGTTTATAATAAAGCTAAACCGGTTTATGAAAGCGCTTTTGAACTAAATCGATTTAGTGCGAGAGAGGGATCCCTTTTGAAAAAAGTAACGATGGCCGATGTCGCGAAATTGGCCAACGTGTCCAAAAGCACGGTCTCGCAATATTTGAATAAACGCTATGGATATATGAGTGAGGAAACGAGAAAGCGCATCGCCGAGGCGATTGAAGAGCTTGGGTATCAGCCGAACATCATCGCCCGCAGTTTGAAGCAAAAGACGACAGCGACCATTGGCGTGATTGTTTTTAATATGCTTCATATGATGACAACGCAAGTGCTGCACGCCATTGAAGAGGAATGCCAAAAGCGCGGGTTTCAAGTCATTGTCTGCAATTCCGGCGATGATCCGGATAAGGAAAAAACATATGTTGATACGCTGCTAGCGAAGCAAGTGGACGGACTGATCGTGTTTCCGACAGGGAAGAACGAGGACGTCTACCGCCGTCTTGTCGAGGAACGGTTTCCGCTTGTGTTTGTCGACCGGATGGTGCCGGGAGTGGAGGTGGACAGCGTGCTGCTTGATAATGCAGGTGCAGCGGAAATGGCGGTTCAGTATTTCGCTTCCTATGGCTACGAGCGGATTGCCATTGTCACCCCGCCGCTTGTCCCTTACAACGTGCCGCGGATGGAGCGATTTGAAGGGTTTCGGGCGGCCATGGAGAAAAGGGGATTTGAAGTTGGCGATCAAAACGTCATCGCCGCTGAACCTGCCGCGCTGCCTGGGGAGCTGAAGAAGCGGTTCATGGAATCGGAGCGGCCGAACGCCTTGTTTGCGATTAACGACTTGACGTTGATGGGGGTTTTGCGGTTTGTGAAAGACGCAGGGGTTCGTGTGCCGGATGAGGTGGCGATCATCAACATCGATGATGTACCGTTTGCCGACATTTACACGCCGGCGCTGACAACCATCGCCCAGCCGACGTTTGAGATGGGGAAGAAAGCAGCCGAGCGCGTGTTTGAACAAATGAAAGCGAAAAAAGCCGACGGTCCGCGCGTATTTCGTTTCTCCCCGGTATTGATGGAACGGACATCGATCAAACGGGAGAAGGCATGAGGAAGGGAGGAGAAACGATGGCGATTCATGGGGACGTCGTCATTGGGATTGATATTGGAACGACAAGTACGAAAGCGGTCGTGTTTGACGGGCGGGGGAAGGTGCTGGCTTCTCACGCTGTCGACTATCCGATCATCCAGCCGCATCCGGGATTTGCCGAGCAGGATCCCGATGAACTGTTCGCGGCGGTCGTTCAAGCGGTCGGGGCGGTGATGGTCCGCCACGGCATCCGACCAGAACAAGTGAAAGCGATAGGTTTGAGTGCGGCGATGCACTCGATTATGGCGCTTGACGAGTCGGGCCGGCCGCTCACCCGCCTTCTCATCTGGGCGGACAACCGAAGCGTGGCTCAAACGGAGCGGCTGTTGAAAGAACAGAACGGGCTTGATATTTATCGGCGGACGGGGACGCCGATCCATCCGATGTCGCCGCTATCGAAATTGCTTTGGCTCAAGGAAGAGCAGCCGGACGTATTTCAGCAAGCACGGCGGTTTGTGTCGGTGAAAGATTACGTGTTGCACCGTCTGTATGGCGACTATGTCGCTGACCATTCCATGGCATCGGCGACGGGTTTATTCCGATTGGACACGCTCGATTGGGACGAGGAGGCGCTCGCCCTTGTCGGCATCCGCCGCGACCAGCTGCCGCGGCTCGTTCCCGCCACGCATATCATGACTGGCATGAAAAGAGAATGGGCGGAAAAAATGGGAGTCGCTCCGGATGTGCCTGTTGTGATCGGAGCAAGCGACGGCGTGCTCGCCAACGTCGGCGTCGGGGCGGTGCTCCCAGGTGAAGCGGCCATCACGATCGGAACGAGCGGGGCGGTGCGGACGATTGCGGCAAAACCGACAACCGACGAAAAAGGGCGGACGTTTTGTTATGCGTTGACGCCTGGCTATTGGGTCGTCGGCGGGCCGACGAACAACGGCGGCATCTTGCTTCGCTGGCTGCGCGACGAGTTCGGCGCCCACGAGCGGGAAGTGGCGAAAAAGCTCGGCATCGATCCGTATGAGTTGTTGACGAAATACGCGGAACGCGTCCCGCCTGGATCCGAGGGGCTGGTGTTTTTGCCGTTTTTGTCGGGCGAGCGGGCGCCGTACTGGAACGCGAACGCGCGTGGGACGTTTTTTGGCCTTGGCCTTCATCATAAGCGCGAGCATTTCATCCGCGCTGTCATGGAAGGCGTCTGCTTCAGCATTCTCTCAGTCGCTTTAGCCATTCGCGATGTCACGGGGCCGATGTCGGAAATCCGTGTCTCGGGCGGATTCGCCAAGTCGCCGTTTTGGCGGCAAATGCTTTCTGATATGCTCGGCAAACCGCTCATCGCGCCGCAGACGCACGAGGCGTCGGCGCTAGGGGCGGCTGCCGTGGCGCTTTACGCGTTAGGCGAGCTGCCGTCGCTGGAAACGGTGAAAACGTGGATCGACACAACGGCCCGCCATGAGCCGAAGGAAGAACATACGCTCATTTACGCTGAACTGTTTGATTTGTATGCCCGCTTGTATGAGCGATTGAAAGAGGAGTTTGACATCATCGCTGCGTTTCAACGGCGGAATGGGGAAAAGAGGTCGGAAACGAAATCGGTGTAGCCTTATAATGGGGGCGACTAAATCGATTTATCCCCCCTCTTTTTCTCCGAAAGCTTGAAACCGCTTGCTTTGTATACTAAATCGATTTATCTCAAAGCTAAGGAGGAGTGCATGATGGGAATTGCCATTGTTGTGGCCGCTATTATTGTCTTGTTATTGCTCATTACGGCGGCGAAAATGCATCCGTTTGTCGCCCTTATTTTAGTGTCCGTCGGCGTCGGGCTGGCGATGGGCATGCCGCTTATCGCGCCGTCGCCGGAAACGCCGGGCATCATCGATTCGATTAAAGCAGGGCTTGGCAATACGCTAGGCTTTCTAGCGATCGTTCTGGCGCTCGGGACGATGCTTGGCAAAATGATGGCTGAATCGGGCGGCGCTGAGCGCATTGCGAAAACGTTGATCGACCGCTTCGGCCAAAAACGCGTCCATTGGGCGATGATGGTCGTCGCCTTTTTAGTCGGGATTCCGGTCTTTTTCCAAGTCGGGTTTGTCTTGCTTATTCCGCTTGTTTTTACGATTGCGATGGAAACAGGCATTTCACTGGTCACGATCGGCATTCCGCTTGTCGCCGGTTTGTCTGTCGTGCACGGCCTTGTCCCGCCGCACCCGGCGGCGATGGCGGCAGTCGGCATTTTTAAGGCGGATGTCGGAAAGACGATTCTCTATTCAATCATCGTCGGTCTGCCGACGGCGATCATTGCTGGCCCGCTGTACGGAAAATGGATTGGCTCGCGCATGTATAAAAAAGTGCCGGCGGAAATCGCCGAACAGCTTGTGCAGCATAAAGAAGCACGTGAGCTTCCTGGCTTTGGCAATACGCTGTTCACGATTTTGCTTCCGGTCATTTTGATGTTGATTGCCTCTGTGGCAAACGTGACGCTTGATCAAAAGTCAGAAGCGGCGAAAGTGTTGCGCTTTATCGGCGACCCGATTGTTGCGCTCTTGATCGCGACGGTTTATTCGTTCTTCAGCTTAGGCTACGCCCGCGGCTTCAACCGCGACGCTGTCTTGAAATTTGCCAACGACTGCCTCGGCCCGGTCGCGAACATCCTGCTTGTCATCGGGGCGGGCGGCGCATTCAACAAAGTGCTGCTTGATTCCGGCATCGGCGAACAAATCGCGGAAGTGGCGAAACACTCGCACTTCTCTCCGCTCCTGTTAGGCTGGGGCATTGCGGCGCTCATTCGCGTAGCGACGGGATCGGCGACCGTCTCGATGATGACCGCTGCCGGCATCGTTGCCCCCATCGCGGCTACCATGCCGGGAACGAATATGGAACTGCTTGTCTTGGCGACCGGCGCGGGTTCGTTGATCTTGTCGCACGTCAATGACTCCGGCTTCTGGATGATCAAGGAGTATTTCGGCATGACGGTGAAAGAAACGCTCATGACATGGACGGCGATGGAGACGATTATTTCGGTGGTGGCGTTTATTTTCGTCTTGCTGTTGAATGTGGAACGACACCCGCCCTGCATCGTTAAGGGGCGGGTGTTTATATTGTCCATAGCTTTCTGCAACCATTGCCTTTGCTTTGCTATCCCTCTAAAATTATTAGACGAGTTTGATGTCGGCCTGTACAAAAGGTGTATTGGAATGGTCGAAAATGGAGCAATCGCATACAAGCGAGCAAATAGATTTGTCATTTGAAATCTAAAAGGCCGCTGATTTAACGGAATGGCTCAACAGTAAGGTTTTTCTATTTGAGAAACTATGCGACATCTGTTCCTTTCTTCACGCAATAACCCTCGATTTAAGGAACAAGGTTGTTTTGCACTAGCCTTCTAAAAATGCACTCATTTACCCTATGCTTTGCAATGTTTTTCTGCTTCTCAGCAACTGTCCAACCGGTTTTCCCAAAATGCCTTTTTCAACGTCGTAGACGAGATGACCACGAACAAATGTTTTTGTTACTTGGCAATGGATGGTGCGGCCGATATACGGGCTATGCTTATGGCGGTAGTATAAATGTTCGTCAGACACAGTATAGGACCGGTTCGGATCAATTAGGATGATGTCAGCGTCCTTCGATATAGCAATCTCGCCTTTTGTCGTTAAATTGAACCGTTTGGCCGGATTCGTCGCAATCATCCGGGCAAAAAGAGGAACTGGAACATGGCGCCTTTTGACGGCTTCGTCAAACATTAAGTCCACAGTGTTTTGGCAACCGGAAATCCCGCCCCAAACTTCAAACATATTATTGGTATTGCTCTGTTTCATTTCCGGTGGGCATGGAGAGTGATCGGATGCCAACATATCAATTTTTCCTTGTTTCAACGCTTCCCATAGTTTTTTCTGTTCTGCTTCATCCCGCAAAGGGGGAGCACATTTGGCGATAGCGCCCAGCTCTTCGAATTGTTCGACCGTCAATGTAAAGTAATGCGGGCATGATTCAAGCGTGACATCCTGGCCTTCGTTTCGTGCTTTCACAATTTCTTCGACCGCTTCTCTGCTGCTGATATGGACAAAATGCAACTTGCATCCCGTCTCTCTTGCGAATAACAAGGAGCGTTTCACCGCCTCTACTTCTGCAATAACGGGGCGCGAGTCGACGTAGTCTTTGGCCGTCACTTTTCCTTGTTTTATTTTTTCTTCAGCCAGGCGATCTGTGATCGATGGGTTTTCAGCATGAATTAATAATACATGGCCCAGTTCGGCTAATTTCTTCATCCCTTGATAGAGCGTGTAGTCGTCTACGTTTTTAAAATCGCCGGGGATGTCGCTGCCACAAGTGGATAGAAAACATTTGAACGCGACGACCCCGCTATCGGAGAGTTCTTGAAGATGAGCGAGGTTTCCAGGGATGAGGCCGCCATGAAAAGCATAATCTATATAGTTTTTCCCCTCGGCTGCCTTGATCTTTAACTCTAATGCCTCTTTTGTGGTAGTTGCAGGAAGGGCATTTAAAGGCATGTCGACATAGGCGGTCGTGCCGCCGGCGGCGAGCGCCATGGATCCCGTTCGGAATCCTTCCCATTCCGTGCGTCCGGGTTCACATATATGAACGTGGATGTCAATCATGCCGGGCAGCACGTATTGTCCTTTAGCATCGACGATTTCTGCGCCGTTCCCGTTGATCTCTTCTCCGATACCGCAAATTTTTTCGTCCCGGATGGCAATATCAGCCTTTTTGACTTCATCATGGAAAACAACCAGCCCGTTTTTTATAATAAGATCAAACTGCATATGCGAACCCTCCTTGATAATTTAAATATTATTAATTATATTCAGAATTTTTTCGGTGCAATATCCTGATCTTCTACTTCGAAGATCGTTCCCTTTTTGAATTTCGAATCTTTAAAAGCGAACTTCATAAGAAGGAAATAAGCAATTCCAGCCACAACAAAGCCGATGATCCATGCCAAATCCACTTCGATAAACGCTGCGCCAGCACCAATAAACATAGCGAGGATTGCGGCTGGATTATACCCGGCAAATGGGCCGTCTTCTTTGTATAAATCTGAAACATTCACTTTTTGTCTTCTCAATATATAATATTCAACTAATAATATAGAAACAATCGGTAACTATTCACCCCAGTGCTAGTGTATAAAAAAGCCCAGCACAAATAGGGCATTTCGGTCATAGAAAATGCCCTAGGTAGCGGAAAGAACTCGATCGATCGTTTCGCCTGCCAACAGAAGACATAACGAATCCCACACGTTTTTTTCGTGTTTCGTCAGTGTGGAAACGATGCTTCTTGCGATGCAAAACGACTGCGCGAATGTTTCTTCGCGAAACGTACCCGAAATGTTCTCTTTGACTTTGACCATGCGAAGATCGCGTTCGGCTTGGTTGTTGTCAAAGGGAACATGTACTTCACGTAAGAAACGCAGCGCTTCTTCCTTTCGTTTTTGAAGGCGTCGAACAAAAGCGAGTGCTTTTTTCGGAAGAGGCGTCATCGTTTCTAATCGGTGTTGTGCTCTTTCTAGGATGCGAT
>NZ_LLKS01000023.1:0-23861 GCF_001414205.1 Geobacillus sp. Sah69 | reverse complement strand
GGTAAGAAGAGGGAGCCTGGCAGCGAGGGCAGGTCAACGAATCCGGAACACGGTGTTTCGCATTCGCGCGGCGCTGGATGGGCCGTAAAGGACGTCCGTGCTGGGCTTCATAGTCTGCCAACAGCTTCCGGTAATCAAGGGTTTCCGGCACATCGATGATCGGAAGGTCATCGACCTGAAGTTTCCGGTACGGCTTTTGGATGGGTTCGTCCAAGTCCTCGAGATTCAAGGATTTTCCCACGATCACACCCATCAAATACACAATGATTTGATATTGGGTCTTGATTATTTCGAGCAAATAGGCTAATAATTGAGGTAACAAAGCTTGTCACTCCTTTGTTTTGGCTGTTGGGTGTCGTTACCTCAATGATGGCCGAAAACAACGGGGGTGGCAAGCTTTTTTTCGTTCAACCGTTGAAACTCAAGGGAAAACCGTGAGTGTGGAGGATACACTTTTGACAATACCATGAAAGGGAAAGGAGGGAGCGACATGGAAGAGCGCGACCGGGTGAAGATCACCGACCGCCTCGCCCGCCCGCTTCGCGATTTGCGGTTGTCGGTCATCGATCAATGCAATTTTCGCTGCGTCTATTGCATGCCTGCGGAAGTGTTCGGGCCGAATTTTCGCTTTTTGGCGGAAGACCAGCTGTTAACCGTTGACGAAATGGCGCTTTTAGTGGAATGTTTTGTCGAGCTTGGCGTTGAAAAAATCCGCCTGACCGGCGGCGAGCCGTTGCTTCGGCGCGACCTCGATGCGCTCATTGAGCGGCTGTCCGCGCTCCCTGGCCTGCGCGATATTGGATTGACGACCAACGGCGTTCATTTGGTGAAATGGGCGCAGCGGTTGAAAGAAGCCGGGTTGAAGCGCGTCAACGTCAGTTTGGATGCGTTGGATGATGACATTTTCCGAAAAATGAACGGCATTGGCATCGGCTCTGCCCCGGTGTTGAAAGGCATCGAAGCCGCCCTGGCGGCGGGGCTCGGCGTGAAAGTGAACATGGTCGTCAAAAAAGGATGGAACGACTCGCAAATCGTGCCGATGGCGGCCTACTTTAAAGACTTGGGCATTCCGCTCCGCTTGATTGAATTTATGGATGTCGGCACAACGAACGGCTGGGATTATTCCCATGTCGTGACGAAAAAAGAGATGTATGAACAAATCAACGCCATGCACCCTCTTGAACCGGTTGAAAAAGCGTACTTCGGCGAAGTGGCGAGCCGCTACCGCTACGTCGGCACGGAGGTGGAAGTCGGCTTTATCGCCTCAGTGACGGAAACGTTTTGCCAAAGCTGCACGAGGGCGCGCATTTCCGCCGATGGCAAGCTGTACACGTGTTTGTTTGCTTCTGAGGGCGTGTCGTTGAAAGACAAACTGCGCGCCGGCGCGGGGAAAGAAGAGCTGAAGGCGTTGATCGCCGCCATTTGGAGCGAGCGGACAGACCGCTATTCGGAAGAACGGACGGCAGAGACAGCGAAACAGCGCCCGAAAATTGAAATGTCGTATATTGGGGGATAACAAAGAAACGGGGCTGCTCTTTTCGTCAAAGAAGCAGCCCTGCTTTTTATCGCTCGATGCGCCTGCCTTTACCTTAGAAATGGGGGAATGGCTTCGTCTGCTTATGCCTTCACCGCCGCCAACACGCGCGGGAAGAGGATGTTGTTTTCCAAATGGATGTGGGTAAACAAATCGTCTTCGAGCGCCGCGAGTCGGTTGTAGACGAGCCGGTACGTGCCGCACGCGTCTTCCGGCGGGGTGAAGTCGTTGGTGATTTCACGAATTTCTTTCATCAAATCGCCGGCTGCGTCATGTTCATTGACCAGTTCGCGAACGGCCCGCTCGACCGCCTCCTGGTTTTCCGGCGATGGGTTGTCGGCAAATTGCAAAATGAGCGGGAACGCTCCCGTTTCCTCTTTAATGAGATGCTGCTCGAGTTCTGTTTTTAACTCATGAAACAGTTTATGCACGTGGGAAAGATGCGGATGGTGCATGCCATGCACGCGCAATACTTTCGTGACATACGGGCTGAGCTGCGGCAGTTCCTCGTTCAAATAGCGGTGGTGCGTGTTGATGATATGATCGACCAAGTCGGTTAGCGGCGCTTCGCTCCAGTTTCCGGCCGGTTTGTTTTGCGCCTCCGCATAAAGGGTGTTCAGTTCGCGAAGGAGCGCTTCGCCATCGAGTCCGCGCTCTTCAATGGCTTCTTTTAACGGGCGCTGCCCGCCGCAGCAAAAATCAATGCGCCGCGCTTTAAACAAATCCGCTGCTTTCGGAAATTGAGTGACAATATCGCCGATCAACGATTGTTCGGTAAACCGCTGTTCCATTTCGGATCCCTCCATCACCAAATCGTTACAGCTTCAGCATACCTTGTTTTGGACGTCAACGTTGTGACACATCTCACACAAACGAAAAAAGTAGACAACAAGGAAATGTGATGAACATCACAACAGTGGCTCCCTTCTTTCCTGTACAATAAAACGGACGATAAAAATTGTGAATGCGCTGCATAGAAGATGTGAACTGCCGAAAAAAGAGGGGGAGTCAGCATGTGGCTGCTGGCCAAGGCAAGCCGCTGGGAGGAAGAAAAAGATGATTTTGCAGCATATTGATGATGCCAGCGTCGTTGATGAAAAATTGGCCAAAACCATTAAGCAGCTGCAAGATTGGAAATCATTGTGATAAAACGATAAAATGGGCTTAGTGAAGTGAATGAGGGAAAGAAAGGGGAGAACACCGTTGGTCGAAAGACGAACCCCGATTCCTGTCGCGGAAGCCATCGCCCGGGTGATGCATTACGCCGGGAGAGGGGAAGAGGAGACGGTGCCGCTTCGCCAGTCGTACGGCCGCTATTTGGCCGAAGATTTGCGCGCCGATCATGACGTGCCGCCGTTTGACCGCTCGCCGTATGACGGATTTGCCATTCGCGCCGCCGACTCGGAAGGAGCGGGACTTGACCATCCGGTCGAGTTTGAAGTCATTGAAACGATCGGCGCCGGACAAGTGGCGAAACAGCCCGTCGGTCCGTTTCAAGCGGTGCGCTTGATGACCGGAGCGCAAATTCCGGAAGGGTGCGATGCGGTCGTCATGTTGGAGCTCGCCAAACAGTACGAGCGGGATGGAAAAACGTATATGGCCATTAAACGCCCGTTCCGCCCTGGCGACAATATTTCGTTTCAAGGGGAAGACGCGAAAAAAGGGCAGCCGCTCATCGAAAAAGGGACGCGCATCAATCCCGGGGTGGCGGCGCTCTTGGCGACGTTCGGCTATGCGGAGGTGAAAGTGGCAAAACGGCCGCGCATCGGCATTTTTGCGACCGGCAGCGAACTGCTTGACGTCTCGGAACCGCTTGTGCCGGGAAAAATTCGCAACAGCAACGCCTACATGATCGAGGCGCAGGTGTTCAAAAGCGGCGCCGAGCCGATTTATTTCGGCCAGCTCGCCGACGACCTCGATGCGTGTTTTCACGCTGTGCGCCAGGCGCTCGATCAAGTGGACATGCTCATTACGACCGGCGGCGTCTCGGTCGGGGATTTCGATTATTTGCCCGCCATTTACAAGCGGCTCGGAGCGAACGTGTTGTTTAACAAAATCGCCATGCGCCCGGGGAGCGTGACGACCGTCGCCGAGATTGATGGCAAGCTGCTGTTCGGTCTATCCGGAAACCCGTCGGCGTGCTACGTCGGGTATGAGCTGTTCGTCCGCCCGGTCGTGCGCACGCGGCTGTTTTCGGCCAAGCCGTATTTGAAAAAAGCGAAAGCCACCCTTGGCGCCGAGTTTCCAAAGCCGAACCCGTTCACCCGCTTCGTGCGCAGCCGGGTCGAGGCGGTTGACGGTCGGCTTGTCGTGAAGCCGGTCGGCATGGACAAGTCGAACATCGTCACCTCGCTTGCCTTTGCGAACGCCTTGATGGTGCTGCCGGGCGGAACGAGAGGGTTTGCGGTTGGCGATGAGGTCGACGTGTGGCTTTTGGATGACGATGAGGGGTCAAGCGAATGAACGTCTGGCAAGTCGTCGGCTATAAACATAGCGGCAAGACGACGTTGATGGAAAAATGGGTGGCGGCCGCGGTCCGGGAAGGATGGCGCGTCGGGACGGTGAAGCATCACGGCCATGGCGGCGAGCCCGCGCGGCCGGAAGGTGTCGATTCCGTCCGCCATGAGCGGGCCGGGGCGGTGGCAACGGCGGTGGAAGGGGACGGGCTGTTGCAGCTACATCTCCGCCGTCCGCTATGGCGGTTGGATGACGTGTTGGCGCTTTATGCGCCGCTTCGGCTCGATCTCGTGTTGGTTGAAGGCTACAAACAAGATCGGTATCCAAAAGTCGTGCTTGTGCGCTCCGCGAAAGATTGGGCGTCGCTCCAGCACCTCGCCGACATCCGCGCCGTCATCGCCTGGGAGCCACTCGAAGGGCCGCTAGTGCATCCGGTGTTTTCGCTGGCCGATGATGATGAATATATTCCATGGCTCATGAACGAGGTGAGAACACGAACATGACCGAACCGTTGTTTGCCATTACCGACCGGCCGATTTCGGTCGAAGATGTGATGAAAAAAGTGATGCGTCCGGAAGCGGGGGCGGTCGCTGTCTTTGCCGGCACGGTGCGCGAATGGACGAACGGCAAGCGGACGCTCTTTTTGCAATATGAGGCGTACGTGTCGATGGCGGAGAAAATGCTCGCGCAAATCGGGGCGGAAATCGCCGAAAAATGGCCGGGGGCGAAAACGGCGATCACCCACCGGATCGGGCGGCTTAAGATCGGCGACATCGCCGTCGTCATCGCCGTTTCTTCACCGCACCGCGCCGAAGCGTATGAGGCGAACCGCTACGCTATTGAGCGGATCAAACAAATCGTGCCGATTTGGAAAAAAGAGCAATGGGAGGACGGAAGCGCCTGGGTGGGCGACCAGCTTGAAACGACGGCGTATCCGTCCGGAAAGCCGGAGGTGAGTGAGGAATGATCCGCCTTTTATTTTTCGCGCATTTAGGCGAACAAATCGGCGAGCGGGAAGTGATGTGGCCGCACGTTCCGGAAACGGTGAAACAACTGAAAGACGAAGTGGAAGAGCGCTACGGCGTCTCGCTCGGGCGCGTCATGACTGCGGTCAATGAGGAGTACGCCCGCGACGAAGCGCCGCTTCACGCCGGCGACACGGTCGCCTTTATTCCACCGGTAAGCGGAGGATGAGACCAATGGCGAACAAAAGCAAATGGGTGATGCCAAAACAGCACGGCGCCTGGGCGATGCTCATCATCCCGTTTTGGCTCGGGGCGTACGCCGGTGGGCTTTCGTGGATTCACGCGCCGCTCTTTGTCGCCTGGCTTGCGCTCTATTTGGCGACGTATCCGCTCTTGATGGCGGTGAAAACGAAGCGGAACGACCCGTACGTGCCCGCCGCCGCCCGCTATGGCGCCATCGCCGCACCGGCCTTGGCCGTTTCCCTTTGGCAGCAGCCGGCGCTTTTCTACTTCGGGCTCGCCATGATGCCGTTTTTCCTAGTAAACACCTACTACAGCAAGAAAAAGAATGAGCGCGCCTTTTGGAACGACGCGGCGGCCATCGCGGCGTTTTGCATCGGCGGCCTCGCCGCCTTTTACGCCGGACGCGGTGAATTGACGGTGGAGGCGTTCGAATTGGCCGCGTTTTCCTTCCTCTTTTTCATCGGCAGCACGTTTTACGTCAAGACGATGATTCGGGAAAAGAAAAATGAACGGTACAAATGGCTGTCATGGGGCTACCACGCCCTGTTGATCGTCGGCCTCATCGCCATCGGCGAGCCGTTCGCCGTCTTGGCCTATGCACCGAGCGTCATCCGCGCCGTCTATTTATATGGCAAGTCGCTGCCGATCATGAAACTCGGCATGCTGGAAATCGCCAACGCGGCGTACTTTTTCATCGCGATGATCGTGCTCTACTCTTGAGCGAACCCCAAACGGGAGGCATCCATGACCGTTTGGGGTTTTTCGTTTGGTTAGGCGGGATTGCTTTTTCATTGCACAAGCATGATGTGAAATGGGCATGAATTCCTTGTAACGGTTTTGCAAAGGGTCGTTTCAAAAGCCTACCTCTTCTTCTATGCTCGTTCTCAAATAAAGAAAGAAGGGAAACGGGGCTGACCCAAAAGTCCGCCAAAAAGCGGACTTTTGGAGTCAGCCCTCTCTGGTTTTTGTATATTTTACCAAACGGAACAAAATTCCGACTCTGTTCTCCCCCTCATTTACGCCACCAAGGACAATTGCTTGTCCCTAGCGGCTTTTTTGAGAAGATTGTGGGCAGCACAAACCAGCCCCCATTCGATGGAAACTTTTTGGAGGCCTCGCAGGACAAAGCGACGAAACCCGCGATTTTGTTTGATTTGCCCAAATACACTCTCAATGTCGGTTTGGCGTTGGCGGTATCGGGCTTGCCCTTCTTCACTCTCCAACCGTTCGCGGGCTTTCTGTTTTTGTTCATGATAGACGGGGTTCCATTGCGTGGTTCGTCCATACTTGGAAGTCGTGCAGGCCGAACGGAACGGACATCCTTCGCATTCATGGCATTGGTAGTGTCGGGTGACCGAGGTGTATCCTGATTCCGTGGTCTGTTTCGAAGTTCCGGTGCGAACCAGCTTTTTCCCATTGGCGCAAATCCAAACGTCTTCTTCTTCCACATAGGTCCAATTCTGCTGATGATGCGGATTTTCTTGACCTTGCGCGTGTTCTCCTTCTCATACGTATGGTACTTGATCAAGGCCGATATGTGCTTCTCTTCCAGCTTCACGTAGTTCTCTTCCGAGCCATAAGCCGCGTCAGCGATCAAACGTTCGGGTTCCACGCCGTACTTCTCTCGAACGGTCTCCAAATGCGGGAGAAGACAACGAGTGTCGCCCGGCCTCTGATGAAGGGAATACCCCAAAATAAATTGGCCGGAAGAACCCACCTGTACGTTATAGGCCGGCTTGAGCTGGCCGTTTCGCATGTGATCCTCCTTCAACCGCATGAAGGTGGCATCCACATCGGTCTTGGAATAGCTGTTGCGATCCCCGCATACATGGAGTTGGTGTTCATACTTTTCACTGCGGGGCAAGTAGTCCTCCTTCATCTTCTTGATGGCCTTCTTCAACGGTTGGTTGTCCGGCTCGGCCTCCAACCGTTTTTCCCACTCCTCGGTTTTCTTTCGGATTTCTTCTGACGTAAAGGCCGGYGAAGGGTCGATGTCTTCCGCCTTTTCTTCTTCCACGATCACCTCGATCTGGGCAATCAGCCGATCGACATTGGCTTGGAGTTTCTCCTGGTACTTCTCAGCCGATTTGCGCCAAACGAAGGTGTACCGGTTGGCATTCGCTTCAATTTTCGTTCCATCCACAAAATAATCTTCCATCTTGACATAGCCGTCGGCCACGAGCAGCGTGATCATTTCCCGGAACAGGTCGTCAATCAGGTCTTTCATCCGCTCCGAACGAAACCGATTGATGGAACGGAAGTCCGGCTTTTGAAATCCACTTAGCCACATGAGGGGAAGGTGGACTTCGAGCTGCCGTGCAATCTCACGGCCATGATACATTTTTTGGGTGTAAGCGTAAAGGAGAATTTTGGTCATCATTTTCGGATGATAGGCGGAGGCGCCCCCTCCTTTGTAGTAAGCAAGAAACGTCTCCATCGGGATGCGTTCAACCATCTCATGAACCACGTGGGCCATGTTATCCCGTGGAATGAGATCGGCGATGTTGCTTGGCAAAGAGAGGTTGTCCATGGTATACTCTTTAAAGGAAATATGATCATGTTTCATAAAAGAATCGCCCTTCTTTCGGTGGTAGTGGTTTTGGTGACTCTATTCTACCAGAAAAAAGGGCGATTCTTCTATATTTGAGGCAAAAAAGTGGGGGCTGATCCCAAAACGCATTCGCGTTTTGGGTCAGCCCCTTTTCGTCTATGGCCAGCTGATGGTGTGTTGAAACAGTGTTTTTCATCTTCTTTGGCGAGGAGACCCCGACTTCTAAGCGAGAGCGAAAGTCGGGGAGGAATCGCCCTTCCTCCTTTCAATTAACAATGTACTAGCATGCTCAACTCTTTTTAACTTTTTCCAGCTTGCTGAAGCATGCACTTTTGTGCCATCTAACAGCCGAAGGTCAAAATAACCACTGCTTCTTCTGCCAAATATAAAACATTCTTTCCTTTCGTATACCACCTTGTCAAACAGTTGAAACCCTTTGACAAATCGTGGAGCTTTGTTTGATTTTCGTTTTCCGCCTTTTAAGATGGTTGCTTTATGCAATTGACGGTTGTTTTTTCGAACGAATTTTAGAAGATAAACCGTGCCACTTGGCTTGGCTAGTGGATTTCCACTAATACAACGAGCATCCACCATATGAGATTTAGACAGTCCATTAGCAATGCGAATACATTTGGTGATATACCCGTATGTGATATTTGCATGCGAGTATTTTTCTCTTATCCTACTAAACATTGCCCATCGCATGGCGGTCATCTGACTAGCATCCCTCATAGGCGGTCGTTTGCGTTGAAATATATGCTCAAGCCCTTTTTCGTGAATTTCATGGTGGCATGTTTTGCATAGAGTGATCAGATTATCTGGTGAATCACCTCCTGTCTTTCGACTTTCAATATGATGCACTTGGAGAACAGGGTCTTTCTTTTTTCCTTTGCAATATTGACAAGTATGATTGTCTCTGTATAGAACATACTCTCTAACATTCCAAAACCCCATTTGTTCTCCTTGTTGATATTCCACCCCTCGGATATTTAGGTTTTTTAATTTCTGTGTATCGAATGCTGCTACCTCAATAGTGACAGATGTGACAGGGAGAATATTGTGAACTAAGTCAATCAACTTTATATGCGAGTTGATTTTGTGTTGAATAGATGGTGGTAACCATCCCTCTGGTTTTCTTCTGTTAAGAAATCTGGCTTCTCGGTAGCGAGTCTTTCTGTTTCTTCGACTTCTACGGAACTGTCTCCGTATAGCAAGTAATTCCACAATATCTGTTCGAAGTTGCGCTTCCGCTTCAAACAGCACATCTTTCTTTGTTGTTGCAGAAATTCCTACATGTCGTGTCCCCATGTCAACACCCAATGACACGGGTTGTTTGTAACCACTGCTACCATATAAAAGCTGGATGGTAAAAGGTGTCCTTCTTACTACTTTTGCTTTCTTCTGTTTTAGCAAAAGTCTTGCTTTCCTTGGTGAGCATGGCATGAGTGGTTTTCCATGCTTATTGATAATGTACACGAACAAGACGTGTACCTCCTTTCAGGAGTGAGTTCCTCCTCCCCAATGTTGGAAGGGCTTGTTCGGCAGACAGCACCGCTCCTACCCATCAGAGCTTTTAACCTTCTGCGACAGGGTTACGGACTGGAGGAGCATCCGTAAGTGTCATGACCCTTCCAACGTAGCCATTGAATGGCTGAGGGTAGTCAACTAGGGCTTGCCAAGCCCCCACTTCAAAAGCCGTTAGGCTTTAAGTGGTGGGTAGTTGACCTTCCCTACACACAAGCGCCCTTGTTGCAACGGCTCCGCAGCGCCTCAATATACGCATACGCCTCTTCGATCTCGTCCTCCGTATAGCGCTGCTTGCTTTTTACGACAGCGATTTTCTCTTTTACCTCATCTTTTGACAAATGTTCAAAATAGAGCACCGTGGAAACAAGCTCCAAAAAGCGTGCGTTTTGTCCGTTCATCGCCTGCATGCATTCGGCAAGGCCCGGCATCTCCCAGTCGTAATGGCGCAAAAACTGTTCGCCCGCTTCGGTCAGTGTATAGCGGTATTGCACATAGCCGCTCTTTTTCTCTTTCACTTCATGCAAAAAGCCGAGCGCGCACAGCTCTTCGATGCGGCACGTCAACTCTTCCGAATACGGGCCGTAAAAGTGGAAGTCGAACTTCTCATAAAACGGAAAGTCGAGCTTTTTGGCGATGTAAATCATTTTTTGCAGCTTTTTGCGGCCGACAATTTCCCCGGCGGCCGCCAACGCCTTCATTACTTTCGCATGCTCTGTGAGCACTCTCCGTCATCTCCTAACCCTTTAAAATTTCCATAATCTTTTTCTTCACTGTCCGCTTCGTCGACAAGTCTTCCAGGAAATCAGCGGGGAAATAGAGCTTATGGTCGGTGCGCCGCTTGCCGGAAATGGCGTCAACCAACACCGATTCGCGCGACAGCTCGCGCAGCTCCCCGTTTGGCATCAACAAATAAATCGGCAGGCGCTCGCCTTCCTCGCCCGGCCGGTAAAAATCGTACGGCAAGTCGGACGATGAATCGACGACCAAATAATAGTCTGGATCGATCCCGGCCTTTTTGAACAAGCCGGTCAGCTCGATCAGCTTCGCCATTTGCTCGTTCGTCGGATGGAACTCCGTATATTTGAACAGGCGGCGGTGGACAAACCGCCGGCACAAATCGCTTAAAATCGGATCTTGCTCATATTGCCATTGCTGGAAGTAAAACAGGATGATCGCTTCATCGAGCGCCAAATAGTCGCCGAGCGTTACATGGCCGGCAAAAAACGATAAAAAATGGGTTGGCTTCGTCGCAAACGTATACCCGTCCTCGTACAGCTTTTTCGCCCGATGCAAAATTTTCGTCAAAATGACTTCCGCACTGCGCGTCACAGGATGGAAATACACTTGCCAATACATTTGGTAGCGGCTCATAATGTAATCCTCGACCGCATGCATGCCGCTTCGTTTGATGACGACTTGGTCTTCGCGCGGGCGCATGACGCGCAAAATGCGCTCCATGTCAAAATAGCCGTAACTGACGCCGGTGTAGTACGCATCGCGCAGCAAATAGTCCATCCGATCGGCGTCAATTTGGCTCGAGATGAGACTGACGACGAGCTTATTCGGGTACGTCTTGGCAATCACTTCCGCCACTTTTTGCGGAAAATCGTCGCCCACTTCGCGCAAGGCGGCGTTCACTTCTGTATCGCCTAAAATGATGGCCTGTGTAAAATCTTCGTGGTCGAGACGAAACACCTTTTCAAATGAATGGGAAAACGGGCCGTGCCCTAAATCGTGTAAGAGCGCCGCGCATAGGCAAAGAAGGCGCTCGCTATGATCCCAATGATCGCGGCCAACAAACACGTCGTCAATGATGCGGCGGATAATTTCGTAAACGCCGAGCGAATGGTTAAACCGGCTGTGCTCGGCGCCGTGAAACGTCAAATATGTCGTGCCGAGCTGCTTGATGCGGCGCAGGCGCTGAAATTCTTTTGTGCCGATCAAATCCCAAATCACTTTGTCGCGAACATGTATGTATCGGTGCACTGGATCTTTAAACACTTTTTCTTCGTCAAGCTGCCCGCCGAAATACATCGCATCCTCCTCTTCCGTCTCCAACATACATCTATTATACGCCGTTTCTTTTGACAAAGAAATAGTTGACTTTTTTCTCCGTCTTTCTCCATTATTGACGGAAAAAACAAAAAATCACCTTCTTTCGGCAAAGAAGGTGATCGGTTATCGCTTTTTCAACCTTTCGGCAATTTTATCAATCAGTTCGTCTTCCGTCAGCGCCGCCACCGGACGGTTGTTGACGAAGGCAAACGTCTTTTTCCGCCCTGGGCCGCAATACGACTGGCAGCCGATCTTGATAACCGCATCCGGATCAAGCTTTTTCAAGCGCGGAATCAATGTTTTTAAATTCGGCGCCTTGCAGTCGTCGCAAACGCGAAACTCATTCGCCATCACTCGTCATCCCTTTCCACAGCGTTTGCTTTGTGTATTCTACCGCTTCCCGAAGAAAATTGCAAGTTTGCGGCCTTTCATTCTTTCAACTTGTCAATCCTGTAAACTTGCAATGTATAAATATGATTCATTTTGCCCATGCTGTTACTAGCATGGAAAGAAGGAGTGGAGAACAGTGAAACAACGGCAAGACGCTTGGACGGAAGAAGACGATTTATTGTTGGCAGAGACCGTATTGCGCCATGTGCGTGAAGGGAGCACCCAGCTGAACGCGTTTGAAGAAGTCGGCGACAAGCTGAACCGGACATCGGCCGCCTGCGGCTTTCGCTGGAACGCGGTCGTCCGCCATCAGTACGAAGAAGCGCTGCAGCTGGCGAAAAAGCAGCGAAAAGAGCGGCTGCGGCTGCTGGCCAAACAAGGCGGCGCGAAAAAGCGGCGCCTGTACGAGCCGCCGATGCCATCACTCGAAGAGCTGGGAGAGGTGATGCAGCTGCCTGCCGTCATCCCATCCTCCCCGCCGCAACAAGTGACGCTGGATCAAGTGATCGCTTTTTTGAAAACGTTCCAATCCCATGAACGGAAACGGGAGACGCTGATCAAAGAAAACGAGCGGCTGCGCCGCGAAATTGAAGAATTAAAGCAAAAAAATAAAGAACTTGAAGAAAAGGTTGCGAAATTAGAAGAAAATTCGTCGACCGTCCAAGAAGATTTTGAGACGCTCGTGAAAATCATCAACCGAGCGCGCAAAATGGTGTTAAAAGAGGAAGAAGAGCGGGGACTGACCTTCCGCATGGACCCGAACGGCAACTTGGAAAAAATCGCGGAGTAAATAAAATAAGGATGCCCTGTCCATGGCTGCGCCTTGATCGCACTCTCTCCGGTGCGGCCGAGACACGGAGCATCCTTTTTGCCTGCCGGCGGCGTCAGGCGATGAACGCAGGCTCTTGCTGCTGGGCGGACCGCCCCCTTATTCTCCTGCTAGGAGCTCGCCCTTGAGCGCCGTTTCATTCCGCTCGACGATGCGCGCCCAATACTGCTCATACCAATTCCATTCGCCGTTCTCGAGGGCAGACGAATATAGCTCGCCGCCAAACGACTGCAGCGTGCGCCAAAGGGTGACAAGCAGCTCATCGATCGACAACTCGCAGCCGAGAAGCTCAGACAGCGACGCCATGACAGTTGGGACAACATCGGGGTAGGCGAATTTCGTTTTCTCTCCTTGGCGGCCGAGCTCATAAAAACAGCGAATAAGCTCAGCCCGCGCGGCTCCGCTCCCGTTGACGCAAAGGTAGATTTGCACGGCAACGCCGCCGCGCACGCGCCGTTGCGAAATGCCGGCAAACTTTTTGCCGCCAATGCTCAAGTCATAGTTCCCCGGGCAATACGAACCGACGATTTCCCCCGCCTCAACGCGGGCGCCGTATGAGGCAAGCATGGCGGCCATGAGCGCATACATCGCCTCATACCCTTGCTCGATGGCAATCGTGTTTTTCGTTTCCGGAAAAATGAGCGAAATATTCAACACCCCGCTGTCAAGGACAACGGCCAACCCGCCGGAATTACGGACGACGACGCGATACCCTTCCTGGCGCAAAAACGAAATGGCCTCATCGATGTACGGAAGCTTCGTATCAGCGGCGCCTAAGACGACGGTATTCTCATGCACCCACGTGCGGACGACCGCATCCGACTGTCCCGCACCAACCGCGGTGCATAATGCATCATCGATGGCAAACGATTGTTTCGCATCAAACAGCGGACCGAAATGCGACTGGTCGATGACCCGCCATTTCGGCTGCCGCAGCAATTCATGGCTCATCGCAACAAACCCCTTACGTTGAACGTTCCGCTCTCATTATACCACATCAAACTGGAACGATTACGGCCAATGAACCTCCCCCACTTACGCCTGTAGGCGTTGAAGTGGGGGTTTCTTGCCTTTTTCTTTCCGGGTGTTTCACGATACACCGGGTTTCCCGTGTATCTCGTGACCAAGCACGGAAACACAACAGAAAGAAATAGCAAGTAACATCATGCCAAAGCATGAAGGGTGGGAACTCACCATCTACTACTTCTCGCTTACGCGATCCGTAGATACTTGTGGTTCGTTATTTTCATCGGTCGGAATTCTCCATATAAGTGTTTTGTAAGAATATTGCATGCCGAATGGACATCCCGATGCTGAGAATAACCACAAGCACAAATAAAATTTCTAGAAGAAGGTTTTTTCTTCTTCCCGCAAACAGGACATGTTTGCGTGGTATACGATTCATCCACTTTTTCAAAAGTGATGCCTTTAGCTTCTAGTTTGTATTTCAAATAGTCGTAGAGTTTGCCAAAACACCAGTTCGATAATTTTTGGTTCACCAATTTGGATCGCTTTTTCTTTTTGTTGCGCTGGACGCCTTCGACATCGCCTATCATGAAATGTTTGACGTTTTGTTCCAAACACCAATCGACCAATTGTTTGGTCGTTTTATGCAAGCAGTCTTTTAATTGCGCTTCGCTTTTCGATAAAATATATTGCTTCGCGCGGTTATATTTTTTCCATTTACGCGAACCTTTTTTACATTTGGACATCTTTTTTTGCAGTTCTGCTATTTTTTTATTTCGAAGGCGATGAATGCTTCTTATTTTTCTACCGGTGATGATGATGCTGCTTCCGTTTTCGCTGACGGCACTAATGGCGTGAATTTCGCCAGGATCACCGGCAGCGATAGTTCCTTCTTTTTTAGTAGTTGGTTGTTCACCGTTTTCATAACTGAGGCAAAGCATGAGTTTCCAATGTTTCGCATCAAAAATGAGTTCGATTTCTTTGACAGTGCCGTTTGGAATTTGTTCTTTATCGATTTTCACTACAATAGGAGGTTGGTTTTTTCTTTCCCAGCGACCCATTTTCAGTTCAATGGTCCCATTTGGGTGAATGATAAATCCGTTATTTGCCCATTTCGTGTTGAAATATTTTTTCTGTTTGTACGGATATTTGTTATCTAGYCCTTTTTGTTTGGCTTTTTTGGCGCTGTCTCTGGCGTTCAAATATTTATGGCATACGGCTTGAATGCTTTGGCTATGGATCGGGTATTTGCCCTTCGTTTGTTTTTGAAGTTCGGTTTGGTTGATCCATTTTCCATTATTCTTTAATGCATAGTTTTTGGCAATGACTAAACAGTCATTCCAAATTTGAGCCGATATTCGGTTGCATTCGAATAATCGATCGATATCTTTTTTTGATGTTTGAAAAGGTATTTTGACCGTTCGATACATCCTTTCACCTCCTTACTTATAATATAAAATATGAATAATCGAAAATCTATCCTGAAAACACCATTTAAGACAAAAAACGGAGCCCACCTAGCCTTCGGAATCGGATTCCAAAGGAAGGTATTTCAGTATATATATGGTTAATAAGTGCTATGCACTCGTTTTTTCTAGTTTCACTTCGTACCCTAACCCCTCTAATCGTTTCACCGTTTGACGCACGATGCTCGCTTCTCGCTGCCGATCCCAGTAGTCGGCTCCCAACTCTCTATACGGTTCCTTTCGAGTTAAGATATAATAGATCATTTCTAAAATCGTTCTCCCGACCGCGACACTCGCTCGATTCGCTCCTCTTCGTTTGGCGATCCGATGATACTTGGCCGATAGGTACGTGTTCTTCGTTCGGGCGGCGGCACGGGCGCATTCCACGAGGCACGACCTCAGCTTCTTGTTCCCTTTCCTCGTTCGACCTGACAACCGTTTCCCTGCACTCTCATGATTCCCGGGAGCCATTCCGGCCCATGAGGCCAAGTGCGCGGCGGTAGGGAACCGGCTCATATCCGTCCCGATTTCCGCTACAATTTGTTCCGCGCTTTGCCGCCCCACTCCCGGGATCGTATCGATGAGCTCCAGCGCTTCATGAAAAGGGCTCGTTCGTTCCTCGATTTCCCGATCCAACCGGGCAATCGCTTCATCTAAATACTCCACATGACGCCATTGCTCGGCCAGCATCATGCGTTGATGCGGCCCCATCACTCCTTTCAATGCGCGCCGGAGCTCTTCCGTTTTTTGTTTCAGCCGCCCTTTGGCGAGCTGGGCGAGGGCCGCCGGATCGTCCTTTCCTTCGATAAGGGCGCGAATGATGAGCCGGGCCGACATCCCGTTGATGTCGGATACGACCGAAGAAAGCTTGATATTGGCTCCTTCCAGCACTTTTTGGATGCGGTTGAGCTCCCGTGCCCGTTCCTCGATCAAACTGCGCCGATAACGGACCAGTTCCCGGAGCTCCCGCTGAGCCCGATGAGGGATGTAACTCCCTTTTAGCAATCCATGGCGAAGCAAGTCCGCGATCCATTCGGCATCTTTGACATCGGTCTTTCGCCCGGGAACCGCTTTGATGTGTTGGGCATTGACGACAAGCACTTCGATCGGCTCTGCTTCGAGGAGATTATACACTGGCTTCCAATATACGCCCGTCGACTCCATGGCAACGTGCGTCACCTTTTTTTCTTTCAGCCAATCCACCAACTCCTCGAGATCGTCGGTCAGCGTACCAAACGTGCGAATCTCTTTTCCTTCAGGGGTAAGGGCGCAAGCCGTAATCGATTGCTTATGCACGTCCAATCCGCAACAGCGTTCATACAAGACGCGCATCGGTCTTCCTCCCTGCTTCGTTCTCAAAAACAGCTGGTGCAGCAGCCTTTGTTCAAGCATTCTATCCTGCGTGCTTCCCTCAAGGGAGCGACATTCCGTAGTGCACCAGACTACTGGGGTCCGTCTATATATCGGACTTTTACGTACCATAGATACAACGACCTCATGACCCCAGCTGCAAGGAGACCATTCGACAGAAGGTTGTTTTCATCCTTCCGATGGTGACGAAATTTTTTTGTCATGGGAGTCTATATTCTTTTTTCATCGATTCTCCCATTTTTTTACTTTTTTGATCAAAAGTAAAAAAAAGGACGCCGCGTATCCCCCGCCTACGCTTCGCTTAGAGGCGGGGGACTTGCGGCGTATGGGTTGTTAAACGAATCTGGGGCAATGACGACCTTCATCTTTTTCCCTCCTCGATGTCGTGAAACGGGGCGACACATGGCCATAACGATGCAAACGCAGCCGGCCGCACGAACAGCGGATTCATATCCGTGCGGCGCAAGCCACTAGGCCGCAGCGGCCCAGACGATGGCCATCGCGGTCAGAGCGGCGGTCGCCCCCTACTATTGTTTTCACCAACGAAAATGCCGTTTCCTTTATCGGGCAGGCAAACAGATAGATGCCGAATGGGCCAATGACCGTTGAAACAGTCTTGACCGCGATCAACGAAGGCAACGCTGCGCACTTCCGTCGCCGCGATTTTCCATAGGCTCAGCTCGGAAGTGCAGCGCCCTCAGTCCGGCGTACATTTGATTTCCAGAAACTCGCGGTCTCTCGTCCCCGCCCGATGGTGCTGATGGAACGATCGATGTTTGATCCCCGTCCTTTCGCCGCTCGTATTATATACAACGAAAGAGGCAGGATCTAGCGGCATCGCTCATGATGTCAAATTTTGACGAAAAAAGACGGAGACAGCCGCTTTTGTGTGAGTAAAATATTTGTGGGTGACATTCCAAAATGATCCCCGACGAGGGTTGCGAACTTTTGTTCACGACGCTCGTCGGGGCCACCAAGCGAAGCGCGGTAGAACAAGCAAATGTCATGCAAAAAGGACTCTCTCCCTGCTATGATGGTGATTATCAACATCAACCGAAAACAGGAGGGAGAGAGTCCATGAAACATCTTACCACATAATGGATTTTATGAAAATAACTAGAGGAACAATTCGTCAGAACTCTTCAAAAGGTGTTCGCTGTCTTGTTGGCGGCCCTTTTGGAGGAGATCGATCAACAATTGGCGGAAGCGCGGGACAAGCGCCGGTATCAGCTGAAAGACAAACGGTCGACTACGATCCAAACGCTGTTTGGAGAAGTGACGTTTCGACGGAACGACTACTATGACCGGCAAACGGGGAACTATACCTTCTTGCTGGATGCCGAATTAGGCTGCTGGAAAGACCAAGGGCTTCGGGCGTTTCTGAGGGCGATGGCGGCCCGAATCGACGGGATTTGGCGGAGAAATGGGCAGTTGGTGGAGGAAGAAGAGACCCGAACGGCGGCCTCGGCCTCAACAACGTCCAAGCGGATCGAACAGGCCAAGCGGAAGGCCGGACGGTTATGGGCAGATGTGGTGCGTCAGAATCTACCGTGTCTGCAGCGGTCATCCGGGACACCGATCCATCAAGCGTTGTCGGTGCTCCGGGATGGCGGTTGTGTGTAAAAAAATGGAATATCGTATCATCGCCTCAAGATGAGGGATGAGAGTCCGAAAGCGCTTACGATATGAATTTCTGAAAATGGTTCGCTAACTAGTGATTGACAACGCCCGTAGTGAACCGAAAAAATGTTCTCCACAAAGTCTTGACTGACTCATGTTTGTTCGGTGACTTGTTCAATTTTGAGATTTCGTGTACAATTCACTGTATAGTCCTCCTTGGTCTGATGATAGGTGATTGTTGGTACCCCTGCATCATACCAAGAGGGCTTTTTTCTTTCAAGTCCCCGAAAACCTTTCTAACAGGAATGCTCTCTTTATGTTCCTTGCCCCATGCATGGACTGCCTATCAGCATAGGCATCACATGTATAATATATAACTTATATTATTTCAAATACTTTAAATTACGATAACTATTGAATAAATCTATATATTATTTAGTCTATGAATATGCAAAATAAAAAACATGAGATCCCCCGTGTTTAAATAAATATAGTCAGATAGTAACTGCATTTACCATAAATTAATTGTAACTATTCACCCCAGTGCTAGTGTATAAAAAAGCCCAGCACAAATAGGGCATTTCGGTCATAGAAAATGCCCTAGGTAGCGGAAAGAACTCGATCGATCGTTTCGCCTGCCAACAGAAGACATAACGAATCCCACACGTTTTTTTCGTGTTTCGTCAGTGTGGAAACGATGCTTCTTGCGATGCAAAACGACTGCGCGAATGTTTCTTCGCGAAACGTACCCGAAATGTTCTCTTTGACTTTGACCATGCGAAGATCGCGTTCGGCTTGGTTGTTATCAAAGGGAACATGTACTTCACGTAAGAAACGCAGCGCTTCTTCCTTTCGTTTTTGAAGGCGTCGAACAAAAGCGAGTGCTTTTTTCGGAAGAGGCGTCATCGTTTCTAATCGGTGTTGTGCTCTTTCTAGGATGCGATCATACACTCGTTCCCACCGTCTCGCTTCTTCTTCGGAAAGTGCACCGTGATGGGCTTCGACGGCTTGCTTGGCGGCTAACAGAAACGTGGTCATGCGCATCGCCCACGTATGCCCCTGTTCGATGAATCCTTTTAACTCACGCAAATGGTGGGCATGACAAAGGGCATGGGTGGCATGTGTGTATTTCGGATAYGTACCGAACGCATCGTGCATCATCGTCCCTTCATATCGGGGAAGAATCCCGATATCATCGGTCGCTTTTTTTCCACGAGAAGCGTGAGGAGCCAAGTATGTATATCTCGATGTACACGCGACATGCACCCATGCGAGTTTCCCATTGATGCGCAAACTCGTTTCATCGACATGCAGGATGTTGGATTCAAGTAAGGCGTCTTCGATGATGTCCATATTTGATTCCAGCGCTTCGCGTCCTCGTTTCACCATATTGGCAAGRGTTCCYGTACTAATCGAGTGTTGATATAACGCTTCGATTGTATCACTTAAACGCTTGTACGGGATCAATTGGATATGATGTAAATAAACAACGAGCGCCGTGAGCCGTGGACCGTATTGCACATGATTCGTGACATGGGATGGGAATTCGGCTTGTTGCACGCATCGACAATGTGGACACGATTTCACTTCACGTTCATGTTGTGTCACCTCGATCGCCACAGGTGTAAATTATCACTTTATTTCCGCTCAAAAAAGACTCTTTTTTGCACATTCCTTCGGAATATCCCTCTCCCCCTTTCCGAAAGAATGTGCTAAATTTTTTGTGAATTATTTCGGAATGGGACATGGGTGATTTCCAGAGGGGGGACGAGGACGTGATTCGGTTTCATGACTTTCAGGTCGATGTCCAGACATATGCCCAGCGGGGAAAACAAAACGACTTTCCCCTTCTTAAGCGGTGCCCTCATTGCCAGGCAAAACGCCCTCTTTATCGCCATGGGTACTACGAACGAAATGCCGTGACGTCGCATCAGTCTTATCGCATTTGGATCGCTCGGTATCGCTGCCCGGAGTGCAGGAGGACGGTGGCCGTGTTGCCTTCATTTCTTCTCCCTTATTTTCAGTATACGTTGCCCACCATATGGAGAGTGGTGAAAGAACGGTTGGGCCTGACTCCGAAACGGGGGATGGAGGAGGCTCCACTCCTTCCTACGGATGAAGGGGTTTTATTTTATGTCCGACGTTTATTCCGAAATTTGAACCACCTTCATTGGTTTTTTGCGGAGCGCTGGAGAAAAATTGGTCCTGCCATCACCCAAGCGAGAGAACGAGCCCTATGGTGGATCCAGGCGATGGAGGAGATCGGCCTCTTTTTCGTCATCCAAGAGATATGGGAGCACCGATCGACGCATCTTTTTGCACGTACATTCAGTTCCTGATTTTACTTATATCCCCTTATATGGAATCATTCATAGATTCCACAAACCTTTCCTCTCGACGGTCGGGGGAATGATCCGATAGGATAGAGACAGGATGGACCGATAAGGTCCTAGAATGGGATGAACGAAGGAGGAGATCGAAATGAATGAGTCGATGAGACAGGAGATCGCTTTATTTCGGTATGGATTGATCGCTCCATTGGTGAATGGACAAGTCGATCCAAAAACGTACTTGAAGGAAGTAGCGGAACGGATCCATCAAGTTCCCCATCATGGAGAGAAACGCATCGCCGCCAAAACGATCCTCGACTGGTGCACGCAGTACAAAAAAGGGGGCTTTGAGGCGCTGAAGCCGAAACGACGGTCGGACCGTGGCCATTCCCGGAGGCTGTCACCTGAAGAAGAGGATCACATTTTAGCCCTGAGAAAAAAACACCCCCACATGCCCGTGACGGTGTTTTACCAACACCTTATCGAGCAGGGGGAAATCCAATCCATCTCTTATTTCACTATATACCGACTTTTAAAAAAATACAACCTCGTGGGGAAAGAAATTTTACCGATTCCTGAACGAAAACGATTCGCGTACGATCAGGTCAATGAGCTCTGGCAAGGTGATTTGTCCCATGGCCCGTTGATTCGCGTGAATGGCAAAACGCAAAAAACGTTTTTGATTGCCTATATCGATGACTGCTCGCGGGTCGTGCCGTACGCTCAGTTTTTCTCTTCCGAGAAATTTGACGGGTTGCGGATCGTAACCAAGGAAGCGCTGCTTCGATACGGAAAGCCGAAGCGAATTTACTCGGATAACGGCAAGATTTATCGGGCGGAACCCTTGCAGTACGCCTGCGCGGAGTTAGGGATCACCTTGATCCATACCCAGCCGTACGATCCGCAAAGCAAAGGGAAAATCGAACGATTTTTCCGCACCGTACAGACGCGGTTTTACCCGTTGCTCGAAATGAATTCACCGAAGTCGCTCGAAGAGCTAAACGAGCGATTTTGGAAGTGGTTGGAGGAAGATTACCATCGAAAACCGCATGCCTCGTTGAACGGGAAGACGCCACATGAAGTGTTTCAATCGCAAGTCCATTTGGTGTCGTTCGTCGAGGATTCGGATTGGCTCGACTCGATCTTTTTGAAACGCGAATACCGTAAAGTGAAGGCCGATGGTACGGTCACGTTGAACAAGCAGCTGTATGAAGTTCCGCCCCGGTTCATCGGACAATCGATCGAACTCCGTTATGATGAACAAGGCGTGTATGTGTACGAAGACGGTCAACGGGTCGCCGAAGCGGTCCTTGTTCGCTTCGAGGACAATGCCTATGTGAAACGCCATCGGTCACCGTTTGCGGCGGTTCCGGTAGAGGGAGGCGAAAACGATGTATAAAACGTTTTATTCCCTTTCCCGAGAGCCGTTTTCGAAGGAGACGAATCCACCAGAGGCTTATCAAGGGGCCTCGTATCAAGAGGCCCTCGCCGCTTTGGACTACGTGAAACGAACAAGAGGGATCGGGCTATTGATCGGTGAACCAGGGGCCGGCAAGACATTCGCCCTTCGGGTGTAAATTATCACTTTATTTCGGAACAAAAGAGACATTTTTTTGCACATTCCTTCAGAAAGCCCTCTCCCCTTTTCTGAAAGAATGTGCTAAATTTTTTGTGAATTATTTCGGAAGAGAAAATCCATCGGTTCATAGGAGGGGGAGGAGGACGTGATTCAATTTCATGACTTTGGCATTGACGTTCAAACGTATGCAGAGCGTGGAAAAGAAAACGACTTCCCTCTTCTGAAAAAGTGTCCGCATTGCCGGGCCAAGCGCCCGTTGCACCGCCACGGTTACTATGAGCGAAACGCATTGACCCCACATGGTGATTATCGCATTTGGATTGTCCGGTATCGCTGTCGGGAATGCTTGAAGACGGTGAGTGTGCTGCCTTCCTTTCTCCTCCCGTATTTTCAGTATACGTTGTCCGCCATATGGCAAGTCGTGAAAGAGCAGTTGGGATTGACCGAAAGGACGAACCAGGCTCCGTTTCTCCCGACAAAGGACGGCATCATCTTTTATGTCCGACGGTTCTACCGAAACCTATCAAGCCTTCATAGCTTTTTTGCGAGGCGGTGGAGGATCATAGGCCCTATCGTGAAAAAAGAAAAGGAACGGGCTTCTTGGTGGATCCAGACGTTAGAGGAACACGGTCTTGATTCGGCCATCAGAGAGATGTGGGAGGGCGGATTCCGACACCCTTTTGCGAATTAAATGGGATCCTGATTTTACATACATACCCTAAATTGGAAATAGTTTCGGTTCCCACAAACCTTTCCTATCGACGGAGAAAAAGCAATTCGGTACGATAAGGGCAGGAGGACCGGAACGGTCCTGATTCCAAGTGAGACCAGGAGGAGATTTGAATGAATGAGTCGATGAGACACGACATTGCCCTGTTTCGGTACGGGCTAATCGCTCCGTTGGTGAATGGGCAGGTGGAACCGAAGACGTATCTGAAAGAGGTGAGCGAGCGAGTGCACCATGTTCCCCACCAGGGAGACAAACGAATCGCAGCCAAGACGATCCTCGATTGGTGCACCCGATACAAAAAAGGGGGCTTTGACGCCTTAAAGCCGAAGCGCCGTTCGGACCGCGGCCGCTCCAGACGTCTGTCGCCCGATGATGAGGATCATATTCTAGCATTGAGGAAGGAACATCCCACCATGCCCGTGACCCTATTCTACGAACAACTCACCAAGCAGGGGGACATTCCCACCACCCTCTCATACTTTACTATATACCGATTGTTGAAAAAACACAACCTGGTGGGAAAAGAAATCTTGCCGATGCCGGAGCGAAAGCGTTTTGCGTATGAAGAGATCAATGAGCTATGGCAAGGGGACTTATCCCATGGACCCACGATTCGCGTCCATGGGAAAGCCCAGAAAACGTTTTTGATCGCCTATATCGATGACTGCTCGCGGTTRGTGCCRTATGCCCAATTTTTCCCTTCGGAGAAGTTTGACGGGTTGCGGATCGTCACAAAGGAAGCGGTGCTTCGTTGCGGGAAGCCGAAACGCATTTACTCGGACAACGGGAAAATTGATCGATCCGAGGTGCTGCAGTATGCGTGCGCCGAGATGGGGATTACACTCATCCACACTCAGCCGTATGACCCGCAAAGCAAGGGAAAAATCGAACGGTTCTTCCGCACCGTACAGACACGGTTTTATCCACTGTTGGAGCTGAATCCGCCGAAATCGCTTGACGAGTTGAACGAGCGTTTTTGGAAGTGGCTTGAAGAAGAGTATCATCGAAAACCGCACGCCTCACTGGACGGAAAAACGCCGCATGAGGTGTTTCAGTCCCAAGTGGAACGAGTGGTGTGGATCGAAGACATCGATTGGCTGGACGCGATTTTTCTGAAACGGGAGCACCGCAAGGTGAAAGCCGATGGCACGATCACCCTGAATAAACAGCTATACGAAGTGCCGCCTCGGTTCATTGGGCAATCGATTGAGCTCCGCTATGACGAACGAGGCGTCTATGTGTACGAAG
>NZ_LLKS01000022.1:0-62281 GCF_001414205.1 Geobacillus sp. Sah69 | reverse complement strand
GGCACAAGGGAGCTTGACTGCGAGACGGACAGGTCGAGCAGGGACGAAAGTCGGGCTTAGTGATCCGGTGGTTCCGCATGGAAGGGCCATCGCTCAACGGATAAAAGCTACCCCGGGGATAACAGGCTGATCTCCCCCAAGAGTCCACATCGACGGGGAGGTTTGGCACCTCGATGTCGGCTCATCGCATCCTGGGGCTGTAGTCGGTCCCAAGGGTTGGGCTGTTCGCCCATTAAAGCGGTACGCGAGCTGGGTTCAGAACGTCGTGAGACAGTTCGGTCCCTATCCGTCGCGGGCGCAGGAAATTTGAGAGGAGCTGTCCTTAGTACGAGAGGACCGGGATGGACGCACCGCTGGTGTACCAGTTGTCCCGCCAGGGGCACCGCTGGGTAGCTATGTGCGGACGGGATAAGCGCTGAAAGCATCTAAGCGTGAAGCCCCCCTCAAGATGAGATTTCCCACCGCGTCAGGCGGGTAAGATCCCTCGAAGATGACGAGGTCGATAGGTCCGAGGTGGAAGCGTGGCGACACGTGGAGCTGACGGATACTAATCGATCGAGGGCTTAACCTAACAAGAAAAGTGGAGGCCGCCTGCTTATCGGCGAGGCGCGCTGGAGGGCCTGCGAGCGGGCTTAGCCCGCCGCAGCAGGACCGAAGCGTCGCGAGCCGATGGCGGCCGGAACTAGACAGCGAAAAGCGCAGGCGAGCGGTTCGCCGCGACGGGCAAATGTTCTTCACCCGCAGGGGTGCTAGCACCCCGAGGGGGAAGGTTATTTGACCCCGAGCGGCGGCGAGCCGGAGCTAGACAATGAAAAGTGAAAGCGCCCCGGCTTCTTCCTGAAACGGTTATCTAGTTTTCAGGGAACGAATTCCTGACAACCTCATATGGCCTAGTGGTGATAGCGGAGGGGAAACACCCGTTCCCATCCCGAACACGGAAGTTAAGCCCTCCAGCGCCGATGGTAGTTGGGGCCAGCGCCCCTGCAAGAGTAGGTCGCTGCTAGGCTAAGCAGAAAGCACGCCTTTTTCTTCATTAGGAGAAAAAGCGTGCTTTTTCGTTTATCTGACCGAGAAGCGTTTTACTGGGCGAAAAAACGGATATTCTATAGATAGTCTCCCTTGTTTCGGTAGCCCTTGCAATTTTTCGTCATACATTGTATAGTAAAAGCAAGGTCAAATATAGTCAAAGTCAACAAGATGGCGGTGATGCTTCTTCCCAAGGAATGCCCGTTTATTATTGGGCAGGGAGCAGCTTGGTTGTGAGGAAGGTGGGAGGTAGAGTGCCAAACATTTCCGACATTATCGAGCAATATTTGAAGCAAGTACTCAATATGAGCGACCAAGACATCGTTGAAATTAAACGAAGTGAAATTGCTAATAAATTCCGATGTGTTCCCTCGCAAATCAACTATGTCATCAACACGAGATTCACGCTCGAGCGCGGATATATTGTTGAAAGCAAGCGCGGTGGCGGCGGCTATATCCGCATTATGAAAGTAAAGACGAAAAGCGAGGCGCAGCTGATTGACCAGTTGCTCGAGCTGATCGACCACCGCATCAGCCAGTCGAGCGCCGAAGATGTGATAAAACGACTTATGGAAGAAAAGGTGATTTCGGAGCGGGAAGCGAAAATGATGTTGAGCGTGATGGATCGCTCCGTTTTATATATCGATTTGCCCGAGCGGGATGAACTGCGGGCGCGCATGTTAAAGGCGATGCTGACGTCGCTAAAGTATAAGTAGGGGAGGGGAAGGCATTGATTTGCCAAGAATGCAAGCAACGCCCGGCGACGATGCATTTTACGAAAATAGTCAACGGGGAAAAAACGGAATTTCACCTTTGCGAGCAATGCGCCAAAGAACATGGTCATACGTTTATGCTCTATGGCCATGACGACTTTCCGCTCAACAATTTGTTAGCGGGGCTTCTCAACTTTCAAGCTCCGATGAAAGAAGTGACGGCCAATGCGTTCCCGAATCCGGATTTGCTTCAATGCGAGACGTGCCAAATGACATACCACCAGTTTACGCAAATTGGGCGGTTCGGTTGCGCCGACTGCTATCGGACGTTTGCCCGTTACCTTCCGCCGATTTTAAAACGGCTTCATAGCGGAAATACTGCTCATTCAGGGAAAATTCCGAAGCGAAAAGGCGGCGTCCTCCATTTGCGGAAGCAGCTGGCCACGTTGAAACAAAAGCTTCAGGAATTAGTTGCCCGCGAGGAATTTGAGCGGGCGGCCGAGGTGCGCGACCAGATTCGTTCGTTAGAGGACGAACTTCGCCGACGTGGAGAGGGGGAGATGTAGCGGTATGTCATTTGGAAAGTTTTTCAACACAGCGGTCAGCGCTTGGATGAGCCAGGAGGGGCCGAATTCGGACATCGTGTTGAGCAGCCGCATCCGGCTGGCGCGCAATATTGTTGATTTTCGTTTCCCAACGCTGTTTAGCAGCGAAGAGGCGAAACAAATCGTTGCCTTGTTTGAGCGCGCGTTCGTCCATCGTCCGTATGGGGAAGCGGGACGGTTTGAACTGTTGAAAATGTCGGAGCTTCAACCGATTGAAAAACGGGTATTGGTGGAAAAGCACTTAATCAGCCCGCATTTGGCTGAAGATTCGCCGTTTGGCGCCTGCCTGCTTTCGGAAAATGAGGAAATCAGCATTATGATCAACGAGGAAGACCATATCCGCATTCAGTGTCTGTTTCCAGGGCTTCAGCTTGCCGAGGCGCTTGAGGCGGCGAGCGAGTTGGATGATTGGATTGAAGGGCATGTCAACTATGCGTTCGATGAACGGCTTGGTTACTTAACGAGCTGTCCGACGAACGTCGGAACGGGGTTGCGGGCGTCGGTGATGATGCATCTTCCGGCGCTGGTGCTGACGCAGCAGATCAACCGCATCATCCCTGCCATCAACCAGTTGGGACTCGTCGTCCGCGGCACGTACGGGGAAGGAAGTGAGGCTTTAGGGAACATTTTCCAAATTTCGAACCAAATTACGCTCGGAAAATCAGAAGAAGATATTGTCGCTGATTTGCATACGATCGTTGAGCAGCTCATCGCCCAAGAAAGGGCGGCTCGCCAGGCATTAGTGAAAACGTTGGGCATACAATTAGAAGACAAGGTATTCCGTTCATACGGCATATTGGCCAACTGCCGCGTCATCGATTCGAAGGAGGCGGCGCAATGCCTGTCGGATGTGCGTTTAGGGATCGATTTAGGATATATCAAAAACGTCTCGCGCAACATTTTAAATGAGCTGATGATTTTGACGCAGCCAGGATTTTTGCAACAATATGCCGGAGGGGTGCTTCGCCCTGAGGAACGGGATGTCCGCCGGGCGGCGTTGATTCGGGAACGCTTAAGGATGGAAACACGAAGAAAGATGGAGGGTGATGAACGATGATGTTTGGCAGATTTACGGAACGGGCGCAAAAAGTGCTGGCGTTGGCGCAAGAGGAAGCCATCCGCCTCGGCCATAACAATATCGGAACCGAACATATTTTGCTTGGGCTGATCCGTGAGGGGGAAGGAATCGCTGCTAAAGCGCTCATGGCGCTTGGACTTGACCCGGATAAAATCCAAAAAGAAGTCGAATCGCTCATCGGCCGCGGCAATGAAGTGTCCCATACGCTCCATTACACGCCGCGGGCGAAAAAAGTGATCGAGCTGTCAATGGACGAAGCGAGGAAACTTGGCCATTCGTATGTCGGCACGGAGCATATTTTGCTTGGCTTGATCCGCGAGGGGGAAGGCGTGGCCGCTCGCGTGCTGAACAACCTCGGGGTGAGCTTGAACAAGGCGCGCCAACAAGTGTTGCAACTGCTCGGCAGCAATGAATCGGTATCGGGCCACGGCGGTGGGGGGGCTTCGCATGTAAGCACGCCGACGCTTGACAGCCTTGCCCGCGATTTGACGGCGATTGCCCGCGAAGGGCGGCTTGATCCGGTCATCGGCCGCAGCAAAGAAATTCAGCGTGTTATTGAAGTGTTGAGCCGACGGACAAAAAACAACCCGGTGCTCATCGGTGAACCGGGGGTTGGAAAAACAGCGATCGCGGAAGGATTGGCCCAGCAAATCGTCAACAACGAAGTGCCGGAAACGCTGCGCGACAAACGGGTCATGACGCTCGATATGGGGACGGTCGTCGCCGGGACGAAATACCGCGGCGAATTTGAAGACCGGCTGAAAAAAGTGATGGACGAAATTCGCCAGGCGGGCAATATCATTTTGTTCATCGATGAACTCCATACGTTAATCGGCGCTGGCGGAGCCGAAGGGGCCATCGACGCGTCGAACATTTTAAAGCCGGCCTTGGCGCGTGGAGAATTGCAATGTATCGGTGCGACAACGCTTGATGAATACCGCAAATACATTGAGAAAGATGCTGCGCTCGAGCGCCGCTTCCAGCCGATTCACGTCGATGAGCCGACAGTTGAAGAGTCGATTCAAATTTTAAAAGGGCTGCGCGACCGGTATGAAGCGCATCATCGCGTCTCGATTTCCGATGAGGCGATCATTCAGGCAGTCAAACTTTCCGACCGGTATATTACCGACCGGTTCCTGCCGGATAAAGCGATCGACTTGATTGATGAAGCTTGCTCGAAAGTGCGTCTCCGTTCGTTCACGGCGCCGCCGAAACTGAAAGAACTGGAGCAAAAGCTTGAAGAAGTGCGAAAAGAGAAAGATGCGGCCGTGCAAAGCCAAGAATTTGAAAAAGCGGCGTCGCTGCGTGATATGGAGCAGCGGCTGCGTGAAGAGCTTGAAGAAACGAAACGTGCGTGGAAAGAAAAACAAGGCCAAGAAAATTTGGAAGTGACGGTCGAAGACATTGCCGCGGTCGTCTCGAGTTGGACCGGGATTCCGGTATCGAAGCTGGCCGAGACGGAAACCGAGCGGCTGTTGAAACTGGAAGAAATTTTGCATTCGCGCGTCGTCGGCCAAGACGAGGCGGTCAAAGCGGTGGCCAAAGCGGTGCGCCGCGCCCGGGCTGGCCTCAAAGACCCGAAACGCCCGATCGGTTCGTTCATTTTCCTCGGCCCGACCGGCGTCGGGAAAACGGAATTGGCCCGTGCATTGGCCGAGGCAATGTTTGGAGATGAAGATGCCCTCATTCGCATCGATATGTCCGAGTATATGGAAAAACACTCGACATCGCGGCTCATCGGTTCGCCGCCGGGGTATGTCGGCTACGAAGAAGGCGGTCAGCTGACCGAAAAAGTGCGTCGCAAGCCATACTCGGTCGTTCTGTTGGATGAGATGGAAAAAGCGCATCCGGACGTGTTTAACATCTTGCTGCAGGTGCTCGAAGACGGGCGGTTGACTGACTCGAAAGGGCGGACGGTTGACTTCCGCAACACGATCATCATTATGACATCGAACGTCGGCGCGGATGCTTTGAAGCGGAACAAGTATGTCGGCTTTAACATCCAGGATGGAAACCAGCAATACAAAGACATGAAAAGCAAGGTCATGGATGAGCTGAAAAAAGCGTTCCGTCCGGAGTTTTTGAACCGGATCGATGAAATTATCGTCTTCCATTCGCTTGAAAAAGACCATCTAAAACAAATTGTCCGTCTGATGGCTGATACGCTGGTGAAACGGCTGAAAGAGCAAGATATTGACCTTGAATTGACGGAGGCGGCGATTGAGAAAATCGCTGCTGAAGGTTTCGATCCGGAATACGGGGCTCGCCCGTTGCGCCGCGCTTTGCAAAAACATATTGAAGACCGTTTGTCCGAAGAACTGTTAAAAGGCACGATCGCCAAAGGACAAAAAGTCGTCGTTGATGTGAAAGATGGGGAATTTGTCGTATTGGCAAAACAGGCCGTGATGTGATGAAAAAAGGTATGCGGCACGATGCTGCCCATACCTTTTTTCCATATGGAACACAAGAGAGAAAGGGTTAGTTCAATGGCGAAAAAGAAGACGAAATTTGTTTGCCAAGAGTGCGGATACGAATCGGCGAAGTGGCTCGGCCGCTGCCCGGGATGCCAAACGTGGAACTCATTCGTCGAGGAAATCGAGCCGGTCAGAACCGCTGTGCGTGGGGCATTTCTCCATTCGGAGCCGTCCGGGTCCGCTAAACCGGTTCCGATTACTGCCGTTGCCGCGGTGCAAGAGCCGCGCATCGAAACGAACAGTGCAGAGTTCAATCGAGTGCTCGGTGGGGGGATCGTCAAAGGGTCGCTCGTCTTAATCGGCGGCGACCCCGGCATCGGCAAGTCGACGCTGTTGCTGCAGGCCTCAGCGCAACTGGCGGCTAGGCATACAGTGTTGTATGTATCGGGCGAGGAATCCGTCAAACAGGTAAAACTGCGCGCTGGGCGCCTTCGCGCCGAGTCCGATCATCTGTATGTGTTAGCGGAGGCGAATTTGGAATATATTGTATCAGCGATTGAAACGATTCAGCCCTCCTGTGTCGTGATTGATTCAATCCAGACGGTGTACCGGACGGATATTACGTCAGCGCCGGGCAGTGTCGCCCAAGTGCGCGAGTGCACCGCTGAGTTGATGAAAATCGCCAAAACAAAAGGCGTCGCCATTTTTATCGTCGGCCATGTGACGAAAGAAGGGGCGATCGCCGGGCCGCGCATTCTCGAGCATATGGTCGATACCGTCCTTTATTTTGAGGGGGAGCGGCATCATACGTACCGCATTTTGCGGGCGGTGAAAAACCGCTTCGGTTCGACGAATGAAATCGGTATTTTTGAAATGCGCGACATCGGGCTGCGGGAAGTGGAAAATCCGTCCGAAGTGTTTTTGGAAGAGCGATCGCACGGGGCGGCGGGTTCGACGGTGGTGGCGGCCATGGAAGGGACGCGCCCGGTTCTGGTGGAAATTCAAGCGCTCGTTTCGCCGACAAGCTTCGGCAACCCGAGGCGGATGGCGACCGGCCTCGATCATAACCGCGTGTCGTTGCTTATGGCCGTATTGGAAAAGCGGGTCGGGCTGCTGTTGCAAAACCAAGATGCCTATTTGAAGGTGGCGGGCGGAGTGAAGCTTGATGAGCCGGCCATTGACCTAGCCATCGCCGTCAGCATCGCCTCAAGCTTTCGCGATCGGCCGACCAATCCGACCGACGTCATTATCGGTGAAGTCGGGTTGACCGGGGAAGTGCGGCGTGTCTCCCGCATTGAACAGCGTGTGCAAGAGGCTGTCAAACTAGGTTTTTCCCGTGTCATTGTACCGAAAAACAATTTGGCAGGTTGGCAGCCGCCGGCAAGCGTTCAGGTGATCGGCGTTTCCCATGTGGCTGAGGCGCTCGAGCACACGATGATTTGAACGCTTTCTTCGGGGGAACGGGCAAATAGGAAACGGCTGGGGGCGCTCGCTAAAGCATCCTCTTGCTCCGCCCCGATCATGTTTTGCATGAAATGACCGAACTTTTTGTTTCGAACAACGTAAATATATATAGGGGGGCAACGTCCTTCCGCTGTGCACGGGCGTCCAGCGCGAATTGTTACAAGCGGATGTCGAATGTTCAAAAATGGTTAAAAATTGGGTTTCGGTTGGTTTCAAACATTGGAAACTGTTTATAATGTTAGATAGGGAGGTGAAGATGAGCCGATGGTCAAACGTGTCGTACAACTATTTTTTCTCGCCGTAGGCGGAACGCTGGGCGCCATGTTTTTGCCTGATTTGCTTGCGCTGTTGAATGTAAGCGGCATGCCGCTCATCCATAATTCCTATACGTTGGCGGTGTTGGGCGCTGTTCTTTTCTTTTTGTTGACGTTTTGGCTTGTGGATTATGTTGTGGACATGGTGCGCTGGGTCGAGGAAACATTGGTAAGGGCGCCTGCTGCTGACGTGCTGTTTGGCAGCCTCGGGCTGATTTTTGGTCTTATTATTGCGTTTTTGGTCGTCATGCCGCTGCAATCGTTTCGAATTCAAGTGTTGAACACGGTGCTGCCGATTTTTTTGACGATCTTGCTTGGCTATTTAGGGTTTCGTGTCGGCTTAAAGAAACGGAATGAGCTGATGAACTTATTTTCTCTTTCCAATCGAATGACAAAGAAAAAAGGCGGAGAAACCGAGAACGAGGCGCCGAAAGGTGGAGCGGTGAAAATTTTGGACACAAGCGTCATCATCGATGGGCGGATCGCGGACATTTGCCAAACCGGGTTTTTGGAAGGCCCGCTTGTCATTCCCCGTTTTGTGTTAGAGGAGCTCCAGCATATCGCCGACTCCTCCGATGTGCTGAAGCGAAACCGCGGCCGCCGCGGCTTGGATATTTTAAACCGCATTCAAAAAGAGATGGCGATGAAGGTGGAAATTCATGAGGCCGACTTCAGCGATGTGCAAGAAGTCGACAGCAAGCTCGTCAAACTAGCCAAACAGCTTCAAGGCGTCGTCGTCACAAACGATTTCAACTTGAACAAAGTGTGTGAGCTGCAAAACGTGCGCGTCCTTAATATCAACGATTTGGCTAATGCCGTCAAGCCGATCGTCCTGCCGGGCGAGGAGCTGAATGTGCATGTCATTAAGGACGGAAAGGAACATAACCAGGGCGTTGCTTACTTGGATGACGGAACGATGATTGTTGTCGAAGACGGCAAAGAATATATCGGCAAACGGGTTGACGTCCTAGTCACCAGCGTGTTACAAACATCTGCGGGGAGAATGATTTTTGCCAAGCTGAAGTTGTTGCAAAAAGCGCTGTAAACAGAACAGGGGAAACGTCCAATGAACTACGAAGCGATTGTCTTGGCGGCCGGACAAGGAAAGAGGATGAACGCCGGTATGAATAAGCAGTTTATTGAACTAGGCGGCGAACCGCTCATCGTCCGGACGCTGAAGGTGTTCGACCGCGATGAACGGTGCGCCCGCGTCGTGCTTGTCGTGAATCCGGCGGAGCGAAGCCGCTTTGAGCAACTTGTCGTTCGTTTTCGTATCAAAAAAGTGGCAGCGTTCGCTGAGGGCGGCGAGGAGCGGCAACATAGCGTCTATAACGGGCTGCAGGCGTTAGAGGGACGGGGCATTGTCCTGATCCACGACGGCGCCCGCCCGTTTATTCACGTCCGCCATTTGCATGAGCTGGCGGATGCAGCCGCCCGATACGGGGCAGCGGTCCCGGCTGTGCGGGTGAAAGACACAATCAAAAAAGTGGACGGTTTGTTTGTCGAACAGACGATTGATCGTTCCAGCTTGTGGGCGGTGCAGACGCCACAAGCTTTTCGTCTGTCTTTGATCGCCGAGGCGCATGAGGCTGCGAAACGGGAAGGCTATCTTGGCACGGACGACGCCAGCCTCGTCGAGCGGCTCGGCAAGCCGGTGAAAATTGTAGAAGGGGACTACCGCAACATTAAACTGACGACTCCGGAAGACATTTTGTTTGCCGAGGCGATTTTAGCGAGCCGCGTCGCAGAGTAAACGGAGGTGAAGACATGTTTCGCATCGGACAAGGGTTTGACGTTCACCAGCTCGTTGAAGGGCGTCCGCTTATCATTGGCGGCGTACATATTCCGCATGAGAAAGGGCTGCTCGGCCATTCGGATGCCGATGTGCTGCTCCACGCGGTGGCGGACGCGTGCCTTGGAGCGATTGGCGCCGGCGATATCGGACGGCATTTTCCTGATGATGACCCGCGCTATAAAGACGCGGACTCAACCGAATTGTTGGCGCACGTATGGACGCTCGTCCGGAAGGAAGGGTATGCATTGGTGAACGCCGACTGTACGATTATCGCTCAAAAGCCGAAAATGGCTCCGTACATTGAGGAGATGAAAGCCGTGATCGCCCGCCTGCTTGAAGCCGAGCGCACACAAGTGAACGTCAAGGCGACGACAACGGAAAAACTCGGGTTCACCGGGCGCGGGGAAGGCATTGCCGCCCAAGCGGTCGTGTTGCTTAAAAAGAGCGGGGAGTAAGGCGCAACCGTTAGGCGCCGAATGGGGCGAGCCGTCCGTTTTGAACTTTGCCGCGATAAACGGTACAATAAGGGTACAAGTTTGGATGAAAGTGGAGGGTTGGACGATGGCAAAAGATGTGCGCGTGCGCTATGCGCCGAGCCCGACCGGCCATTTGCATATCGGAGGGGCGCGGACCGCGCTGTTTAACTATTTGTTTGCTCGCCATCACGGCGGAAAAATGATCGTCCGCATCGAGGATACGGATATCGAACGGAACGTGGAAGGCGGCGAACAGTCGCAGCTCGAAAACTTACAATGGCTCGGCATCGATTATGACGAGTCCGTTGATAAAGATGGCGGCTATGGGCCGTACCGCCAGACGGAGCGGCTTGATATATACCGGAAGTATGTGGACGAACTGCTCGAGCAAGGACATGCGTACAAATGTTTTTGCACGCCGGAAGAGCTTGAGCGGGAGCGGGAGGAGCAGCGTGCGGCCGGCATCGCCGCTCCGCAATACAGCGGCAAGTGCCGCCGTTTGACGCCGGAACAGGTCGCGGAACTTGAGGCGCAAGGCAAGCCGTATACGATCCGCCTCAAGGTGCCGGAAGGGAAAACATACGAAGTCGACGATCTGGTGCGCGGCAAAGTGACGTTTGAATCGAAAGATATCGGCGATTGGGTCATTGTGAAGGCGAACGGTATTCCGACGTACAACTTTGCCGTCGTCATCGACGACCACCTTATGGAGATCAGCCATGTGTTCCGCGGTGAGGAGCATTTGTCCAACACGCCGAAGCAGCTGATGGTGTATGAATATTTTGGCTGGGAGCCGCCGCAGTTTGCCCATTTGACGTTGATTGTCAACGAACAGCGGAAAAAGTTGTCCAAGCGCGATGAGTCAATCATTCAGTTCGTGTCGCAATACAAAGAGCTCGGCTATTTGCCGGAAGCGATGTTCAACTTTTTCGCCCTCTTAGGCTGGTCGCCGGAAGGGGAGGAAGAAATTTTTTCGAAAGACGAGCTCATCCGCATCTTCGACGTTTCGCGGCTGTCAAAGTCGCCGTCGATGTTTGACACGAAAAAGCTGACATGGATGAACAATCAATACATCAAAAAACTCGATTTGGACCGGCTCGTCGAATTGGCTTTGCCGCATTTGGTGAAAGCCGGGCGCTTGCCGGCGGACATGAGCGACGAACAGCGGCAGTGGGCGCGCGATTTAATCGCACTGTATCAAGAGCAAATGAGCTACGGGGCGGAGATTGTTCCGTTGTCCGAGTTGTTCTTTAAGGAAGAAGTCGAATACGAAGATGAGGCGCGCCAAGTGCTCGCCGAAGAACAAGTGCCCGACGTGCTTTCGGCCTTTTTGGCCCATGTGCGGGACCTCGACCCGTTTACAGCCGACGAAATTAAAGCGGCGATTAAGGCGGTGCAAAAGGCGACCGGACAAAAAGGGAAAAAGCTGTTTATGCCAATTCGCGCCGCGGTGACCGGGCAAACGCACGGGCCGGAGCTTCCGTTTGCCATTCAGCTGCTCGGCAAACAAAAAGTAATCGAGCGGCTCGAGCGGGCGCTGCAAGAAAAATTTTAGCGGAATAGGTGTGCACGTTTGCGTAGTGCGTGTGGTATAATAATACAAAGTTTATCGGTTGAACAAGCGCATAGTGAAAAAGCGTTGACGAGGAGAAGTAGGAAACGCCGTCATCCCAGAGAGAGTCGCCTTGGCTGGAAGCGGCTTATGCCCGGCGTTATCCGAAATGCGCCTCGGAGTCTCCTTTCGAACCGGAACAGAGACGTTCTGCAGTAGAGAGGAGCGGAGCCTCTCCGTTATCGGACTCGAGTGAGTGAAACGGCGTTTTCCCGTTTCGCTAAACAGAGTGGAACCGCGCCAAAAGCGTCTCTGTGTCTTCGGCACAGGGACGCTTTTTTATTCAAAACAACTTAGAGGGATGGAGGGAGGACATGATGTTTAAAACGTTAAAAGAGGATATTGAGGTCATTTTTGAGCAAGACCCGGCGGCAAGAAGCTACCTGGAAGTCATTTTAACGTACTCCGGTCTGCATGCCATTTGGGCGCATCGGATCGCTCATGCGCTTTACAAACGGAAATTTTACTTTCTTGCCCGGTTGATTTCGCAAATCAGCCGCTTTTTCACCGGCATTGAAATTCATCCGGGCGCCAAAATCGGCCGCCGCTTTTTCATCGACCACGGCATGGGTGTGGTGATCGGCGAAACGTGCGAAATCGGCGACAATGTCACGGTCTATCAAGGGGTCACATTAGGAGGGACAGGGAAAGAAAAAGGGAAGCGGCACCCGACGATCAAAGACAACTGTTTGATCGCTGCCGGCGCGAAAGTGCTCGGGTCGATTACGATCGGCGAAAACTCGAAAATTGGCGCCGGGTCGGTCGTGTTAAAAGACGTGCCGCCCAACTCAACCGTCGTTGGCATTCCGGGCCGCGTGGTTGTGCGTGATGGAGTGAAAGTGAAAAAAGATTTGAACCACACCGACCTGCCAGATCCGATCGCTGACCGGTTCCGGGAGCTTGAAGAGGAGATCGTCCGGCTGAAAAGCGAGTTGGAGGCATTGAAACAGCAAGAAAGGAAGAGCGAGTATGAGCAGCATCCGGCTTTATAATACGTTGACGCGAAAAAAGGAACCGTTTGAGCCGCTTGAGCCCAACAAGGTCAAAATGTATGTATGCGGTCCTACCGTTTACAACTATATCCATATCGGGAACGCCCGGGCCGCCATCGTCTTTGACACGATCCGCCGCTATTTGGAGTTCCGCGGCTACGACGTGACGTACGTATCCAATTTTACCGATGTCGACGACAAACTGATTAAGGCGGCCCGCGAGCTTGGCGAAAGCGTTCCGGCGATTGCCGAGCGGTTTATCGAGGCGTATTTTGAAGACATTCAGGCGCTTGGCTGCAAAAAGGCGGACATCCACCCGCGCGTGACAGAAAATATCGGGACGATTATCGAATTCATCCAAGCGCTCATCGACAAGGGGTATGCGTACGAGGTGGATGGCGACGTCTACTACCGGACGCGCAAGTTTCCCGGTTACGGCAAGCTGTCGCACCAATCGATCGATGAATTGCAGGCTGGAGCGCGCATCGAAGTCGGCGAGAAAAAAGACGACCCGCTCGATTTCGCCCTTTGGAAAGCGGCGAAAGAAGGAGAGATTTGTTGGGACAGTCCATGGGGGAAAGGGCGGCCGGGTTGGCATATCGAATGCTCGGCGATGGCGCGCAAATATTTAGGCGATACGATCGATATCCACGCCGGCGGCCAAGATTTGACGTTCCCGCACCATGAAAACGAAATCGCCCAGTCAGAGGCTTTGACCGGCAAACCGTTTGCGAAATATTGGCTGCACAACGGGTATTTAAATATTAACAACGAAAAAATGTCGAAGTCGCTCGGCAACTTCGTGCTCGTCCACGATATCATCCGGCAGATTGACCCGCAAGTGCTGCGCTTCTTTATGTTGTCGGTGCACTATCGCCATCCGATCAACTACAGCGAAGAGCTGCTCGAGAGCGCCCGGCGCGGGCTCGAACGCTTAAGGACGGCATATGGCAACTTGCAGCACCGGCTCGGAGCGAGCACGAATTTAACCGACGACGATGACAAATGGCTGTCGCGCATCGCTGCGGTCCGCGAATCGTTCATCCGCGAAATGGACGACGATTTCAACACGGCGAACGGCATTGCGGTTCTATTTGAGCTGGCGAAACAAGCGAACTTGTATTTGCAGGAAAAGACGACATCGGAAACCGTTATTGGCGCCTTTTTGCGTGAATTTGAACAGTTGATGGACGTGCTTGGCCTCGATCCAAAGCCAAAGCAAGAAGAGCTGCTTGATGAGGAAATCGAGGCGCTGATCCAACAGCGCAACGAAGCGCGGAAAAACCGCGATTTCGCGCTGGCTGACCGCATTCGCGACGAGTTGAAGGCCAAAAACATTATTTTGGAAGATACGCCTCAAGGGACAAGATGGAAACGGGGATCATAAGCAATGGCGCAGTTTGAGACCGTTCATGATGTCAAACAATTAAATGGCTTGGCGCTCGCCTATATTGGCGATGCGGTTTATGAAGTGTACGTGCGCCGCCACTTGCTGGCGATGGGCAGCGTACGGCCGCACGAGCTGCATCGGCGGGCGATCCGCTACGTGTCGGCCCGGGCGCAAGCAAGAGTCATTTTAACCTTGCTTGATGAAGGCGTGTTGACGGAAGAGGAGCAAGCCATCGTCCGCCGCGGCCGCAACGCGAAATCAGGCACGATTCCGAAAAATACGGATGTGCAGACATACCGGCACAGCACCGCGTTCGAAGCGTTGATCGGCTATCATTTTTTACAGGACAACGGCCGGCGGGTCGACGAGTTAATCGGCCGTTCATTTGCGATTATTGAAAGGGAAGAAAGGGCGTTGGAATGATGGATTACATTATCGGCAGAAACCCGGTCATCGAGGCGCTCAAATCCGGGCGCGACATCAATAAAATCTGGATCGCGGAAGGAGCGCAGCGCCACGCCGTCGAGCCTGTCCTCGAATGGGCGAAGCGGCGGGGCGTGCTCGTCCAATATGTTCCGAAGCGCAAGCTTGACCAAATGGTTGACGGGGTGCACCAAGGGGTGATCGCCCAGGCGGCCGCATACCGCTATTACGAGGTCGACGATTTGTTTGCCCGCGCCGCCCGACGGGAAGAAGCGCCGTTTTTCCTCATTTTGGACGAAATCGAAGACCCGCATAACTTGGGCGCCATTATGCGCACCGCAGATGCGGTCGGAGCGCACGGGCTCATCATCCCGAAACGGCGGTCGGTGGGGTTGACGCCGACCGTAGCGAAGGCGTCAACCGGAGCGATCGAGCACGTTCCGGTCGCGCGCGTGACGAACTTGGCGCGGACGATCGACGAGCTGAAAGAGCGGGGCGTTTGGGTGGCTGGCACCGATGCAGACGCCAAAGATGACTACCGCTTCCTTGACGGCACGATGCCGTTGGCGCTGGTCATCGGCAGCGAGGGAAAAGGCATCAGCCGGTTAGTGCGGGAAAAGTGTGATTTCTTGTTTCGGCTGCCGATGCGGGGGCACGTCACTTCGCTCAACGCTTCTGTCGCCGCCAGTTTGCTCATGTACGAGGTGTACCGAAAGCGGTATCCGCTAGGGGAATAGCCGATGAACGTTTTAATTGTCGACGGTTACAACATCATCGGGGCATGGCCGGCGCTGCGCCGGCTGAAAGAGGAAGGCGATCTGGCAGCGGCAAGGGATTTGTTGATTGACAAACTGGCCGATTACAAAGGGTTCACCGGGGATCACGTCGTGATCGTGTTTGACGCCCATCTCGTGCAGGGAAACGAGAAAAAGTATAAAAACTACGATATCGATGTCATTTTTACAAAGGAAAATGAGACAGCGGACGAACGGATTGAGCGGTTGGCGAAAACGCTCATCAACGCGCGCACCAAAGTGTATGTCGCGACATCGGATTATACGGAACAATGGACGGTGTTCGGTCAAGGCGCCTTGCGCAAATCGGCGCGCGAACTTCTGCACGAAATCGAAGAGGTGGAGCGGGATATTTCAAAAAAGTTGCAGTCAATGAAGCAGCATACCCCGACCTTGAAAGTGCCGCTCAATGACAGAGTTGCCGAAATTTTTGAAAAATGGCGGAGAGGGCAAAAATGAGCGGTTGACGCTGTAAAAATTTGCACTGTATAATAAATGTTAGCGATTGATGCGGTCGGGGGGGATCAGCGTGGGGGAATGCTTAAAAGTAGACAAGCCAAAGGATTATAAACATTTAGAGGATGAACAGCTTGTTACACTTGTTCACGAAGGGGATGGAGAAGCGCTTGATTTTTTGATCCACAAATACCAAAACTTTGTGCGCGCCAAAGCCCGCTCATACTTTTTAGTCGGGGCTGACCGCGAGGACATTGTGCAGGAAGGGATGATCGGGCTGTACAAGGCAGTCCGCGATTTTAAGGGGGACAAGCTCTCTTCATTTAAAGCGTTTGCAGAACTATGCATCACGAGGCAAATGATTACCGCGATTAAAACCGCGACCCGCCAAAAGCACATTCCGCTCAACTCTTACGTTTCCTTGGACAAGCCGATTTACGACGACGAGTCGGACCGGACGCTGATGGACGTGTTGTCCGGCACGCAGGTGACCGACCCGGAAGAGCTGATTGTCAACCGCGAGGAAGTTGACGATATTGAGCTGAAAATGGCGGAATTGCTCAGCGATTTGGAGCGGAAAGTGCTCGCGTTGTATTTGGACGGGCGCTCGTACCAAGAAATTTCCGAAGAGTTAAACCGCCATGTCAAATCGATCGACAACGCCTTGCAGCGCGTCAAACGGAAGTTGGAGAAATATTTGGAATATCGGGAAATCAGTTTGTAGGCGGTGCATCGGCCGATGGCCGAACGGAGGCCAAAAGATGGCATTGACAGCGGAAATGCTGATATGATAAATTTTTATGGACATCTCGCGGGAACGGTCAAACGTTTATGTTAACGAGCAACGTTGGCTCGCGCGCAATGCGGGAGCCGAAACTGCACGGCTGCAAAACAGGCCGGTTGCCTTGGTGCAGGCGCTTGGCGGCCAACAAGTTTTGTTCGATGAGCAACAATCATACCGTCCATCGCGAGACGAAGCAGGCGGTGGGGACAGTTTTGATCAATCGTGGAGGTACGAGGGATGCAGCGAGTAATCAACTTTTTCAAAGAAGTCGTGCGGGAGTTGAAAAAAGTGAGCTGGCCGAGCCGGAAAGAACTAGTGAACTATACGGGAATCGTATTGGCTACGGTGGCGTTTTTCACCATCTTTTTCGCCGTTGTCGACCTCGGCATTTCGCAGTTGATTCGCCTTGTATTTGAATAAGCGGGCGGATGATATGCTATAATGAAAGATAATCGTGCGAACATGGAACCCGGAAACGGGTTTTTGTTTTGCGCAGAAAACAAAATGAAAACCGCCCTAGGGAGGCTCGCTGATGGAGAAAAACTGGTATGTCGTCCATACATATTCGGGATACGAAAATAAGGTGAAAGCCAATTTGGAGAAACGCGTTGAATCAATGGGAATGCAAGACAAGATTTTCCGTGTTGTCGTCCCGGAAGAAACGGAAACGGACATCAAAAACGGCAAACGGAAAACGACGAAAAAGAAAGTGTTCCCCGGTTATGTGCTTGTCGAAATGATCATGACCGACGATTCGTGGTACGTCGTGCGCAACACGCCGGGCGTGACCGGATTTGTCGGTTCGAGCGGGGCTGGTTCGAAACCGACGCCGCTCATGGAGGAAGAAGTCAAAATGATTTTGAAGCGGATGGGCATGCCGCTTACTGAGATTGATGTCGACTACGAGGTGAATGAAACGGTTCGGATTAAAGAAGGGCCGTTTGCCAACTTCACTGGAAAAATTGAGGTGATTGACCTCGACAAACATAAGGTGAAGCTGCTTGTCGATATGTTTGGCCGCGAAACACGGGTGGAATTGGAGTTTTCGCAAATAGAAAAAATCTAATGGAAAAGAACTTGCAATCGTTGTTGAAAAGTGATACTATTTTAAAGTCAGTATGTCTTGAATCTTAGACAAGGCATGCAGCGATGAACTTATACGTGCTGTATAAGGGAGCGAACGTGCTTGATGCGCTAATCCTCCCGGCCGAAACGGGAGATATGAAAGCGGCTCGTCAGATCGGAGCCGGATGGAGTGGGAGGGGCAATCCCTAATACCACATCACGGACTTAAGGAGGTGTGTCTCGTGGCGAAAAAAGTAATCAAGATCGTCAAACTGCAAATTCCTGCAGGGAAAGCAAATCCGGCGCCGCCAGTAGGTCCTGCGTTAGGTCAAGCCGGTGTTAATATTATGGCGTTTTGCAAAGAGTTTAATGCCCGTACCGCTGACCAGGCAGGCTTGATCATTCCGGTTGAAATTACGGTTTTTGAAGACCGTTCGTTTACATTCATCACGAAAACGCCGCCGGCCGCTGTACTGTTGAAAAAAGCGGCGGGCATCGAATCGGGCTCCGGCGAACCGAACCGCAACAAAGTAGCGACGATCAAACGTGACAAAGTGCGCGAGATTGCTGAATTGAAAATGCCGGATTTGAATGCAGCGAGCATTGAAGCAGCCATGCGTATGATTGAAGGCACGGCTCGCAGCATGGGCATCGTGATCGAAGACTAAGGCTGGTTTGTTGTCCGGGGGGTTGCGTATTCCGCAACCTCTCTCTCCATGGGCAAAAAAGTCTTTTATGAATGAAGGACAGTCCTTTTCAGAAGGTCGCTGTCTGCTGAATGGTTCGCCTTCGAAAGAAGCGAAGGTTGTTTGATCGTGGGAGGTTTTTTCCGCTAAAACCACAATTGAGGAGGATTTTACATGCCGAAAAGAGGAAAAAAATACTTAGAAGCGTTGAAGCTCGTTGATCGCTTCAAGGCTTATCCGGTTGCAGAAGCGATCGAGCTCGTGAAAAAAACGAACGTCGCGAAATTTGATGCGACGGTGGAAGTTGCGTTCCGATTGGGCGTTGACCCGAAAAAAGCGGACCAACAAATTCGCGGCGCTGTCGTCCTGCCGCACGGCACGGGGAAAGTAGCGCGCGTGTTAGTGTTCGCAAAAGGGGAAAAAGCGAAAGAAGCAGAAGCAGCTGGCGCTGACTATGTCGGCGATACAGAATACATCAATAAAATCCAGCAAGGCTGGTTTGACTTTGACGTCGTTGTTGCCACGCCGGATATGATGGGCGAGGTCGGGAAACTCGGTCGTATTTTGGGTCCGAAAGGGTTAATGCCAAACCCGAAAACCGGCACGGTCACGTTTGACGTTGCGAAAGCTGTGCAGGAGATCAAAGCTGGTAAAGTGGAATACCGCGTTGATAAAGCCGGCAACATTCATGTGCCGATCGGCAAAGTATCGTTCGACAACGAGAAACTGGTCGAAAACTTCGCCGCCGTCTACGAGGCGATTTTGAAAGCCAAACCGGCGGCAGCGAAAGGGACATACGTCAAAAACGTGACGATTACGTCAACGATGGGTCCTGGCATTAAAGTGGACCCGACGACGGTGGCTGTTGCACAGTAACGGTTGACTTTCTGTGTCGAGTCTGATAAAATGCCATTTGGCTGAACAAACGAATATCATTTATACCGTAGACAGTAGGTGCCGTTCCCGGCTTAATTTCCTACCGAGGTATGTGGACGATAAGCAGCGCGCCATAGGCCGGCAGCAGCCGGCGGCCGTGCGTTGAACGCTACCTCCATGTCTACGCGGCATGGAGGTTTTTTATTGAGCCGCCAAACGGTATAACTGGTATTCCACCATTTTCTTTGCAGGAGGTGCAGGACGTGTCGAGCGCGATTGAACTGAAAAAACAAGTGGTTGCCGAGATTGCGGACAAATTCCGCGCCAGCAAGGCAACCGTCATCGTCGATTACCGCGGCCTGAACGTGGCGGAAATGACCGAGCTGCGCAAACAGCTGCGCGAAGCAGGCATTGAGTTCAAAGTGTATAAAAACACGATGACCCGTCGGGCGCTCGCGGAAGTCGGCCTGGAAGGATTGGATGAGATGTTTACCGGCCCGAACGCCATCGCGTTCAGCAATGAAGATGTTGTGGCGCCGGCAAAAATTTTAAGCGAGTTTGCGAAAACGCATGAGGCGTTGGAGATCAAAGGCGGCGTCATCGAAGGGAACATCGCCAGCAAAGAAGAAATCGATGCGTTGGCGAAGCTCCCGTCCCGCGAAGGGTTGCTTTCGATGCTGCTTAGCGTTCTCCAAGCCCCGATCCGCAACTTTGCGCTTGCGGTCAAAGCGGTGGCTGACAAGCAAGAAGAACAAGGCGCGTAATCGTGTATACCGATGTGCGTAACACACCATCAACCAAACAAGGAGGAAATGATGATGACGAAAGAACAAATCATTGAAGCTGTGAAAAATATGACGGTATTGGAATTAAACGAACTGGTAAAAGCAATCGAGGAAGAATTCGGCGTAACGGCGGCAGCTCCGGTTGTTGTCGCTGGCGGTGCGGCAGCCGGCGCTGAAGCAGCAGCTGAGAAAACAGAATTTGATGTCATTCTCGCTGATGCTGGCGCGCAAAAAATCAAAGTTATTAAAGTTGTCCGCGAACTCACTGGTCTCGGCTTGAAAGAAGCGAAAGACTTGGTTGACAACACGCCGAAACCGATCAAAGAAGCCGTTTCGAAGGAAGAAGCAGAAGAAATTAAAGCCAAACTTGAAGAAGTTGGCGCAAAAGTTGAAGTGAAGTAATGGCGTCATTGCAAAAAAGAGGCTGACCCAAGCAAGGGAAAGCCTCTTTTTTGTTACACTATATATCGGGAGCCGAAGCGGCTTGCCGACAGAGGAGGGATGATGGTGAGCGAACATTATTATTCAGCTGCTCCCACGTCGGAGCGAAACCCGCAAACGTGGACGTTTACGCTCCGGGGGCATGAATTTCGCTTTACAACCGACAGCGGGGTGTTTTCCAAACGCGGTGTCGATTTTGGCACGCAGCTGCTGATCGAAACGTTTGAGGAGCCGGAAGTGGCCGGCGACCTATTGGATGTCGGCTGCGGATACGGACCGATCGGCCTCGCTCTGGCCAAATCGTTTCCGAACCGGCTCGTCCAAATGATCGATGTGAATGAGCGGGCGCTGGAGCTGGCGCGGGAAAACAAGCGTGCAAACCATATCGATAATGTGCGCATTTACCAGAGCGACTTGTTTTCAGAAGTCGGGGAACAGCGGTTTGCGGCCGTTGTCACCAATCCGCCGATCCGGGCCGGCAAGCGGGTTGTCCACGCGATTTTTGAACAAAGCCGGGACCACTTGCTTGACGGCGGGGAGCTATGGGTCGTCATTCAAAAAAAACAAGGGGCGCCATCAGCGCTTGAAAAGCTGAAAGAACTGTTTCCGTTTGTTGAGGTGGCTTCCAAGAAAAAAGGATATTATATCATAAAGGCAAAAAAATGTTGACACTCTTTTTTGGTTGTGGTAACATTATAAAATGCTAAATATGCACATTTCCCACATGAGGGGATGACGTATATTTTTGGATATGATGGAAAAAATGATAAAATCAATATACAGCTAAACATATGGTTTTCTACTGGATAGAAACCATTTTCTTTTTTTCTCCATCCAACGCCTGGTTTCCTCGCACCGGGAGCGTGTGAAATCCCCTTACCGAAACGGCGGCGTCATAGCTGAACCGTTTCCGTCCGGATGGCGGGGGCCAGCCGCATGCATGCCTAGCGCTTTGCCCCGGAATGGCGGAGCGGCCGACGGCCTTGGCGGCATATGCCGCCAAGGCGGCTGGATCAATGCGATGTTCCGCTTCCGGTTTTCACTAATGTCTACATTTGAGGGGTGAATCACTCTTGACAGGCCGACTAGTTCAATACGGGCGACACCGCCAACGCAGAAGCTATGCACGCATCAGCGAAGTGCTGGAATTGCCGAACTTGATCGAAATTCAAACGTCCTCCTACCAATGGTTTCTCGATGAAGGGCTGCGGGAAATGTTTAGGGAAATTTCCCCGATTGAAGACTTTTCCGGCAATCTCTCGCTTGAATTTATCGACTATAGTTTAGGAGAACCGAAATATACGGTCGAAGAGGCGAAAGAACGCGACGTTACATATGCGGCGCCGCTTCGCGTCAAAGTTCGCTTGATTAATAAAGAAACGGGCGAAGTGAAAGAACAAGACGTGTTTATGGGCGATTTTCCGCTCATGACGGAAACCGGAACGTTTATTATCAATGGGGCGGAACGCGTCATTGTTTCCCAGCTCGTCCGTTCGCCAAGCGTCTATTACAGCGACAAAGTTGATAAAAACGGCAAACGCGGCTACTCGGCGACAGTGATTCCGAACCGCGGCGCATGGCTTGAATATGAAACCGATGCGAAAGACGTCGTTTACGTTCGCATCGACCGTACCCGTAAACTGCCCGTTACGGTGCTTCTCCGTGCGCTTGGGTTCAGCTCCGACCAAGAAATCATCGATCTGCTCGGCGACAACGAATACTTGCGCAATACGCTTGAAAAAGATAATACCGACAGCACGGAAAAAGCGTTGATTGAAATTTACGAGCGTCTTCGTCCGGGAGAACCGCCGACGCTTGAGAATGCGAAAAATTTGCTGGCGTCGCGCTTTTTTGATCCGAAGCGCTATGACTTGGCGAGCGTAGGCCGTTATAAAATCAATAAAAAACTTCATATTAAAAACCGCTTGTTCAATCAGCGGCTCGCGGAAACGATCATTGATCCCGAAACCAAGGAAGTCATCGCTGAAGCTGGAGCGATGATCGACCGCCGGACGCTGAACCGCCTGCTGCCGTATTTGGAAAAAGGAGTCGGGTTGCGGACGTACCGTCCGGCTGAGGGAGTGGCGGATGGTCCGATTGAGGTGCAGACCGTGAAAATTTATGCACCGAATGATCCGGACAACGAAAAGGTAATCAACATCATCGGCAACGGCTTTATTGCGGAAGATGTCAAACATATTACGCCGGCGGACATCATTGCATCGATCAGCTATTTCTTCAACTTGCTCCACGGCGTCGGCGATACGGATGACATCGACCATTTGGGCAACCGCCGCCTCCGTTCGGTCGGCGAACTGCTGCAAAACCAATTCCGCATCGGCTTGTCGCGCATGGAACGCGTCGTGCGCGAGCGCATGTCGATTCAAGATACGAACACGATCACGCCGCAGCAGCTGATCAACATCCGCCCGGTGATCGCAGCGATTAAAGAGTTTTTCGGCAGCTCGCAGCTGTCGCAGTTTATGGATCAGACGAACCCGCTCGCTGAACTGACGCATAAGCGCCGCCTTTCTGCGCTTGGCCCCGGCGGATTGACGCGCGAGCGCGCCGGGTTTGAAGTGCGCGACGTTCACTATTCGCACTACGGGCGGATGTGTCCGATCGAGACGCCGGAAGGGCCGAACATCGGGCTCATCAACTCGCTGTCCACTTACGCGAAAGTGAACAAGTTTGGTTTTATTGAAACGCCATACCGGCGCGTCGATCCGGAAACAGGTCGGGTAACGGACCAAATCGATTATTTGACAGCCGATGAAGAGGACAATTACGTTGTAGCGCAGGCGAACGTACCGCTTGCGGAGGACGGCACGTTCCTTGAAGAAAACGTCATCGCCCGTTTCCGCGGCGAGAACATCGTCGTCAAGCGCGATCGCGTCGACTATATGGACGTGTCGCCGAAGCAAGTTGTCTCGGCGGCGACGGCGTGCATCCCGTTTTTGGAAAATGACGACTCGAACCGCGCCTTGATGGGGGCGAACATGCAGCGGCAAGCCGTGCCGCTGTTGGAACCCGAAGCGCCGATCGTCGGCACAGGCATGGAGTATGTTTCGGCGAAAGACTCGGGCGCGGCGGTGATTTGCAAGCATCGCGGCATCGTCGAGCGCGTCGAAGCAAAGGAAATTTGGGTGCGTCGGCTGATTGAAGTGGACGGCAAAGAAGTCAAGGGTGATCTAGATAAATATCGGTTGCTGAAATTCGTCCGGTCGAACCAAGGCACGTGCTACAACCAGCGGCCGATCGTGAAAAAAGGCGATATCGTGGAGAAGGGCGAAATTTTGGCCGATGGCCCGTCGATGGATAAAGGCGAATTGGCGCTTGGCCGCAACGTGCTTGTTGCCTTTATGACATGGGACGGCTACAACTACGAAGATGCGATCATCATGAGCGAACGGCTCGTCAAAGAAGACGTGTATACGTCAATCCATATTGAAGAGTATGAAGCCGAATCGCGCGACACGAAGCTCGGTCCGGAAGAAATTACACGCGACATCCCGAACGTCGGTGAAGATGCGTTGAAAAACTTGGATGAGCGCGGCATCGTCCGCATCGGTGCAGAAGTGAAAGACGGCGATTTGCTCGTCGGCAAAGTGACACCGAAAGGAATGACCGAGCTGACGGCTGAGGAGCGGCTGTTGCATGCGATCTTCGGCGAAAAAGCGCGCGAGGTGCGCGATACGTCGCTGCGCGTCCCGCACGGCGGCGGCGGCATTGTCCTTGACGTCAAAGTTTTCAACCGCGAAGACGGCGACGAACTCCCGCCGGGCGTGAACCAGTTGGTGCGCGTCTATATCGTGCAAAAGCGGAAAATTTCCGAAGGCGATAAAATGGCAGGCCGCCACGGAAACAAAGGGGTTATCTCCCGCATTCTTCCGGAAGAAGATATGCCGTTCTTGCCGGATGGCACGCCGATTGACATCATGTTGAACCCGCTCGGCGTTCCGTCGCGGATGAACATCGGGCAAGTGTTTGAGCTGCATCTTGGCATGGCGGCGAAAAAACTTGGCTTGCATATCGCTTCCCCAGTCTTTGACGGAGCGACGGAGGAAGATGTTTGGAACATTCTTGAAGAAGCCGGCATGGCGCGCGATGCCAAAACGGTGCTGTATGACGGGCGGACGGGCGAACCGTTTGACAACCGCGTGTCGGTCGGGATCATGTACATGATCAAGCTTGCCCACATGGTCGACGACAAACTCCACGCTCGCTCGACCGGCCCGTACTCGCTTGTCACCCAGCAGCCGCTCGGCGGTAAGGCGCAGTTCGGCGGCCAGCGCTTTGGCGAGATGGAAGTATGGGCGCTTGAAGCGTACGGTGCGGCGTATACGCTGCAGGAAATTTTGACCGTCAAGTCTGACGATGTGGTTGGCCGCGTCAAAACGTACGAAGCGATCGTCAAAGGGGAAAACATTCCGGAACCGGGCGTGCCGGAGTCGTTTAAAGTGTTGATCAAAGAGCTGCAAAGTCTAGGGATGGACGTCACGATTTTGACGAGCGACGAACAGGAAATCAACATGGAAAACTTTGACGACGATGATGATCATGCGCCGGATGCGATCATGGTCGATGTGAAACCGGCTGAACCGGAAGAAGCCAGCGAAGAAAAAGATGCGGTAACGAAAGAGTAACCGGCAATGGCGAAAAGGCGGGGAGCGTTTCCCCGCCCGCGGCCATTGAGGCGAACGGATGACGAACAAGCCATGGAGCAAAACCGACGGATCAAAGAGGGAGGTATACCCCTTGCTAGATGTCAATAAATTCGAGTACATGAAAATCGGGCTCGCTTCCCCGGAGAAAATTCGTTCTTGGTCGTACGGTGAAGTCAAAAAGCCGGAAACGATCAACTACCGGACGCTAAAGCCGGAAAAAGACGGCTTGTTTTGCGAACGCATTTTCGGCCCGACAAAAGACTGGGAATGCCATTGCGGCAAGTATAAGCGCGTCCGCTACAAAGGGGTTGTCTGCGACCGCTGCGGCGTTGAAGTGACGCGGTCAAAAGTCCGCCGCGAACGGATGGGTCATATTGAGCTCGCTGCTCCGGTTTCCCACATCTGGTATTTCAAAGGCATCCCGAGCCGGATGGGGCTTGTGCTTGATATGTCGCCGCGGGCGCTCGAAGAAGTGATTTATTTTGCCTCTTACGTCGTCACCGATCCCGGCGATACGCCGCTGGAGAAAAAACAACTGCTGTCGGAAAAGGAATACCGCGCCTATCGCGAGAAATACGGCCAGTCGTTCCAAGCGTCGATGGGGGCGGAAGCGATCAAAAAGCTGCTTCAGGACATTGATTTGGATAAAGAAGTGGCGGCGTTGAAAGAAGAACTGAAGACGGCGCAAGGACAGCGGCGCGCCCGTATCATTAAACGGCTTGAAGTGCTTGAGGCGTTCCGCAGCTCCGGAAACGACCCAGCGTGGATGGTGCTAGATGTATTGCCGGTCATTCCGCCGGAATTGCGCCCGATGGTCCAGCTCGATGGGGGCCGGTTTGCGACATCGGACTTAAACGATTTGTACCGCCGCGTCATTAACCGCAACAACCGGCTGAAGCGCCTGCTTGACCTTGGCGCGCCGAATATTATCGTCCAAAACGAGAAACGGATGCTCCAGGAAGCGGTCGACGCCTTGATTGACAACGGCCGCCGCGGCCGTCCGGTGACCGGGCCGGGGAACCGCCCGTTAAAATCGCTTTCCCACATGCTGAAAGGGAAGCAAGGGCGCTTCCGGCAAAACCTGCTCGGCAAACGCGTTGACTACTCCGGCCGTTCCGTCATTGTCGTCGGTCCGAACTTGAAAATGTATCAATGCGGCCTGCCGAAAGAAATGGCGCTCGAGCTGTTTAAGCCGTTCGTCATGAAGGAGCTTGTGGAGCGGGGGTTGGCGCACAACATTAAAAGCGCGAAACGGAAAATTGAGCGCGTCCACCCTGAGGTATGGGATGTGCTTGAAGACGTCATTAAAGAGCATCCGGTGCTGCTCAACCGCGCCCCGACGCTTCACCGTCTCGGCATTCAAGCCTTTGAGCCGACGCTCGTCGAAGGCCGGGCCATCCGCCTTCATCCGCTCGTTTGTACGGCATACAACGCCGACTTCGACGGCGACCAAATGGCGGTGCACGTGCCGCTGTCGGCCGAGGCACAAGCGGAAGCTCGCCTGTTGATGCTGGCGGCGCAAAACATTTTGAACCCGAAAGACGGAAAGCCGGTCGTGACACCTTCCCAAGACATGGTGTTAGGAAACTATTACTTGACGATGGAACGCGAAGGGGCGATCGGCGAAGGCATGGTGTTCAAAGATACGGACGAAGCGCTGCTCGCTTACCATAACGGTTATGTCCATCTCCACTCGCGCATCGCCGTCCATGCCGGCTCGCTGAAAAATGAAACGTTTACCGAGGAGCAAAACAACAAACTGCTCTTAACGACGGTCGGAAAACTGATTTTCAACGAAATTTTGCCCAACTCGTTCCCGTACATTAACGAGCCGACGACGGAAAACATCGAAGGGCGGACGCCGGACAAGTATTTCCTTGACAAAGGGGTCGACGTGCGCGAGGAGATTCGCAAGCGCGAGCCTGTGCCGCCGTTTAAGAAAAAAGTGCTCGGGCAAATTATTGCTGAAGTGTTCAAGCGGTTCAAAATCACCGAGACGTCAAAAATGCTGGACCGCATGAAAGACCTCGGTTTCCAATATTCGACGAAAGCCGGGATTACGATCGGCGTCGCTGACATTGTCGTCTTGCCGGAAAAACAAGAAATTTTGGATGAGGCGCAAGCGAAGGTCGATACCGTCTTAAAGCAGTTCCGCCGCGGGTTGATCACCGACGAAGAGCGGTATGAGCGTGTCATCTCCATCTGGAGCGCGGCGAAAGATAAAATCCAAGACCGCTTGATGAAATCGCTCGATAAGCGCAACCCGATCTTTATGATGAGCGATTCCGGAGCGCGGGGGAACGCGTCGAACTTTACGCAGCTCGCCGGGATGCGCGGCTTAATGGCCAACCCGGCCGGCCGGATCATCGAACTGCCGATCAAATCGTCGTTCCGCGAAGGGCTGACAGTATTGGAGTACTTTATCTCGACGCACGGCGCCCGAAAAGGGTTGGCGGATACGGCGCTCAAAACGGCCGACTCGGGATATTTGACGAGACGTCTCGTCGATGTGGCGCAGGATGTCATCGTCCGCGAAGAGGATTGCGGCACCGACCGCGGCATTTTGGCACGCGCATTGACGGATGGCACCGAGGTCGTCGTCAAGCTGGAAGAACGGCTTGTCGGCCGCTATGCGCACAAAACGGTGCGCCATCCGGAAACCGGTGAAGTGATCGTCCGCAAAGATGAAATGATCACTGAAGACATTGCAAACGAAATTATTAAGGCGGGCATTACGGAAGTGTGGATCCGCTCCGTCTTTGCCTGCAACACGCGCCATGGCGTATGCAAAAAATGCTACGGCCGCAATATGGCGACGGGCATGGATGTGGAAGTTGGCGAGGCGGTCGGCATTATCGCCGCTCAATCGATCGGTGAGCCGGGCACGCAGCTGACGATGCGGACGTTCCATACGGGCGGCGTCGCCGGGGACGACATTACCCAAGGTTTGCCGCGGGTGCAGGAGCTGTTTGAGGCGCGCAATCCGAAAGGGCAAGCGGTCATTTCCGAAATCGACGGCACGGTCATTTCCGTGAACGAAACGCGCGACAACCAATATGAGATCGTTGTTCAAGGCGAGGTCGAAACGCGCACGTACGTTGCTCCATACAACGCGCGGATCAAAGTGGAAGAAGGACAGCGCGTCGAGCGCGGTCAGGAGCTGACAGAAGGCTCGGTCGACCCGAAACAGTTGTTGCGCGTGCGCGACATTACTTCTGTGCAAGAATACTTGCTCCGCGAAGTGCAAAAAGTATACCGGATGCAAGGGGTTGAAATCAGCGATAAGCATATTGAAGTGATGGTGCGGCAAATGCTGCGCAAAGTGCGCGTTGTCGATGCCGGCGATACGGATGTGCTGCCGGGCACGCTTTTGGACGTCCACCAGTTTACCGATGTCAACGCCCAAGCCATCCGCGAAGGAAAGCGACCGGCGACAGCCCGCCCGGTGCTGCTGGGTATTACGAAAGCGTCGCTTGAAACGGATTCGTTCTTGTCCGCGGCTTCGTTCCAAGAAACGACGCGCGTCCTGACCGACGCCGCCATCAAAGGGAAGCGGGATGAGCTGCTCGGCTTGAAAGAAAACGTCATTATCGGCAAACTTGTCCCAGCCGGAACGGGCATGGCCCGCTATCGAAAAGTAAAACCTGCCGTCAAGAAGGAAACGGCTGGCGATACGGTTCCATCGAAGTAAAAAGTAGAGATCGGTCGGTTCAAGGCAACCTTTGACCGGCCGGTCCTTGATGAAAAAAATCCAGTTGACAATGAACAAAGAAAATGGTAGTCTAATAAAGGTGTTCCAACAACCTGGTACTTTGGAGGATATGTTACATGTCTTATGAAAAAGTATTGCAGGCTGGGAAAATCGTCATTGGAACCAAACAAACGATAAGGGCTTTAAAGGAAGGGAAAGTAACGGAAGTGATCGTAGCGGAAGATGCCGATTTGCCGATTATCGAAAAAGTGACCGCTGCTGCCAATGAAGCGAACGTGCCGGTCACGAAAGTCGACTCGATGAAAAAGCTCGGCAAAGCATGCAAAATCCAAGTCGGCGCGGCTGCGGTGGCGATTCTCCGTTGACCAGTTTGCCTTTAAACCTTTGTTTGCATACATGATGAACCACCTGGATATGTGGGCTTAAACGATACATGTGAAAGGAGGAACTTTTTCATGCCTACAATCAACCAATTAGTCCGCAAAGGACGCGAGAAAAAAGTATTTAAATCGAAATCCCCTGCGTTGAACAAAGGGTACAACAGCTTCAAAAAAGAACAAACAAACGTGGCGTCTCCGCAAAAACGTGGCGTCTGCACGCGTGTCGGCACGATGACGCCGAAAAAACCGAACTCGGCGCTTCGGAAATATGCCCGTGTCCGTCTGACGAACGGGATCGAGGTAACGGCTTACATCCCGGGGATCGGCCATAACTTGCAAGAACACAGCGTTGTGCTGATCCGCGGCGGACGTGTTAAAGACTTGCCAGGGGTGCGCTACCATATCATCCGCGGTGCGCTTGATACGGCTGGCGTTGCCAACCGGATGCAAGGTCGTTCGAAATACGGCGCGAAAAAACCAAAAGCAGCGAAAAAATAATGAAGTGAAGAAAAAATAATGAAGTGAAGAGAATGTTTTCCTGAAGGGAGGAAAAACTATGCCACGTAGAGGCCCTGTTGCTAAACGTGACGTATTGCCAGACCCAATTTACAATTCAAAACTTGTTACCCGTTTGATCAATAAAATTATGATCGACGGAAAAAAATCAAAAGCGCAAAAAATTCTTTACACTGCCTTTGATATTATTCGTGAACGAACGGGTAAAGATCCAATGGAAGTGTTTGAGCAAGCGCTGAAAAACGTGATGCCGGTGTTGGAAGTGCGCGCTCGCCGCGTCGGCGGAGCGAACTACCAAGTTCCGGTCGAAGTCCGTCCAGATCGCCGCGTCTCCCTCGGATTGCGCTGGCTTGTGCAATACGCCCGCCTTCGCGGAGAGAAAACGATGGAAGAACGCTTGGCGAACGAAATTATGGATGCTGCCAACAACACGGGCGCAGCGGTGAAAAAACGCGAAGATACGCACAAAATGGCCGAAGCGAACAAAGCGTTTGCCCACTACCGCTGGTAAGAATAGCTGCTTGAAAGGAATAGGTGAAAAGGCGCAATCGACGGCCTGTTCACCTATCTTCCTACATATTTCGGCTTTTTGGCCGCGTGCGCGATCATTTCTCTGCAGAACAAGAGGATGGAGGCGCCATCTATCTATTTTATTTTGAAGGAAGGAGAAAATAACCACTATGGCAAGACAGTTCTCCTTGGAAAATACTCGCAACATCGGGATCATGGCGCACATTGACGCCGGGAAGACGACGACGACCGAACGGATCTTGTTCTATACCGGCCGTGTTCATAAAATCGGGGAAGTGCATGAAGGCGCAGCCACGATGGACTGGATGGAGCAAGAGCAAGAGCGCGGGATCACGATCACGTCGGCGGCGACAACGGCACAATGGAAAGGCCACCGCATCAACATCATCGATACGCCGGGGCACGTCGACTTCACGGTTGAGGTTGAACGTTCGTTGCGCGTATTGGATGGAGCTATCACGGTTTTAGACGCGCAGTCAGGTGTAGAGCCGCAAACGGAAACGGTTTGGCGCCAAGCGACGACGTATGGCGTTCCGCGGATCGTGTTCGTCAACAAAATGGACAAGATTGGTGCGGACTTCTTGTATGCGGTGAAAACGCTCCATGACCGCTTGCAAGCAAACGCTCACCCGGTGCAGCTGCCGATCGGCGCTGAAGACCAGTTCTCTGGCATTATCGACTTGGTTGAAATGTGCGCATACCATTACCACGATGAGCTCGGCAAAAACATTGAGCGCATTGAAATTCCGGAAGAATATCGCGATATGGCAGAAGAGTACCATAACAAGTTGGTTGAGGCGGTCGCTGAGCTGGACGAAGAATTAATGATGAAATATTTGGAAGGCGAAGAGATCACGAAAGAAGAGCTGAAAGCCGCCATCCGCAAGGCGACGATCAGCGTTGAATTCTTCCCGGTCTTCTGCGGCTCGGCGTTTAAAAACAAAGGTGTTCAGCTGCTTCTTGACGGCGTTGTCGACTACTTGCCGTCTCCGGTAGACATTCCGCCCATCCGCGGGGTGATTCCGGATACGGAAGAAGAAGTAACGCGTGAAGCGCGCGACGACGCTCCGTTTGCGGCGCTGGCATTCAAAATTATGACCGACCCGTATGTCGGGAAATTGACGTTCTTCCGCGTATACTCGGGAACGCTCGATTCCGGTTCGTACGTCATGAACTCGACGAAACGCAAACGCGAACGGATCGGCCGCTTGCTGCAAATGCACGCCAACCATCGGGAGGAAATCTCGAAAGTATACGCCGGCGACATTGCGGCAGCAGTAGGTTTAAAAGATACGACAACCGGCGATACTCTATGTGATGAGAAAAACCTCGTCATCCTAGAATCGATGCAGTTCCCAGAGCCGGTTATTTCGGTCGCGATCGAACCGAAATCGAAAGCAGACCAAGACAAAATGGGTCAAGCGCTGCAAAAATTGCAAGAAGAAGACCCGACGTTCCGCGCTCACACCGACCCGGAAACAGGGCAAACGATCATTTCCGGGATGGGCGAGCTGCATCTTGACATCATCGTTGACCGGATGCGCCGTGAGTTCAAAGTTGAGGCGAACGTCGGCGCGCCGCAAGTTGCTTACCGCGAAACGTTCCGCAAATCGGCCCAAGTCGAAGGCAAATTCGTTCGCCAGTCCGGCGGTCGCGGTCAATACGGTCACGTTTGGATCGAATTCTCGCCGAACGAACGCGGCAAAGGCTTCGAATTCGAAAACGCCATTGTCGGCGGTGTCGTTCCGAAAGAGTATGTGCCGGCCGTTCAAGCTGGTTTGGAAGAAGCGATGCAAAATGGCGTCTTAGCTGGCTATCCGATCGTCGACATTAAAGCGAAACTGTTCGACGGATCGTACCACGACGTCGACTCGAGTGAAATGGCGTTCAAAATCGCCGCTTCATTGGCGCTGAAAAACGCCGCGACGAAGTGTGAGCCGGTTCTCCTTGAGCCGATCATGAAAGTCGAAGTTGTCATCCCTGAGGAATACCTCGGCGACATTATGGGTGACATCACGTCTCGCCGCGGTCGCGTTGAAGGGATGGAAGCGCGCGGGAATGCCCAAGTCGTGCGCGCGATGGTACCGCTGGCCGAAATGTTCGGTTATGCGACATCGCTCCGTTCGAACACGCAAGGGCGCGGAACATTCTCGATGGTATTTGATCACTACGAAGAAGTTCCGAAAAACATCGCCGATGAAATTATCAAAAAAAATAAAGGCGAATAATTGATTTCTCTTGCTAGTTCCGCTATAAATACTTATGTAAGTAAGACTTGGGAACATTTTGTTCCCAAGCATCCTATACTTACCTAACTATACAAATTCATATTTTACTTTTAAGGAGGATCTTTCTCATGGCTAAAGCGAAATTTGAGCGCACGAAACCGCACGTCAACATTGGCACGATCGGCCACGTTGACCATGGGAAAACGACGCTGACAGCTGCGATCACGACGGTTCTTGCGAAACAAGGGAAAGCCGAAGCAAAAGCGTACGACCAAATCGACGCAGCTCCGGAAGAGCGTGAACGCGGGATCACGATTTCGACGGCCCACGTCGAGTATGAAACAGATGCTCGTCACTACGCGCACGTTGACTGCCCGGGCCACGCTGACTACGTCAAAAACATGATCACGGGCGCAGCGCAAATGGACGGTGCAATCCTTGTTGTATCGGCAGCTGACGGTCCGATGCCGCAAACGCGCGAACACATTCTTCTCTCCCGCCAAGTCGGCGTTCCGTACATCGTTGTTTTCTTGAACAAATGCGACATGGTGGACGACGAAGAATTGCTTGAACTCGTTGAAATGGAAGTTCGCGACCTTCTCTCTGAATACGACTTCCCGGGCGATGAAGTGCCGGTTATCAAAGGTTCGGCATTAAAAGCGCTCGAAGGCGATCCGAAATGGGAAGAAAAAATCATTGAATTGATGAACGCGGTTGATGAGTACATCCCGACTCCGCAACGTGAAGTTGACAAACCGTTCATGATGCCGATTGAGGACGTTTTCTCGATCACAGGCCGTGGTACGGTTGCGACGGGCCGTGTTGAGCGCGGTACGCTCAAAGTCGGTGACCCGGTTGAAATCATCGGTCTTTCTGACGAGCCGAAAGCCACGACGGTTACGGGTGTTGAAATGTTCCGTAAACTTCTTGACCAAGCAGAAGCTGGAGACAACATCGGTGCGCTTCTCCGCGGTGTATCGCGCGACGAAGTTGAGCGCGGCCAAGTATTGGCAAAACCGGGCTCAATCACGCCGCATACGAAATTTAAAGCACAAGTTTACGTTCTGACGAAAGAGGAAGGCGGACGCCATACTCCGTTCTTCTCGAACTATCGTCCGCAATTCTACTTCCGCACAACGGACGTAACAGGCATCATCACGCTTCCGGAAGGCGTTGAAATGGTTATGCCTGGCGACAACGTTGAGATGACGGTTGAGCTGATCGCACCGATCGCGATCGAGGAAGGAACGAAATTCTCGATCCGTGAAGGCGGCCGTACAGTTGGCGCTGGTTCCGTATCGGAAATCATCGAGTAATCAAGAAAAAAGGATGTCCAACGATTGGACATCCTTTTTTCTTTATCCTGGCTGCCAGAGAATCCTATTCATCACCGTTCTTTCAATCTTTGACGCGGCTTTGCCAAACTTCACCGTTTGGGTGTCTTGTTGAAAATGAGGCGGCCGCTATGTATAATGAGGAAGTGTGGGAAAAGCGAAGAAATCACTTGCAATCTCGCTTACATACGAGTATAATATCAAATGTTGGTCTTTGACTGCGATGAAGTGGAAGGTTGCTGACACACCCGGCCGCTTTGCCACGGCGGTGTGCAGGAAATTTCCATGGAGAAGTCTATTTTCAAAATAGGCGAAGAAGGAGGGAAACCAAAATGGCAAAAGAAAAAATCCGTATTCGTTTAAAGGCTTATGATCATCGAATTTTAGATCAATCGGCAGAGAAAATCGTCGAAACGGCAAAACGTTCTGGGGCGAAAGTGTCGGGGCCGATCCCGCTGCCGACGGAAAGAACGGTCTATACGATTTTGCGTGCCGTTCACAAGTACAAAGACTCTCGTGAACAATTCGAAATGCGGACACACAAACGTTTGATTGACATTATCAATCCGACTCCGCAAACGGTTGATTCGTTGATGCGGCTGGATTTGCCGTCGGGCGTTGATATTGAAATTAAACTTTAATCGATTAGGAGGTGTGACGAATGACGAAGGGAATCTTAGGCAGAAAAATCGGTATGACGCAAATATTTGCGGAAAATGGCGATTTGATTCCGGTTACTGTCATCCATGCAACGCCAAACGTCGTGTTGCAAAAGAAAACGATCGAAAACGACGGTTATGAAGCGATCCAATTAGGGTTTGAAGATATTAGCGAAAAACGCGCCAACAAACCGCAAATTGGCCATGCTGCCAAAGCAAACACGGCACCTAAGCGCTTCATTCGTGAAATTCGCGGCGCCAACATCAATGAGTATGAAGTTGGCCAAGAAGTAAAAGTGGACATTTTCAGCGAAGGCGACATCGTCGATGTCACAGGCATTTCCAAAGGGAAAGGGTTCCAAGGGGCCATTAAGCGCCACGGCCAGTCGCGCGGGCCAATGGCTCACGGTTCTCGCTATCATCGTCGCCCGGGTTCGATGGGTGCCATCGCGCCAAACCGCGTATTCAAAACGAAAAACTTGCCGGGACGCATGGGCGGCGAGCGTGTGACGATTCAAAACTTGAAAATTGTCAAGGTCGATCCGGAACGTAACTTGTTGCTCATCAAAGGGAACGTACCGGGCCCGAGAAAAGGATTAGTGATCGTAAAAAGCGCCGTTAAAGCGAAAGCGAAGGCGAAATAACATTTGGCCGAGAAAGGAGGAACTACGTAATGCCAAAAGTAGCATTATATAACCAAAACGGGCAGACAGTCGGAGAAATCGAGCTGAACGATGCCGTTTTTGGGATTGAACCGAATAAACACGTATTGTTCGAAGCTGTCATTATGCAGCGCGCCTCGATGCGCCAAGGAACGCACAAAACGAAAAACCGCGCGGAAGTGAGCGGCGGCGGCCGCAAACCGTGGCGTCAAAAAGGGACAGGACGCGCCCGCCAAGGTTCGATTCGCGCTCCGCAATGGCGCGGCGGCGGCACGGTCTTTGGTCCGGTTCCGCGCAGCTACAGCTACAAATTGCCGAAAAAAGTCCGCCGTTTAGCGATCAAATCGGCATTGTCTTCAAAAGTGCTCGAAAACGACATCGTGGTACTGGACCAATTGTCGCTTGAAGCACCGAAGACGAAGGAAATGGTCAAAATTTTAAACAATCTCTCGGTGGATCGGAAAGCACTCATTGTGACCGACGAGCTCAATGAGAATGTATATTTGTCGGCGCGCAACATCCCGGGCGTCAAAGTCGTTCCAGCCAACGGCATCAACGTGCTTGACGTGTTAAACCACGATAAGCTCGTCATTACGAAGGCGGCCGTGGAGAAAGTAGAGGAGGTGCTTGCATAATGAAAGACCCTCGCGACATTATTAAGCGCCCCATCATCACGGAAAACACAATGAATTTGATCGGGCAAAAGAAATATACGTTTGAGGTCGACGTCAAAGCGAACAAAACGGAAGTGAAAGACGCGGTCGAGAAAATTTTTGGCGTCAAAGTCGAGAAAGTCAACATCATGAACTATAAAGGGAAATTTAAACGCGTCGGCCGCTACAGCGGCTATACGAACCGCCGCCGCAAAGCGATCGTCACGCTGACGCCAGACAGCAAAGAAATCGAACTGTTTGAAGTGTAAGACTAAAAGCGAAGGAGGGACATTCCGATGGCGATTAAAAAATACAAACCGACATCGAACGGCCGTCGCGGCATGACGGTGCTTGATTTCTCGGAGATCACGACAGACCAGCCGGAAAAATCGCTGCTTGCTCCATTAAAGAAAAAAGCAGGCCGCAACAACCAAGGGAAAATTACCGTTCGCCATCAAGGCGGGGGTCATAAGCGTCAATACCGGATCATCGACTTTAAGCGTGACAAAGATGGAATTCCAGGACGCGTTGCTACGATTGAGTACGATCCGAACCGCTCGGCGAACATCGCGCTCATCAACTATGCAGACGGTGAAAAACGGTACATCATCGCGCCGAAAAACTTAAAAGTCGGCATGGAAATCATGTCGGGTCCGGATGCGGACATTAAAATCGGGAATGCATTGCCGCTTGAAAACATCCCGGTCGGTACGCTTGTCCACAACATCGAATTGAAGCCGGGCCGCGGCGGGCAATTGGTGCGCGCAGCCGGAACGTCGGCGCAAGTGCTCGGGAAAGAAGGCAAATATGTCATCGTTCGCCTCGCTTCGGGCGAAGTGCGCATGATTTTGGGCAAATGCCGCGCTACTGTCGGTGAAGTCGGCAACGAGCAGCACGAACTTGTCAACATCGGGAAAGCAGGGCGCGCTCGCTGGTTAGGCATCCGTCCGACTGTTCGCGGTTCGGTTATGAACCCAGTTGATCATCCGCACGGCGGTGGTGAAGGGAAAGCACCGATCGGACGCAAGTCGCCGATGACGCCGTGGGGCAAACCGACGCTCGGATACAAAACGCGCAAAAAGAAAAACAAATCGGATAAATTCATCATTCGCCGCCGTAAGAAATAATGAACGAGCGCAATTCAGAAGGGAGGTTCACTTATGGGTCGCAGCTTGAAAAAAGGTCCGTTTTGCGATGAACATTTGATGAAAAAAATCGAAAAGCTCAATGAAACTGGGCAAAAACAAGTGATCAAAACATGGTCTCGCCGTTCGACGATCTTCCCGCAGTTTGTCGGCCATACGATCGCCGTATATGACGGCCGCAAACATGTACCGGTATACATCACAGAAGACATGGTCGGGCACAAATTGGGTGAATTTGCGCCGACGCGCACGTTCCGCGGCCATGCTGGCGATGACAAGAAAACAAAACGGTAATGAGAGGAGGTTCTGGATATGCAAGCTAAAGCTGTTGCGAGAACCGTTCGCATCGCTCCTCGTAAAGCGCGCTTAGTCATTGACTTGATCCGTGGGAAGGAAGTGGGCGAAGCATTCGCGATTTTGCGCCACACGCCAAAAGCGGCTTCCCCGATCATTGAAAAAGTGTTGAAATCGGCTGTTGCCAACGCTGAACACAACTATGACATGGACGTCAACAACTTGGTCATTTCCCAAGCGTACGTTGATGAAGGTCCAACGTTGAAACGTTTCCGTCCGCGTGCGATGGGCCGGGCAAGCGCCATTAATAAACGCACAAGCCATATTACAATCGTCGTGTCAGAAAAGAAGGAGGGATAATCCGTGGGTCAAAAGGTCAATCCGATCGGTCTGCGCATCGGCATCATTCGTGACTGGGAATCGAGATGGTATGCGGAAAAAGACTATGCAGACCTCGTGCATGAGGACTTAAAAATCCGTGAATACATCAACAAACGTTTGCAGGACGCAGCCGTTTCCCGCGTAGAGATTGAACGCGCCGCCAACCGCGTCAACGTGACGATCCATACGGCGAAACCGGGCATGGTCATCGGGAAAGGCGGTTCGGAAGTGGAAGCGCTCCGCAAAGCGCTCACGCAATTGACCGGCAAACGCGTTCACATCAACATCGTTGAAATCAAAAAACCGGATTTGGATGCGAAACTTGTTGCGGAAAATATTGCCCGCCAGCTTGAAAACCGCGTATCGTTCCGCCGGGCGCAAAAACAAGCGATTCAACGGGCGATGCGCGCCGGGGCGAAAGGGATCAAAACGATGGTGTCCGGCCGCTTAGGCGGTGCAGAGATTGCACGTTCGGAACATTACAGCGAAGGGACGGTTCCACTCCATACGCTGCGCGCTGACATTGACTATGCGACGGCAGAAGCCGATACGACGTACGGAAAAATCGGCGTGAAAGTATGGATTTACCGTGGGGAAGTCCTTCCGACAAAGAAAAAAGCTGAGGAAGGAGGAAAATAATCATGTTAATGCCAAAACGCGTCAAATATCGCCGTGAACATCGCGGACGGATGAAAGGCCGCGCCAAAGGCGGTACGGAAGTTCATTTTGGTGAATTCGGCCTGCAAGCGCTGGAATCGGCTTGGATTACGAACCGGCAAATTGAGGCCGCCCGTCGGGCAATGACCCGCTACATGAGACGGGGCGGAAAAGTATGGATTCGCATTTTCCCTTCGAAACCATACACAGCGAAACCGCTTGAAGTGCGGATGGGTTCCGGTAAAGGGGCTCCGGAAGGCTGGGTTGCCGTTGTCAAACCAGGCAAAGTGATGTTTGAAGTGGGCGGTGTTTCCGAGGAAGTGGCACGTGAAGCGTTGCGTTTGGCTTCTCACAAACTTCCGATCAAATGCAAATTCGTAAAACGTGAAGAAACTGGTGGTGAAGCGTAATGAAAGCGAAAGAAATCCGTGAGTTAACCACTGCCGAAATCGAACAAAAAATTAAAGCGTTGAAGGAAGAATTGTTCAACCTTCGCTTCCAGCTGGCGACGGGCCAACTGGAAAACACGGCGCGCATCCGCCAAGTGCGCAAAGACATCGCCCGTATGAAAACGATCATTCGCGAACGTGAGCTCGCTGCCAATAAATAATGTTTGAGAGGAGGTTTGCGGAATGAGCGAACGCAATCAACGAAAAGTGTACGTCGGACGGGTCGTATCAGACAAAATGGACAAAACGATTACCGTTTTGGTTGAAACGTACAAAAAACATCCGTTATACGGCAAGCGCGTGAAATATTCGAAAAAATATAAAGCGCATGACGAACATAACGAAGCGAAAGTGGGCGACATCGTCAAAATCATGGAAACCCGCCCGCTGTCGGCAACGAAACGATTCCGCCTCGTCGAGATCGTTGAAAAAGCAGTTGTTCTGTAATCATTTCATTCCAGTTCGGGGAGATAAGTCCGAAAGGAGGTTTCGTCGATGATTCAACAAGAATCTCGCTTAAAAGTAGCTGATAACTCTGGCGCACGCGAAGTGCTTGTCATTAAAGTGCTCGGAGGCTCGGGCCGCCGCTATGCGAACATCGGCGATGTTGTTGTCGCTACGGTTAAAGATGCGACGCCAGGTGGCGTTGTTAAAAAAGGTCAAGTCGTAAAAGCGGTGGTCGTCCGCACAAAACGCGGGGTGCGCCGTCCGGACGGTTCATATATCCGTTTTGACGAGAACGCCTGCGTCATCATCCGTGATGACAAAAGCCCGCGCGGCACGCGTATTTTTGGGCCGGTTGCCCGCGAACTGCGCGACAAAGATTTCATGAAAATCATTTCGTTAGCCCCGGAAGTTATCTAATGGGACGGAAGCACGTTTCAAGGAGGTGCGAATGCGATGCATGTAAAAAAAGGTGACAAAGTGCAAGTAATCTCCGGTAAAGACAAAGGCAAACAAGGCGTCATCCTGGCGGCGTTTCCGAAGAAAAACCGCGTCATCGTTGAGGGCGTCAACATTGTGAAAAAGCATGCGAAACCGTCGCAAGCGAATCCGCAAGGCGGCATCATCGAAAAAGAGGCGCCGATCCATGTGTCGAAAGTGATGCCGTTAGATCCGAAAACAGGCGAACCGACGCGCATCGGCTACAAAATTGTCGACGGTAAAAAAGTGCGCTACGCGAAAAAATCCGGAGAGATTTTAGATAAATAATCGTGACGCAGGAAAGGAGGTACCTTTATGAACCGCCTAAAAGAGAAGTATGTAAAAGAAGTCGTTCCTGCTCTGATGAGCAAGTTCAACTATAAATCGATCATGCAAGTGCCGAAAATCGAAAAAATCGTCATCAACATGGGTGTCGGCGACGCGGTGCAAAACCCGAAAGCATTAGACAGCGCCGTTGAAGAGCTGACGTTGATCGCCGGCCAGCGTCCGGTTGTGACGCGCGCGAAAAAATCGATTGCGGGCTTCCGTCTCCGCCAAGGGATGCCGATCGGTGCAAAAGTAACGTTGCGCGGTGAACGGATGTATGAATTTCTTGATAAGTTGATCTCGGTCTCGCTCCCGCGCGTGCGCGACTTCCGCGGGGTATCGAAAAAAGCGTTCGATGGCCGCGGCAACTATACGCTCGGCATTAAAGAGCAGCTCATTTTCCCGGAGATTGACTACGATAAAGTGAACAAAGTGCGCGGCATGGATATCGTGATCGTCACAACGGCCAACACGGACGAAGAAGCGCGTGAACTGCTGGCGTTGCTGGGCATGCCATTCCAAAAATAATGATCCCATAAGGAAAGGGAGGCGAAATCGTGGCTAAAAAATCGATGATCGCGAAACAAAAACGGACGCCGAAGTTTAAAGTAAGAGCGTATACCCGCTGCGAGCGCTGCGGCCGCCCGCATTCGGTTTACCGCAAGTTTAAACTTTGCCGTATTTGTTTCCGTGAACTCGCATATAAAGGTCAACTTCCTGGCATCAAAAAAGCCAGCTGGTAATCAACCCATTGATTGGGAAGGAGGTAAAACAAAATGGTGATGACAGATCCAATTGCTGATATGCTGACCCGCATTCGGAATGCGAATATGGTTCGTCACGAAAAGCTCGAAGTCCCGGCTTCGAAAATCAAGCGGGAAATCGCCGAAATTTTAAAGCGCGAAGGGTTTATTCGTGATTATGAATATATCGAAGACAACAAACAAGGCATTCTCCGCATATTCTTGAAGTACGGCCCGAACAATGAACGCGTCATTACAGGGCTGAAACGCATCAGCAAACCCGGTTTGCGCGTATACGTCAAGGCTCATGAAGTGCCGCGCGTCTTAAACGGCTTAGGCATCGCGATTCTTTCGACATCGCAAGGCGTCTTAACGGACAAAGAAGCACGGCAAAAAGGCACGGGCGGCGAAGTAATCGCCTACGTTTGGTAATTTATTTGCTCAAGAATGGAGGTGTGTTTGACATGTCACGTGTCGGCAAAAAACCAATTGAAATTCCTGCCGGTGTCACCGTTACTGTGAACGGCAATACCGTTACGGTCAAAGGGCCGAAAGGGGAATTAACCCGCACGTTCCATCCGGATATGACGATCACCGTTGAGGGCAATGTGATCACTGTTACGCGCCCAAGCGATGAAAAACATCACCGCGCGCTCCACGGCACGACGCGCAGCTTGCTCGCCAACATGGTCGAAGGCGTTTCGAAAGGGTATGAAAAAGCGCTCGAACTCGTTGGTGTCGGGTACCGGGCGTCCAAACAAGGGAAAAAGCTTGTGTTGAGCGTCGGTTACTCCCATCCGGTAGAAATTGAGCCAGAGGAAGGGCTCGAAATCGAAGTTCCGTCCCAAACGAAAATTATCGTCAAAGGGGCAGACAAACAACGCGTCGGCGAATTGGCAGCCAACATTCGTGCTGTACGCCCGCCGGAGCCGTATAAAGGCAAAGGCATTCGCTACGAAGGCGAATTGGTGCGCCTGAAGGAAGGCAAAACTGGTAAATAACGCGGCATAGCGAAGCGAAAGGAGTGACACTCGATGATTACAAAAGTTGACCGAAACGCGGTCCGCAAAAAAAGACACGCGCGCATCCGGAAAAAAATCTTCGGCACGACTGAACGTCCGCGGTTGAGCGTGTTCCGTTCAAACAAACATATTTATGCACAAATTATTGATGATACAAAATCAGCAACGATTGTCAGCGCGTCGACATTGGATAAAGAGTTCGGCTTAGATTCGACGAACAACATTGAGGCGGCGAAAAAAGTCGGCGAACTTGTCGCCAAACGGGCGTTGGAAAAAGGCATCAAACAAGTCGTCTTCGATCGCGGCGGATATTTGTACCATGGCCGGGTGAAAGCACTAGCGGATGCCGCCCGCGAAGCCGGTCTGGAATTCTAATTACAAAGGAGGGACAACGATGCGTCGTATCAATCCAAATAAACTCGAACTCGAAGAGCGTGTAGTCGCGGTCAACCGTGTAGCAAAAGTCGTGAAAGGCGGACGTCGCCTGCGCTTTTCAGCTCTCGTCGTCGTCGGCGATAAAAACGGCCACGTCGGATTTGGCACCGGGAAAGCGCAAGAAGTTCCGGAAGCGATCCGCAAAGCCATTGAAGATGCGAAGAAAAACTTAATTGAAGTGCCGATCGTCGGCACAACGATTCCGCATGAAGTCATCGGCCACTTCGGCGCTGGGGAAATCATTTTAAAACCGGCCTCTGAAGGTACCGGGGTTATCGCCGGCGGTCCGGCCCGTGCCGTATTAGAGCTGGCGGGCATCAGCGACATTTTGTCAAAATCAATCGGCTCGAACACACCAATCAACATGGTGCGCGCCACGTTCGATGGGTTGAAACAATTAAAACGCGCCGAAGACGTAGCAAAATTGCGCGGCAAAACAGTCGAGGAACTGTTAGGATAAGGAGGGAACGATCATGGCAAAAAAACTGGCGATTACCCTCACGCGCAGCGTGATTGGCCGTCCGGAAGATCAGCGCATTACCGTCAGAACGCTCGGCTTGCGGAAAATGCATCAAACGGTCGTCCATAACGACAATCCTGCCATCCGCGGGATGATCAACAAAGTCGCTCATCTGGTCAAAGTGAAAGAAATTGAGGAATAATCGTAAGGAGGTGCTTCGCCATGAAACTTCATGAATTGCAACCAGCGCCGGGTTCCCGGAAGAAAGCGGTTCGTGTCGGCCGCGGGATCGGGTCAGGCAACGGCAAAACGTCCGGACGTGGTCAAAAAGGTCAAAATGCCCGCTCGGGTGGGGGGGTTCGCCTCGGTTTTGAGGGCGGTCAAACACCGTTGTTCCGCCGTTTGCCGAAGCGCGGCTTCACGAACATCAACCGGAAAGAATATGCAGTTGTGAACTTGGAAAAACTGAACCGTTTTGAAGACGGAACGGAAGTAACGCCGGAATTGCTCCTTGAAACGGGCGTTATTAGCAAGTTGAAATCGGGTGTGAAAATTTTAGGCAAAGGCCAAATCGAGAAAAAACTGACGGTCAAAGCACATAAATTCTCAGCATCGGCGAAAGAGGCCATTGAAGCGGCTGGCGGTAAAACTGAGGTGATTTAATGTTTCGGACAATCTCCAACTTTATGCGCGTCAGTGATATTCGAAACAAAATCATTTTCACTCTTCTTATGCTGATCGTGTTCCGCATCGGAACGTTCATCCCGGTTCCGAGCGTGAACACCGATGTGCTCAAGCTGCAAGATGAATTAAATTCGTTCGGCGTCCTGAACATTTTTGGCGGCGGGGCGCTGCGAAATTTTTCAATTTTTGCCATGGGGGTTATGCCCTACATCACCGCGTCGATTATCGTCCAGCTGCTGCAAATGGACGTTGTTCCCAAATTTACGGAGTGGTCGAAGCAAGGCGAGGTTGGCCGGCGTAAATTAGCTCAGTTTACCCGCTATTTCACGGTCGTGCTCGGGTTTATCCAAGCGCTTGGCATGTCGTACGGCTTCAACAATTTAGCTGGCGGGATGCTCATTCGAAATCCGGGCATCGGCACGTATTTGTTGATCGCGGTTGTCTTGACCGCCGGCACTGCATTTTTAATGTGGCTCGGCGAACAGATCACCGCGAAAGGCGTGGGCAATGGCATTTCGATCATTATTTTCGCCGGGATTGTCTCAGGCATTCCGACGGTCTTGAACCAAATTTACGCCCAACAGTTTGAAAATGTCGGGGAAGATGTGTTTTTGCGCATCGTCCGGCTCCTGCTTGTGGCGTTGGCGGTCGTTGCCGTCATCGTTGGTGTCATTTACATCCAGCAGGCGTTCCGGAAAATTCCGATTCAATACGCAAAGCGGCTTGAGGGCCGAAGCCCGGTGGGCGGCCACTCGACTCATGTGCCGCTCAAAGTGAACCCAGCGGGAGTCATTCCGGTCATTTTTGCTGTATCGTTTTTGATTGCACCACCGACCATTGCATCGTTTTTTGGCACGAATGATGTAACATTGTGGATTCGCCGAACGTTTGATTATACCCATCCGATTGGCATGACGATTTACGTCGTGCTTATTATCGCGTTTACGTACTTTTATGCGTTCGTCCAAGTCAACCCGGAGCAAATGGCGGAGAATTTGAAGAAGCAAGGCGGCTATATTCCAGGCATCCGTCCTGGAAAGAATACACAAGAGTATGTAACGAGAATTTTGTACCGGCTGACACTCGTCGGCTCTGTCTTTTTAGCGGTCATTGCCGTGCTGCCGGTGTTCTTCGTGAACGTTGCGAACTTGCCACCTTCTGCGAAAATTGGCGGTACGAGCTTGCTCATTGTCGTCGGCGTGGCGCTGGAGACAATGAAACAGCTTGAGAGCCAGCTGGTGAAACGCCATTACCGTGGATTCATCAAATAAAGAAGGCAAGAGCGGGCGTCCCTTGCCGATAGGGGGAGTTAGGATGAATTTAGTGCTGATGGGGCTGCCGGGTGCAGGCAAAGGCACGCAGGCCGAGAAAATCGTAGCGGCTTACGGTATTCCGCACATTTCAACGGGCGATATGTTTCGGGCGGCGATGAAGGAAGGAACGCCGCTAGGGCTTCAAGCGAAGCAATATATGGACCGCGGCGACCTTGTTCCGGATGAAGTGACGATCGGCATTGTCCGTGAACGGCTGAGCAAAGACGATTGCCAAAACGGTTTTTTGCTCGATGGATTCCCGCGCACGGTCGCTCAAGCGGAGGCGCTGGAAACGATGTTGGCCGACATTGGCCGCAAACTTGACTATGTCATCCATATCGATGTCCGCCAAGACGTTTTAATGGAGCGCTTGACCGGCAGACGGATTTGCCGCAACTGCGGAGCGACGTACCATCTTGTTTTTCATCCGCCGGCGAAACCGGGTGTTTGCGATAAGTGCGGGGGGGAATTGTACCAGCGCGCCGATGATAACGAAGCGACAGTGGCGAACCGGCTCGAAGTGAATATGAAACAAATGAAGCCGCTCGTTGACTTTTACGAACAAAAAGGCTATTTGCGCAACATTAACGGCGAACAGGACATGGAAAAGGTGTTTGCCGATATTCGTGAATTGCTCGGGGGACTTGCTCGATGATCATTTGCAAAACCGCGCACGAAATCACCCTCATGCGCGAGGCTGGAAAAATTGTTTCCGCTACGTTGGAAGAGTTGAAAAACCATATTCGCCCCGGGGTCACGACAAAGGAACTGGATGCCATCGCGGAGGAAGTGATTCGTTCCCATGGCGCCGTTCCATCGTTTAAAGGATACCAAGGGTTCCCGGGAAGCATTTGCGCTTCAGTCAATGAGGAGCTTGTGCACGGCATTCCCGGCGACCGTGTGTTATGCGAGGGCGACATTATTACGATCGATGTGGGCGCCCAGTATGAAGGGTATCACGCCGACTCCGCCTGGACGTATCCCGTTGGGGAGATCGATGCGGAGACGAAGCGGCTGCTCGACGTAACAGAACAATCGTTGTATGTCGGACTCGCCGAGGCGAAGCCAGGCGCTCGTTTGACGAACATTTCTCATGCGATTCAAACGTATGTTGAAGCGCACCATTTTTCCGTCGTTCGCGAGTATGTGGGGCATGGAATTGGTCAACACTTACATGAAGACCCGCAAGTCCCACATTATGGGCCACCGAATAAAGGGCCGATTTTGCGTCCGGGGATGACGCTATGCATCGAACCGATGGTCAATGCGGGCAGCCGCCATGTCAAAACGTTGGCTGATGACTGGACCGTCGTGACGGCGGACGGAAAACGGTGTGCCCATTTTGAACATACGATTGTGATTACGGAAAATGGCTATGAAGTTTTAACGTGAACGGATCGAGGCAGAGCCGCCTCAAGGTGCTCGGGCAGATCGGCGAACCGTTTTCAACGTTTGCAGTTGTCTAAAGCTGTTTCGCCGATTCCGCGATCAAGGCGGCCGCTTACCGACCTTCCCGTTCACTGTGGACAATTGCGCCGCCTTATGTCCGTCCGGTTTTGCGTAACACAATGTTACTCATTCGAAGGAGGGGGAGCCGCTCGATGGCAAAAGACGATGTCATTGAAGTAGAAGGCACCGTCATTGAAACATTGCCAAATGCGATGTTTCGTGTAGAATTAGAAAATGGGCATACGGTATTGGCCCATGTGTCCGGCAAAATCCGCATGCACTTCATCCGCATTTTGCCCGGCGACCGAGTGACGGTGGAATTGTCGCCCTATGATTTGACGCGTGGACGAATCACGTATCGGTATAAATAAAAGATTGCACTCCGTTTAATAAGGAGGTAAACAACATGAAAGTGAGACCATCTGTCAAACCGATTTGCGAAAAATGCAAAGTTATTCGCAGACGCGGAAAAGTCATGGTCATTTGTGAAAACCCAAAACACAAACAACGTCAAGGGTAATTTCCAAGGAGGTGTACTACGATGGCACGTATTGCAGGTGTTGACATTCCGCGCGACAAGCGCGTAGTCATTTCGTTAACATACATTTACGGGATCGGCAAACCAACGGCGCAAAAAATCTTAAAAGAAGCAGGAGTATCGGAAGACACGCGCGTCCGTGACTTAACGGAAGAAGAGCTTGGCCGCATTCGCGAAATCGTCGGCCGCTTAAAAGTGGAAGGGGATTTGCGCCGCGAAGTATCGTTAAACATTAAACGGCTGATGGAAATCGGTTGCTATCGCGGACTCCGCCATCGCCGCGGATTGCCGGTTCGCGGCCAAAACACGAAAAACAATGCCCGCACGCGCAAAGGTCCGCGCCGTACGGTAGCGAATAAGAAAAAATAATCACGCAAAGGAGGTCATTTGACGAATGGCACGCAGAACAAACACTCGCAAACGCCGGGTGAGAAAAAATATTGACACTGGCATCGCTCATATCCGTTCGACTTTCAACAACACGATCGTGACGATTAYGGGAACGCCTGCGTGAAGGTGTGCACCATCAGCCAAACGAGCGAATGCCCCCAGACCGATTGATGATCTTTATGCGAGTAGTGCCAGTCGCACCCTTGAATGGCGTGCACAGCCCGTGACGAAGGCTTTGTTTTTTGGCAAATCGTATCATCAATCGAAACAAAAAGGGGTTGATTCTTCCGTTTGGCCAGTCGTTCGACCTGGGAAAGGATCCACTCTTGAAGCTTCCCAAGCAGCCTTTCCTCGTTCCAAGGGCTTTTCGTGAAAAAGTGACKGAGCGTCGTTCGATGATTCGGATGAAAGCTCCAGTAATGAATATCAGTCAATGTTCCCGAGAATCCCTTGGTGGTCAAGGCATCGACAATATGAATGAGATGCTTGATGACCGGTTTGGAAAGCTGCAGCGTCAACCCCAGCGTGAAGAAAAACTTGTGGATTCCTTGGTGATGTGCTAATCTATTCATGAGACATGAACCTCCTTGTGGATAGTTGGTGGTACATCTATTCTAACCAAGGAATCGGGTTCATGTCTCCTTTTTTGTTTAGTTGTCAATTTATGTCAGTGAATTTGCTCATCTACAGGATGATGTATAAAATTTTGTGTAAAGCATTTTGCTAGAACAAAAGAAAAAAGGTAGGGTATTCTCTGATTGGACCAAAAATCTTAGAGAAAGGAGAACCCTACCTATGTCTAAAAGTATACCGAATGTAGACTGGGCAAATCAACTGGAAAATGCCATTCGTCAGTTTGTAAAAGAAAAATTAGAACTGATTATGCGGGAAGAAATCAAACATTTCCTTGAAATCGAACAGGCTGGAACGCCGAATATGAGAAACGGCTACTATCAGCGAAATCTAGATACGCAATATGGCCGGATTGAGGGTCTTTTGGTTCCAAGAGACCGAAACGGGGAATTTCAAACGCAGTTGTTTGCCCCTTACCAACGGCACACCGGCTGGCTTGAGGAAGCCATCATCAGGATGTATCAAAGTGGCATGAGTACGCGTGAAATTGGCAAGTTTATTGAACGAATTTTAGGCAATGCCTATTCTCCTGCAACGATCAGCCGTATTACCGATGTAGTGAAGGAAGACATCGAGAAATGGCACACTCGTCCACTGCACAAGCGTTATTCCGTCTTATATTTGGATGGTTTATACGTAAAACTTCGTCGCAAAACCGTGGAGAAAGAAGTCATTTATGTGGTGTTAGGGGTGAACGAAGAAGGATATCGCGAAATTCTTGATTTCTTTGTGGGAGGACAAGAAAGCGCCTATGTATGGCAGGAAATTCTTCAACACCTCTACCAAAGAGGCGTCAAGGAAGTGCTTCTTGGCGTCTTCGATGGCCTTCCGGGGCTGGAGGAAGCCTTTAAGTCGGTGTATCCGAAAGCCGATGTGCAGCGCTGTGTCGTGCACAAAGTCCGCAACACCCTCAGCCGTGTTCGGAAAAAAGACCAATTCGAAGTGGCCGAGGATCTCAAGCTGATTTATCGCGCGCCGAATAAGGAGATGGCGTTACAAATGTTTCAACAGTTTGAGTCGAAATGGTCCAGCAAATATCCAAGAGAAGTTCAATCTTGGGCCAATGAGTTGGATGTCCTCCTTACATTTATGGATTATCCAAGCAGTATTCGAAGTGTGATTTACACGACGAATGTCATCGAACGAACGATCAAAGAGATTCGGAAACGTCTAAAGCCGATGAACAGTTTGAGCAGTTTAGAAGCCGCGGAAAAAGTCGTGTATTTAACCATTCAAGATTTTAATGAGAAATGGGCAGGGCGAAAGTTAAGAGGATTTGCCGAAGCGCAGGAAGCCCTCGAGCGAATGTTTGAAGAACGTTATCATTAACCAAATACTGTAAATAAACAAAATAGGGGGATTCTCCCTTTCCACACAAGAGACTGAATATTCAGTCTCCTGTGTGGAGGAAACTAGTTCCCTATTCATTCCAAATCCATTTCAGAGAAACCCTACCCCATTACATTACACAAAATTCTTGACGGTACCAGTCTGTTTTTTGACAAAAGGTTGAACAAAACAAAAAATAGTTGTAATGATAGCGTTTTCGTTATAAAATAATAAATGTAAACAGAAACAAACTTCTTGACGGTACCAGTCTGTTTTTTGACAAAAGGTTGAACAAAACAAAAAATCGTTGTAATTATAGCGTTTTCGTTATAAAATAAATGTAAACAGAAACAAACATTTTATAACAAAAATGAACATTTTCGAACTGTGAAAGGAGGGAGGTGACGATGTTAAAAGAGGATAGATACCGGCTCATTTTAGATGTGATTAGTCAAAAAGATGTCGTGAAGGTTTCGGAATTGGCGGAGCGATTGAATGTCGCTGAAATGACGATTCGAAGGGATTTGAATGCTCTTGAGGAACAAGGCTTAATTGAGCGGGTTCACGGGGGTGCGAAGAAGAAAGGTACCATCCCTTATGTAGAGTTATCCCATGTTCAGAAACAAACGATCAATGTAGAGGAGAAAAAACATATTGCTCAAAAATGTGCGGAATTAATCTGCGATCATGATATTGTTTTTATTGGGCCGGGAACGACGAATGAATTAATTTATGATTATGTCAAGGCAGAAAATGTGGATGTTATCACCAACTCGATTACGGTTTTTAACCGTTTTAAGCACGATTCACGGTATGATGTGATTTTAATCGGTGGAAGATTTAGAGAAAGAACAGGAACCTTTATTGGTTATTTTGCCAATAAATTATTAAGCGAGATCAAAGTAAATAAAGCTTTTATCGGCACAAACGGAATCATTGATACAAGAGTGACTACAGCCAATGAAGAGGAAGGCAATGGACAAAGAATCATTTTAGACAATGCGGCAGAAAAATACATTTTAGCTGACCATTCTAAATTTGGGGTGGAAGCATTTTGTACCTTTTATGATGTAAAAAATGTGACAGCGATTATCACAGACACGAAAATTAGTCCCCAAATAGAAGAGTACTATAAGAAATGGACCAAAATTATTAAATAGAAAGTAAGGGAGGATCCCAACATGAAGATTGCGATAGGTGCAGATTCCGCCGGTTTTGAATTAAAAGAACATTTGAAAAAGTATTTAAGTCTCAAAGGTCATAAAGTGATAGATAAAACGCCGGAAAATGATTTGGATTTTTTTGAATCGACTACTCGTGTAGCCAAAGCGATTTTAGCTAATGAGGCTGACAGAGGAATTGCGATTGACGAATATGGAGCTGGGTCATTTATGACGGCTTGCAAGTATAAAGGCATTATTTGTGCTGAAGTCTCGGATGAACATTCTGCCAAGATGACAAGGGAGCATAATAACGCCTCGATGATTACTATGGGGTCTGGTATTGTGGGAAAACGGTTGGCTGAATCGATCGTCGATGCCTTCATCAAAGGGGAATACTCCGGTGGCAGACATCAAATTCGCGTGGATATGCTAAATAAAATGGCATAAATGGGGGGATTTCGGTGAAAATTTCGATAGGTTGCGATCATATTGTCACAGAAATTAAAGATCATTTAGTTGAGTATCTAAAAGAGAAAGGCTATGAAGTGATTGATAATGGTACTTATGATAAAGTGAGAACTCATTATCCGATTTATGGCAAAAAAACAGCCGAGAAAGTTGTAAATGGCGAAGCGGATTTAGGCATTGTTATTTGCGGTACCGGTGTTGGCATTACGACGAGCGCTAATAAAGTAAAAGGCATACGAGCCGCATTGGTTCGAGATGTAGCCACAGCCAAATATGCGAGAGAACAATTGAATGCCAATGTCATTGGAATGGGGGGACGAATTACAGGCATCGGGTTGATGGAAAATATTATCGACGTCTTTCTTGAAACAGAGTATAAAGAAACAGAAAAAAATAAGAAATGGATAGAAAAAATCGATGGATTGATTGAGGAGGACTCATCGATCGGGGATGAACACTTTTTTGATGAATTCTTAGAAAAATGGGAAAAAGGCGAGTACCCGAATGAATAATGAAAAACAAGAAGGTGGCAATCATTATGTTCAATTGTTTAGTCAACACAAAAGACATGTTATTAAAAGCTCAAAAAGAGGGTTATGCGGTTCCTGCATTTAATATTCACAACTTGGAAACGATTCAAGTGGTCGTCGAAACAGCATCTGAATTAAGATCGCCGGTGATTTTAGCTGCCACACCGGGCACATTTAAGTATGCGGGCCGAGATTACATCCAAGCCATTGCCGAAACGGCCGCCAAAAAATACTCGATTCCGATTGCACTTCATCTTGACCATCATGAAAACATCGAAGATATTAAGGAATCGATTGAATTGGGTACTAAATCTGTCATGATCGATGGTTCTCATCTCCCCTTTGAAGAAAATATTCAGGTAGTCAAACAAGTGGTGGAGTTGGCTCATTCTAATGGAGCAACCGTTGAAGCGGAACTCGGAAGATTGGGCGGACAAGAAGATGATCTAGTGGTAGATGATGCTGATTCTTATTATACGGACCCGCAAGCCGCCAAAGAATTCGTGGAAAGAACGGGTGTTGATTCTTTAGCGGTTGCGATTGGAACAGCTCATGGTCTTTACAAGTCCGCCCCTAAATTAGATTTTAATCGATTACGAGAAATTCGTGAAGTGGTAAGTGTGCCTCTTGTTTTGCACGGGGCATCTGGCATCCCATTCGAGGATGTTCGAAAATGTATTGAATTAGGATGCTGTAAAGTCAACATCGCCACTGAATTGAAAATTTCTTTTTCCAATGCGTTAAGACAATATTTAATCGATCATCCTAATGCAAATGATCCAAGAAAATATATGGAACCGGCCAAGCAAGCTATGAAACAAGTGGTTAAAGAAAAAATCGAAATGTGCATGAGTGTCAATCGTTATTGAAAAAGGTGAGATGGATGATTTTGACGATCACATTAAATCCGGCTATTGACATGAGCTATCATCTTTCTTCCTTTCATATCAACGAAGTGAACCGATGCAATCGTGTGATCAAAACCGCTGGTGGAAAAGGGTTAAACGTTTCCCGGGTTATCCGTTGCACAAATGAAAGTCTTTGTGCAACGGGATTTCTCGGTGGAACAAACGGACAGTTTATAAGAAACGAGCTTGATTCCATCCAAATTCCACATCGGTTTGTTGATATTAAGGGAAACACAAGAAACTGCATAGCTCTTCTCCATGATGGACAACAAACAGAAATTTTAGAAGAAGGACCGGCGATATCAGAAGAAGAAGCAAAAAAATTTATTGAGAATTATCAAGACCTCATCAACGGTGCCGATGTCATTACAGCTTCGGGAAGTTTGCCAAAAGGGTTAAAACCGTCTTTTTATCGAACATTGATTGAGATTGCGAATAAAAAAGGAAAAAAATTTATTTTGGATACAAGTGGAGAAGCTTTGAGAGAAGGAATAAAGGCGAAGCCATATTTAGTTAAACCGAATCTCGATGAATTATCCCAACTATGCAATCGAAAAGTGACAACGGATGAAGAAGTCATCGAAGCCATCCAAAATTCTTTATTGGAATATGAAATCGAATATATTGTCGTTTCATTAGGACAAAGAGGATCGATTGCCTATCATCAAGGAGTTTTTTACAAAATTACACCACCTAAGGTCCAAGCGGTCAATCCGGTTGGATCAGGGGATTCTATGGTCGCTGGATTCGCTGTCGCCCTTCAGAGAAATTATAGTCCTGAACAAGTATTGGTCTATGGCAATGCTTTCGGAACGTTAAATGCTATCGAAGAAAAGACGGGGTTTATTGATACCAATCAAATTGACTATATTATCAATCAAATGATAGTAGATAGAATTTATTCCTTAAGTGGAAAATCAATAAGGTAATTGAAAGTTGGATGTATTGTAATATCGAGGAGGTGATAGAAGGATGAAAGTAATTAGTGAATTATTAAATAAAGAATTAATCTTCTTTGAAAACGCTGAGAGCAAGGAGGAAATATTAAGAAAAATTGGTCGTAAGTTGTTGGAAAATGGTTTAGTTAAAGAAGGGTTCATTGAATCTATTGTGGAGAGAGAAGAAAAATATCCTACCGGAATAGACTTAAGTGTGGTTGGAGAAAATCTTCCTAACGTGGCAATCCCACACTCAGAACCTGAATACAGTAACTGCAAAAAACTTGTTGTTGTAAAATTAGAGAAAGATATAAAATTCAAAAGCTTGGTATGTAAAACAAATGAAAAAAAGAAATGAAGAATACAAAAATGCAGTGCAAAACAAATCCAGTGAAAAACAGGTAGTTTGAGAGAAAACAAGTCACTGATAGTTTTAATTATAAGGGACATCAGACAAAAAATCAATTCATGCGGTGAGACATCTTTTGGTCATGCTGTTCAGTGAAGTTATATAACATTCGTTTGGTATTGTTTGTGATCAATGAAAATCAGTAAGTAAGCCATTAACTGACCAAAGTGTTTCTATAGAATTTAGAAACATTAGGATGCTTTGAAATGAGAAAGTCAAAAAAATTAGGGAGAATTTTTAAAAGAGCACCTAAAAAATATCGTTATCCTTTCGGAATTTCTGTATGGGTTATAAGAAAGCGCTTAAGCCGTTTTGTATCCGTTGAACTGAACTCCTCCCACTTTCACTTTATTTGGAGTTTCAAGGAATCGCAGATATCGGGTATTGTGCATCCAAAAAGATGGCTTACTATGGGTTTAAGCTTCATCTCCAGATCACTGACCAAGCGCTTCCGATGGGATATGTCGTCACCGAAGCATCCTGTCACGACCGGACAGCTGCGGAAACCGTGATGGCCCAACTTCCTCATCCGTATACACTTGGTGACAAAGGATATGTGAGCCAAGACTTGCAAAAGAAGCTGTATGATGAATACATGATCGCTTTTTGGACGCCCGTTCGGAAAAACCAGAAAATCCATCAATCGAAAGCATGGAAACGATGGATGAAACGAAAGCGCAAAGTCATTGAAACCGTGTTTTCAGTTCTCATTGATCAGTACCGGATCACAGAGATTCGAGCCAACTCTGTTTCTGGATTTGAATCAGCTTTGGATAGCATTTTACTAGCTTATTCACTCGTAATTCTTGGGCTAGTTGAGCGTTAAAGTTCAACTAGCACCACGGGTATAATAATAGGCAATTATATAAGCAGTTGTTACCATAATTTTCCGTTCCAAACGTGATTTTTGCGGTGAATTGTTTGAATTTTATTATAGTTTTTCTTTTCAGCTTCTGTTACATTATTAAATTTCAAATTTTACATTAAATACAAAAAATAGCAAACATGTTTTAGAAAGGAGAAACAACATGAATAAAACGGAAGTGAATTTAGTAGGCTTTGAAATTGTTTCCTACGCCGGTGAAGCAAGATCAAAGCTACTCAACGCAATCAACGAAGCAAGAAATGGCAACTTCGATGTATCTGATCAGTTAATCGAAGAAGCAAGAGAGAGCTTAAATAAAGCTCATAATGCTCAAACGAAAGTCTTATCAGCTGAAGCTAGTGGCGAAGATTTAGAATTAGGTTTCATCATGGTCCATGGACAAGATCATTTAATGACGACATTGTTGTTAAGTGATATTGTTCAGCATTTAATAAATATTTACCGAAAAGATCACAATTCATAAAAATCATGAAAAGGAATGGGAAAAAATGAATGGCTTAGTTGCACAAATCGAAAAAATGAAACCCTTTTTTGAAAAAATTTCTCGAAACGTCTATTTGAGAGCTGTAAAAGACGGTTTCATCGCATCCATGCCTGTTGTCTTATTTTCCAGTATTTTTATGTTAGTGGCTTTCGTACCAAATGTTTTCGGATTCTACTGGCCTGAACACATCGAAGCAATTCTGTTAAAAGCCTACAATTATTCAATGGGAATTTTGGCCGTATTGGTAACTGCCACAACGGCAAAATATTTAACCGACTCATTTAACCGGGATTTACCGAGTAACAACCAAATCAACAATATTTCTACGATGTTAGCTTCCATTGTTGGTTTCTTGCTCGTTTCCGCAGATGCCATTGAAGGCGGTTTTTCCAGTGGCTATATGGGATCTGCTGGATTACTTACAGCTTTCATTTCGGCATTTGTCGTTGGTAATATTTATAAAGTTTGTGTGAAAAACGATGTAACGATCAAATTACCGGAACAAGTACCACCAAATATCGCCCAAACATTCAAGGACTTAATTCCATTTGCCTTATCTACATTATTTTTCTGGCTATTTGATTTGGTGTTTAGAAACTTAACCGGGATGAACTTTGCAGAAGGAGTTATTAAGTTTTTCCAACCCTTGTTCTCAGCTGCTGATGGATATTTAGGACTGGCGCTCATTTACGGAGCCATGGCCTTCTTCTGGTTTATCGGTATTCACGGTCCTTCCATTGTTGAACCTGCTGTTACTGCAATTTACTATGTGAATATCGAAGCAAACTTGAAATTATTCCAGGCTGGTGAACACGCTTCACACGTTTTAGCTCCTGGATTACAATATTTCGTCGCCACTTTAGGTGGAACCGGTGCAACATTAATCATTACATTAATGTTTGCATTCTTAGCCAAATCAGAACAAAACCGGGCAATCGGTAAAGCAGCAACGATTCCTGTACTTTTCGGTGTTAACGAACCGATCTTATTCGGTGCACCGTTAGTCTTAAACCCGGTATTCTTTGTACCATTTATCCTGGCACCAATTGCAAACGTATGGCTCTTCAAATTTTTCGTTGATGTTTTAAATATGAATGGATTCATTTACGTATTACCGTGGACAACACCCGGTCCGTTAGGATTAGTAATGGGTACCGGTTTTGCAGGATTATCCTTTGTGTTAGCAATCCTGTTACTGGTTGTTGACTTCCTCATCTACTATCCATTCTTTAAAGCTTACGATAATGAAATCTATCAAAAAGAACTGGAAACTGCAGAATCAGATGAAGAAGAAGTTACGGCTGAAGTAGATACAGCGCTTGATGAAGTTGTCGCTGCACAAAAGAAAGATGTGAAAAACGTCCTTGTCTTATGTGCCGGTGGTGGAACTAGTGGTTTACTCGCCAATGCATTAAAAAAAGCCGCTGCAGAATATAATGTTCCGATTATTGCAGGAGCAGGTGCATACGGTTCTCACAATGATATTTTGAAAGACTTTGATTTAGTCATTCTCGCACCACAAGTTGCTTCCAACTACGAAGTGATCAAGAAAGATACGGATCGTTTAGGAATTAAACTCGTATCGACCAGTGGTCAAGAATATATCGAATTGACAAACAATCCGAAGAAAGCGATTGACTTTGTATTAAAACAATTTAACAACTAATAAAATTGATTAATAAATTAGGAGGATTTTAGAATGGAGCATCTCAAGAAAAAACCTTTCCCGAAAGATTTCTTATGGGGGGCTGCATCGGCAGCCTACCAGATAGAAGGGGCCTGGAATGAGGATGGAAAAGGACCGTCCATCTGGGATACATTTTCTCAGACCCCTGGAAATACTTACAAAAACACAACCGGTAATATAGCGATTGACCACTATCATCGCTATAAAGAAGACGTAAAATTAATGGCCGAATTAGGTCTTAAAGCATACCGTTTCTCTGTTTCCTGGCCACGTATTTATCCTAAAGGATATGGCGAGGTAAATGAAAAAGGACTGGAATTTTACGATCGTTTAATCGACGAATTACTCAAATACAATATCGAACCAGTATTAACGATTTATCACTGGGATTTACCGCAAGCTCTACAAGATGAATATGGCGGTTGGGAATCGAGAAGAATCATCGAAGACTTTAAAAACTATGCGATTACATTATTTAAACGGTACGGAGACCGTGTAAAATACTGGGTAACATTAAATGAACAAAATATTTTTATCGGGCATGGCTATGAATCTGCTCTCCACCCTCCTAAAGTACAAGATAGAAAAAGAATGTATAATGCAAACCATATTGCCAATCTCGCCAATGCGGCTGTCATAAACGAATTCCGCAAATATGTTCCAGATGGAAAAATTGGACCGAGCTTTGCCTATATGCCGTACTACCCTGTAGATACGAAACCAGAAAATGTACTGGCAGCAGACGATGCGAATGACTTCCACAATTACTTCTGGATGGATGTATACGTACATGGCAGATATCCGAAAAGAGCATGGCGTTATTTAGAGGAAAATGGTTTGACACCGGATATCCAGGAAGGCGACTTCGAGCTCCTTGCCAAAGGAAAACCTGATTTTATGGGTATCAACTACTATCAAACAGCAACCGTTGCTTACAATCCCCTCGACGGTGTGCAAATGAACTATGCAATTAACAATACCGGTGAAAAAGGAACGACACCGGAAAAAGGAATTCCGGGACTTTATCGGATTGTCGATAATCCATTCACCGATAAAACTGATTGGGACTGGACGATCGATCCGACCGGTTTACGAATTGCCATCACAAGAATCACCAGTCGCTACAACTTACCTGTATTAATTACAGAAAATGGTCTCGGAGCATTTGATACTGTGGAAAACGGCAGAATCCACGATGATTATCGAATTAACTATTTAAGAGATCATATTAACGCGATTCGGGATGCAATTTCCGATGGTTCAGACGTGATCGGCTATACTGTATGGTCATTCTCAGACGTATTAAGCTGGTTAAACGGGTATCAAAAACGTTACGGTTTCGTATATATCGATCGTGATGTGGACGATAACGCATCTATGGAACGGATTAAGAAAGACAGCTTCTTCTGGTATCAGAAAGTCATCGAAACGAATGGTGAAGAGCTCTAATAAATAAAAAAACTTTCGGGAATGTTCATGTACGTATATATGCAAGCAGCATTCCCGGAAGGACCTCCAATTTGGACAAAATCACTCACTCAACCCTTGAAGAATCGTAACAAATAGCTTATGTCGAATGAAGTATTTTAGATAGATAGAATTGTTAAGGTAAGACCCGCCACCATACGAAAAGTTTATCAAAAACTCTTATCTTATGGTGTGCGGGTCTATTTTTATCATGGAACAAAAATACAAAGAAAGCGAATGATGTTTTCATGAAATTAATCGCCATTGATATGGACGGCACATTGTTATCGAGCGATGGTTCGATCAGCGATGAAAATCTACAGGCAATCCTGGAAGTGAAGAAGCAGGGCCATCATATTGCGATTTGTTCTGGAAGGTATCATGATGATATTTTGCATATTTTAAAGCCATATAAGCTTCATTTACCAATTATCAGCGGGAATGGTTCAAGCATTTACGATAACGGCTTTTTAAAACAATTGTTTTTAGACAAGCAAACGGTCCTGGAAATAATTAACGCCCTCCGTCAATATGAGATACCCGTTGAACTTTATACCGATCAAGGTATATTCATGGAAAAAGATACAAAGAGTTTTCTATACAACGAGATTGACGAATTGGCAAAATCATCTCCTGCTATTGATAAAGACTACTACAGACATCATGCGGATATCGTATTCAGCCAAAACAATATGATATTTGTACGTGATGTCGAAGAACTTGATCTATTAAACTTAAACGTTACAAAAATTAGCGGAAATACATTTAATCAGGAAAAACTATCGCTCTTGGAAAAACAAACGATGGCACGGAACGATGTATCCATTAGTTCTGGTGGACCACCTTCCATTGAATTTACCCATAAAGATGCGAATAAAGGGTTCGGCCTACGTTACTTGGCCAGTCACTTACAAATCCCTATGGAAAATACGGTCGCGATTGGAGACCAAATCAATGATATTCCGATGTTAAAAGCAGCAGGTATTAGCATTGCAATGGAGAATGCCGATGATGTCGTAAAAAGTCATGCAATGTTTACAACCGATCACCATGATCAACATGGAGTGGCAAATGCTCTAAGGAAACACGTATTAAAGACACATGAATAGTTTCCTCACTAAATGACTTAAGGCGGAAAAACCTTATGTTTCTCCGCCTTTTTTTCATCTTTTCACTTATTTCCCCTTAAAATCTGGCTTTCTTTTTTCGAAAAATGCCCGCACGCCTTCCTTATTATCTTCTGTCTGTAAAAGCAAGGCTTGCATCGTTACTTCTTGCATGAAATTCGTATCGTGGGTGAACTCATGGGCATGATTCAACATATATTTAACAAAACGCTGAACAAGTGGCGGTCCCTCCACAATAAACTTGGCAAAACGACTCGCCTCCTCCAGTAAATCTCCTTCAGCAATTCGATTGACGAGTCCTTTTCGATAGGCTTCTTCAGCTGTAATACGACTTCCAGATAGAAGCCACTCCTTTGCCAGCGGTAGCGGTACGTTTTTCGCTAAATTTTTCATCAACCCTAAATCGGGAATCAGTCCCACCTTCGCGAAACTCGCGGTAAAAATCGCATCCTTATCGCAAACGATAAAATCGCTCGCTAATGCCAAACTGAAACCAGCGCCAGCAGCATACCCGTGAACTGCACTAATCACCAACTTATCTAACTCAACAATCGTCTGCTCAAGTCTTGTTGCCTCTTTCATCCAGTTGATGATTGATCCAATATCGGACATTTTCTGAAAAGCCGAAAGATCTCCGCCGGAACAGAACGATTTCCCCGCTCCGGAGAGGATAATAACTTTCACTTCATCATCGGCTTCCGCCTTCTTCAATTCGCGAATTAATGCCTGGACCAGATCTGCGGATAAAGCATTTAATTTTTCCGGTTGGTTCATCGTCAAATATGCGATGTGCTTGTCCTTGCGTACGAATACAAGCTCTCCCATTCCATCACCCCTCTGTCTATTTCGGCGGCATGCGAATTGCCCCGTCAAGACGAATCGTTTCCCCATTTAACATTGGATTTTCCACGATCGCACAAACCAGCCTGGCAAATTCTTCTGGATGTCCCAGTCTAGGGGAAAAGGGCGTCATCTTTGCCAGTGCTTCCTGCGCCTTTTCCGGTAAACCGGCAAAAAGCGGTGTTTTAAATACCCCCGGAGCTGTTTGTGGCAATCTATTAATGTAGTGTATGGCAATTAATTTATGTAGGCCCCAGCGGCCATACATAAATAAAAAAACCACTTGCCAACATTCCCTAAATACCATACCCTCCTAGTTGGGCAACTTGTTCAACGGGAGGTAATGAAGGAGATGTTAGCAGTGGCTGAAATAGATTATATCAGATATGAGGCGAATCAAAAAGGGCGTTCATACTCAGATATTACCAAAAGAACGAATCATGATCCTAGAACGATTAAGAAGTATGCAGAGATGGAGGACTTTAGCCCAACGAAAAGAAAACAAATCCGGAAAGCTAGAGTAATGGATCCAGTGAAACCTATCTTAGATAAGTGGATTCAAGAGGACTTAACGAAAAAGAAAAAGTTTAGAAGAACTGCAAAAAGAATGTATGAAATGTTAAAAGAACAATTTGATTTCAAAGGGTCAGATCGTTCCGTTCGACTTTATGTAGCTAAACGGAAAAAAGAGTTACAAGAACAGAGTGAATCAGCGGCTCTTCCTTTAGAAGCCAAGCCGGCGACAGCACAAGTAGATTTTGGAGAAGCCCCTTTCGTCTACAAAGGGGAACGTGTCATTCTTCCTTTTTTAGCTCTTTCGTTTCCGTACAGCAATGGCTTTTATTTTCAAGTCATGCCTTCTCAAAACAGAGAATGCTTTTTGGAAGGATTAAAACGAATGTTTCATTACATGGGCAGAGTACCGAAGGTGATCCGTTTCGACAATTTATCACCTGCGGTGAAAAAGATCCTGCCTAATGGAGAAAGAGAACTGACAGAGGAATTTCAACGGTTTGTTTTACATTACGGGTTTGAATGTGAATTTTGTAATCCAGCAAGTGGAAATGAAAAAGGGCACGTGGAAGCAAAAGTGAAGTACATTCGGAATAACTTTCTTCTTCCAGAATTAACGATATATGATTTGGAGTCCTTTAATGACTCCTTATGGGAAAAGTGTGAAAGAGACTGGCAGAGGCCCCATTATCAAAAAGGAAAAACGATTGCCGAATTGTTTGAGGAAGAGAAGGAATGCTTTCTACAGTTGCCGGCAAAAGAATACGAATGTGTTCGGTATGAACAAGTTAGGGCGGATAAATATGGCTACATCCGGGTAGAGAATAAACTTTATTCCACTTCTCCCCGTTTTGCCAAACAAATGGTTTTGGCAAAAATCTCATATCAAGAGATTGAGATTTTGACAGAGGACTATGAACTCATAGTGAAACATGAGCGTTTGTATGGAACGCAACAAAAATCGATGAAATGGCAACCTTACCTTATCCTGATGGCTAAAAGGCCAAATGCATTAAAGTATACGGATTTTTACGAGAAAATGCCTTCAGAATGGCAAGATTATTTTTCACATTGTACCATTCAGGAAAAACAAAAAACGTTACAATTACTGGCCGTTTTACTAAAAGAGCACGATTTTGAAATTTCAACGCAAGCTTTACGGCTCGCTTCGCAATATGGGCATCCGAGTGTAGATTCCATTAAGCAAGTATTCTATCAGTTAATCAATGGAAGAGGGATAAGGGAACCCATCCAGCCAAAAATAAGCGTTCCCACTATGCCTGAAGCCTCTAGAGGACTTAGTCATTATGATCGATTTTTCGAGTCCACCGGAGGTGAAAGATAAGTGGAAATGCAAATTAAAGTTATTTTTTATGGTGGAGTCGGAACGGGAAAAACGTTCCTTTCCATGTAAACTAGCACATTATTTCAGAATCCCTTTTTCAAATTATTTCAGGCGGATTCGGAAATAATGTGCAAAATTTTTGCGGATTGTTCCGGATTTTGCACATTCTTTCGGAACGTTTGCACGCTCTTTCAGATGAAGATTTCCAGCGCGCCTGATGGACCTATGGAAAAGAGAAAGCACAAAAGAGGCCGATTCGGCCCCTTTCGTGCTAATACCCCATTTCCTCTGCGGCCATGCGCACCATTTCTTCGTCAATGGCGTCCTTTTTCAGCTGATACCCGTATAACAGGCACGTCGTGGCCAACGTGTTGATCACCCGAGGCCATCCCCGCGACTGCAGGGCAATCGCCTCTAACGCCGATGGGGTGAAGATCGGATGCTTCGCCCCGGCCTGTTTCATCCGATGTTCGATGTAGCCCGCCACCTCTTCCTTCTCCAGCGGCCCCATCCGGTATCGCATGATGATCCGYTGGTCGAGAGGGCGGTGCTGATTGAGCCGCAGCTTCCCCTGTAAATGGGGCAGCCCGGCCAAAATCAAGACAAATGGGTTGGTCGAATCCATCTCAAAGTTGAACAAGATCGCGATGTCCTGTAAAAATGCATCCTTCGCTAAATGCATCTCATCCAAAATGAACACCGGCGTGATCCGCCGTTCATGATACAATCGCTCGATCGCCTGCTGGATTTGGCGGAAGAGGTCTACCTTGCGGTACTTCGGTTCCTCTCCTAATCCCAAGGCCAGTCCACGG
>NZ_LLKS01000021.1:0-30766 GCF_001414205.1 Geobacillus sp. Sah69 | reverse complement strand
GAGTGTATGATCGCATCCTAGAAAGAGCACAACACCGATTAGMAACGATGACGCCTCTTCCGAAAAAAGCACTCGCTTTTGTTCGACGCCTTCAAAAACGAAAGGAAGAAGCGCTGCGTTTCTTACGTGAAGTACATGTTCCCTTTGATAACAACCAAGCCGAACGCGATCTTCGCATGGTCAAAGTCAAAGAGAACATTTCGGGTACGTTTCGCGAAGAAACATTCGCGCAGTCGTTTTGCATCGCAAGAAGCATCGTTTCCACACTGACGAAACACGAAAAAAACGTGTGGGATTCGTTATGTCTTCTGTTGGCAGGCGAAACGATCGATCGAGTTCTTTCCGCTACCTAGGGCATTTTCTATGACCGAAATGCCCTATTTGTGCTGGGCTTTTTTATACACTAGCACTGGGGTGAATAGTTACTCATCGGCAGCGTCCTTGGCGGTCGACTGGTATACCGGATCGGGGTGAAGCCGCAGCTGATCATCGGCATGGCCGTTATGGCGTCCGCATTCGGGCTGCTTGGCACGATGGATGTCGAGACATCGAAATGGACGGCGACGATGTATATGATCATTCTCGGTCTTGGCACAGGGCTCGTGATGCCGATTTTGACGCTTGCTTTGCAAGAAAGCTTTCCGAAATCGGAGCTTGGCGTGGTGACATCTTCAAGCCAATTTTTCCGCTCGATTGGCGGGACGTTTGGGATAACGGTGCTTGGCGCCATCATGAACCACCGGTCGAGAGCCTTGCTTGACGAGCGGCTCATGCCAAAGCTCGAAGCGCTGCCGGCGCAGGCGAAAGGGCTTGTCGACCGCTTTGCGGACATGATCCATGACGATCCGCAAGGGCTGTATTCCGTCTTGCTCAGTCCGGAAGCGATGGCCAAGATTCCAGCGCTGCTTCGGGACATGTTCGTGCCGGTGCTGAAGCAGTCGCTTGTCGATTCCCTGCAGGCAGTCTTTTGGTTCGGGCTCACGTTTATCGCGGTCGGCTTGCTTTTCGTGTTCGGTTTGAAACGGATTGTCTTGTCTGATCGGGCAGAGGCGATGAAGCCGTTGAAGCAGGAAACCGAGACCGAGTGAAGAAAAGGAAACGGCGGACCGCGCCTTTTCGGCGAGAAGGCGGGCCGCCTTTTTTGTGGGCGGCAACGAACAAAAGAGCAATGAGGCATCCAGAGGTAGGCGTCGGTTTGCTTTTATGCCGCTCATTTCGCCGGGCGGGTCTCGCATCAACGCGATGCTCGGCGCTTGGCAGCTTCACGGTGACGATCGGCAACGGTCAGCTACGGCGCGCCTGCCTCTGCGCTTTGGCCGAAGACGCGCGAGCGGGTGAGAAAGCGGACGCCTTCCGGGCCTCCCAGTGAAAACATGCCGCCGCGCCCGGGAACGACGTCAATGATGAGCTGTGTATGCTTCCAATATTCGTATTGCGCCTTGGCGATGTAAAACGGGCAGCCGCCGATTTCGCCAAGCAACACGTCGGAATCGCCGACGATCAACTCACCGAGCGGGTAGCACATCGGCGAGCTGCCGTCGCAGCAGCCGCCGGATTGATGGAACATAAGTGGGCCGTATTTCGCCTTTAATTTTTCAATCAATTTTAACGCCGCTTCGGTGGCGATGACTTTCGGTTCTTCAGCCATTGGGTGTCCCTCCTTTGCATTCATGCATTTCGTTTGTTTTCAGTATGGGGGGTCAATCGGCGGCCCGCTGTTTGGCGGAGAACGAGTGAGACAACAGCAGTGTCGTCAAGGCAAAAGAGGGTGTCCCGAACGGAACCGGGACACCTTGTCAACATGGTGGGCTCTTCGCCTCAAAACGGGGAGGCGATGAAAGAGTGGGTGGGTGAGTATTAGAACAAGCCAAGTTTTTTCGGCGAATAGCTGACGAGCAAGTTTTTCGTTTGTTGGTAATGGTCGAGCATCATTTTGTGCGTTTCGCGGCCGATGCCGGACATCTTGTAGCCGCCAAATGCCGCATGGGCCGGATAAATGTGATAGCAGTTCGTTCACACGCGGCCGGCCTGGATGCCGCGGCTGAAGCGGTACGCGGTGTTGATGTCGCGCGTCCAGACGCCGGCGCCAAGGCTGTACAGCGTCTCATTGGCGATCGAAAGCGCTTCGTCATGATCTTTAAACGTCGTGACCGCGAGCACCGGGCCGAAAATTTCTTCTTGGAAGATGCGCATTTTGTGATGTCCTTTGAAAACCGTCGGCTTGACGTAATAGCCGCCGGGCAGTTCTCCTTCGAGCATGTTCCGCTCGCCGCCGATCAAAAGTTCGGCGCCTTCCTGTTTGCCGATGTCGATGTATGACAAAATTTTCTCGAGCTGTTCGGAGGAGGCTTGGGCGCCGATCATCGTTTCCGTATCGAGCGGATTGCCTTGCTTGATTTGCTTGACGCGTTCAAGCGCCCGTTCCATAAAGGCGTCGTAAATCGACTCATGGATGAGGGCGCGCGACGGGCATGTGCACACTTCGCCTTGGTTTAGAGCGAACATCGTGAAGCCTTCAAGCGCTTTATCAAGAAAGTCATCGTCTTTGTCCATCAATCGACTTCCAGGCCTTCCAGCCAGCGGCTCGCGTAGACGCTACAAAGATGATGGAACACTTCGATCGCCTCGTTCGGGTCGGCGGCGAAAAAGACGCTCGCTGCCGTTTCGTTTTCTTCGCGGACGAACTCAAGCAAAAAGTCGGTGGCGATCCGGTTGAACAAAAGAAGCGCACCGTAGGAGCGCTCAAGCTGGCGTTTCCGCTCGAGCGGGTCATCGATGGACAAAAACGGACGCTCATAGCGGGCGGTCAGCTCCGGCAGCCGGCGCCGGATCGCTTGCTGGGCGTCCGTGAGCATCGCCTCGATCGTCTGTGGCGATAGAAACGTTTGCTCACGCAGCATGTAGCTCCAAATTTGCTTTAACGCATGCGCCGATTCGCCGGCGAAGGCGATGTTGCTGAGCAAATTATTCATATAGCGTTCGTCATCCGCTGCCTGGATGCGCAGTTTCATAATGATTTCGAGCACATCGGAATGGATTTTTTCTTTTCGCCATGGTTTGGTCAGTTCGTGAAGCAAAACGGAAAGACAACGTGCCGCTTCGTCTTTCGTCATCATTCGCCATTCCTTTCGTTGCGAAGTTGCCGCTTTCATTGTACCATGTTGCTCCCCATCCTTGAATGAAAAAGAAGTTGGAAAGGCGCCGGTCAAATACATGATTGCTGCTAGGGACCAGTTGGCGTATGATGATTTTAGAGATGAAAGAACGGCGCGACAGGCATATTTTCACGCGCCTGTCATATGCTCGAACGAGACGAAGGAAAGGAGAGAGGAGCATGAAGCCGTTGCGTCTGCGCGGCCACCATTTGCTTTGTGTGCACGGGTTTCGCGGCATGGGCTACAGCCCGTCGTTCGTGGAAAAAATGTGGGAGATCGTGGCCCGCATTCGCGATGAACACGACGATTTCCCGATTGAAGTCGTCGCGGCGCTCGATGAGGCGTGCCTCGCCTGTCCGCATCATGGAGAGACAACGTGTGAAGCCGGCCCCAATTCCGATGCCCACGTCCGTTCGCTTGACGGAAACGTCATTCGCCATTTAGGTTTGGAGCCGGGCAATGTGTATTGGAAGTCTGAACTGATCCGGCGGACGGCGGAACGGGTCAAGCCGGATGATTTGGACGAGTTATGCCGCAACTGCTCGTGGCTGCCGTATGGCGTCTGCAAAGAAGGAATCGCCAACGTCCGCCGCGGCAATGTGGCACAAACGTGAGGCAGAGCGGCCGTTTTCGGAAAAAATTGAGGAGGAACGATGGAAAAACGGCGCTGTGCTGAACCATCATCCGTTTGTCAAGGCGGGGGGGCTGTTGCAGCACCGTCTTTCCATTGACGAAGCACGGCGCCATCTGTTTTGAAGAGAGTCATGGCCGGCGATGGCGGCGTTTTGGGACGTTGGCGGAAATTTCTAAAAAATGAATAGTTCCATGGGCGGAAAAATGTGATATGATAAACAATTATAGATACTTTCGACAGAAAGGGTCATGAACGATGAAAGTAGCTAAATTCGGTGGAAGTTCGGTGGCGAGCGCTGCACAATTCCGTAAAGTGGCCGACATCGTCAGCTCGGATATCGAGCGCCGCATCGTCGTTGTATCAGCTCCTGGAAAGCGGTATAAAGATGATGTGAAAGTGACGGATATGCTCATTCGGCTCGCCGAACAGGTGGCAGCGGATGAGCCGTATGAACAAACGATGCAAGAAATCACAAAACGATACGCCGACATTGTAGATGAACTTGAGTTGGAAGCTGATGGATTTTTGGCTGAACTTGTGGATGACTTACAATCCAAAATCAGCGCCTATCGGAACGATCCGCCCCGCCTGTTTGACGCCATGAAAGCGAGCGGCGAAGACCATAACGCAAGGCTCATGGCGCTCTATCTGCAAGATTGCGGGCTTGAGACGAGCTACGTCAGCCCGCTTGAAGCCGGCATTATCGTCACTGATGAGCCAGGCAACGCCCAAGTGCTCCCGGAGTCGTACGACAAACTGAAGCAGCTGCGCGAACGTCGCGGTGTTTTGGTCATCCCGGGATTTTTCGGCTATTCCCGATCGGGCCATATCGTCACGTTCCCGCGCGGCGGGTCGGATATTACGGGCTCGATCGTCGCCGCCGGCGTGAAAGCCGACGTGTATGAAAACTTTACCGACGTCGATTCGATTTATTGCGTCAACCCGTCGATCGTCGCTGATGCGCGCAAGTTGAAGGAAATTACGTATCGGGAAATGCGCGAGCTGTCGTATTCCGGCTTTTCCGTCTTCCATGACGAGGCGCTGGAGCCCGTCTACCGCGCCGGCATTCCCGTTTGCGTCAAAAACACCAACAACCCGGCGGCTCCAGGCACGTGGATCGTCGCCAAGCGCAATCATATCGACGAACCAGTCGCCGGCATTGCGAGCGACACTGGCTTTTGCAGCATCAACATCAGCAAATATTTAATGAACCGCGAAATCGGATTCGGCCGCCGCGTGCTGCAAATTTTAGAAGACGAAGGCATTTCATATGAACATACGCCATCCGGCATCGACAACATGTCGATCATTTTGCGGGCGAGCCAGCTCGCGGACGGAAAAGAAGAACGCATTTTAGCCCGCATTCGCGAGGAGCTGGCGGTCGACGAAGTCAATGTGGAATACGGACTGGCGCTCATCATGGTGGTCGGCGAAGGGATGGAAAAAACGGTCGGGATGGCGGCCAAAGCGGTGACGGCGCTTGCCAATGCCAACATCAACTTAGAGATGATCAACCAAGGATCGTCCGAAGTGAGCATGATGTTCGGCGTCAAAGAAGACGTCGTCAACGAGGCGGTGCGCGCATTGTACAACGCCTACTTCCAACAGGCAACCGTAAGCCACCTTTCCTAACGCGAAACAGGCGTCCGAAACTCGGGCGCCTGTTCTTATGTACCGAGAAGCCCCCGCTTTCACGCGATCAGCCGAAGGGGGGAATGAATCAGCGTCTTCCATCATGGATGTCCCCTAACGCCGCTCAAAATATCTTGAAAGAAGGACTTCGTTGGAACAGCCAAGTCACAGGGACAGACGGGGATGGTCTGGCTGGCAGTCTGCCTTATAGCAGGTGTCCCCGAGAATCTCCCATCTCTAAGCGTTTGCGTAGGTGGGAGAACGTTCAAGCGCTCTAGGCCAAGCTTTCTTCTTTTTTCGCTGGTTGGCGTACATAAGAGCGGCATGTTCGGAAAATACTACCAATGTACGTCAAAGAAAGCGAAAGGGAGGAAGACCGAATGCGGCAATGGCTAGGAATGGCTGTGCTTGTCGCCGTTTTCGCTTCGTTTCCGGCTGGGGCGGCGGCCATCAGCCGAAGCGAGCTTGAGCAGTATGCTGAGAGCGTCGGCTGGACAGTGAGCGACCTGTTGGCTTATTTGGATCAATACGGCTTGACAGCCGCCGATTTTCGCACCATGGATGAGATGAAACAATGGCTCGGCACGCCCATCACTGACGAGCGGCTTCATGCCGTTTTGCGTCGGCACCGGCTGACGGTCGAGGAGCTCGAGGCGCTGCTCGGCCAGTTTGGCGAAACGGTGCAAGACTACACATTTGTTGAAGACTTAGACCGGGCCGTCCGCTTTTACTCACAGCATAACGCCGCCATGCAGCAAATCAACGACTTGCTTGGGGTGCTCGGGATGACGGAACAAGAAGTACGCGCCTTCACCCGCCATATCGCCTCGATTGACGACCCGCAATTGGCTGGGCGGCTGGCGGCGCTTCGTGCGCAGCTGCGCCCGTTTGAGCAGACCGAGGGGCCGTGGACGGATGAGCAACGTCGCGAACTGCGAGCCCTTTGGGAAAAAGCGCTTCGTTTGCTGCAGCTTGAGGCCAAGTACTATGTCAACGGGCGGGAGATGGAGCCGTCAGCGGCCGCTGCAGCCGATACGAAGACGATCGACGTGAAATTGTATAACCGCCAAGGTGAAGAAATGGCCGATATCGCGATGACAAGGGACATGTTGACGTCCGGCTACATCGTCCGCGCCGGGGAGAAAGGGATTGAAGCCGGGCTGCTGGCGCTTGAGATGAAGGGGATGATGCAAGGAGAAAAATTGCCGGATACGGCGTCGCCGTATTTGCCGCAGGCGGCGGCCGGGTTGCTGCTGGCTGTCGCAGGCGCTCTCCTTTACCGGCGGGCGGGGCGCCTTAAAGGGTGAGCGGCTGTGAAGAGGGAGCAGACAGTGTGGAAAAAAGATGCGCCTCGGTATCGATGGAAACGCAAAGCTGCCCGCTGGGCGGCCGCAGCCGTTTTCGCCATCGGAGCGGCAACAGCAGGTTGGAACGGCTATTGGTACATCGTTGGCTGGAAAGCAGCGAATCAAGAGGCGGTCCGCTTGCCTGCCTTGGACTCGTCTCCATCATCGGCGGCCGAAGCCGCCCACGCGTCCCGCCGTCCGGTTGAACAAGCCGCTGCTCCGCTGGGGGCGCATCTTGGCGAGCTGGTCATTCCGAAGCTCGGGGTGGCGATCCCGGTATACGAAGGCGTCCGCGAGCAAGAGCTGCGCCGCGGCGCCGGCCATTACCCGGCCAGCGCTTGGCCGGGGGGAAAGGGGCATGTTGTGCTGTCAGGGCATCGCGACACGGTGTTTCGCCGCCTTGGGGAACTAGGGATCGGTGATGCCCTCGTCATCCGGGCGGCGGACACAGCTGTTCATTATCGCATCGTCCGCATCCGCATCGTCGATGACGATGATCGGACCGTTCTCGTCAACAAGGCACGTCCGACGTTGACGGTGACGACGTGCTATCCGTTCCGTCTCATCGGCCGCGCCCCGAAGCGCTACATCGTCACCGCCCGCCCGGTTCAGACCGTTTCGCTGGAACGCGTTCACAATGAATGGTAAGCTGTCCATGCCAATGGACATGGACAGCATTCGCTTTGGCGAGGGATGCGTCAGTGAATGAAAGCTGTCGCGCGTCAATGGCGCGTATCGGCGACCTGCCCACACTGTCCGGTTTCGTTCGTGCATGTCGATTTCGCTGCCCACGTTTGATGGCCGTCCGATCTCGATGGATATACAAAAAGGCTAGAGAGTCGCGCTCTCTAGCCTTTTATTATGTCCGTCCGTCCCTCGCTCTCACGCCTTGCCGCTCATCCATTTGCTGGCGGAATTCTTTGAGCAGCGCCTCGCCTTGCAATCCTTTCTCAACAAGGCCGGCCAATACCATTTCAGCCAAATGAGTCCGCCGTGGGATCATCAACCCTTCCATCAGCACGCTAATATGGCCGTTCATTTTCGTGATCGAACGGACGGCAACAAGCATGTTCGCCGGATCGTTGCCCGGGTTGGTGATCGTCACTTGCAGCTGAAACTCAGTCCGCTCCTTCAATCCGGCAAATACCGGTTCGTATTCATCATCCAAATACGCCTCGACGAGCCAGCGGTTTTGCCCGTCTTCCTTATTGATGATCAGGCCGTCAATAAACGGAATGTCCCGGCGGTGCATCCCCTCGTCAATCACCGAGAGCCCGACAAGCTTGAACGTTTTCATGGTCGCCCACCTCATCACGATTGTCTATTCATGATTATACCATAGCCAACGAAGGGAAGAAAAACAGGATGATGCGCCTGTCTCCGCCAAAGCCATCCACATATTTTGCTGCGAAATGACAAAAACGCCATTTTGCTGCGCTATTGCTGGCGCATTGTCCGCATTTGCCGGGGATTGTACTTATAGATTGCGCAGAAAAATGCAAAAATCGCAGTTTTACGGCAAAAAACGCGATCGTTTATCATAAGGATGCGGTGGATGGAAAGGAGGGATGCGCCGGCGTATGGTCAATCAAGTGGTGCTTGTCGGGCGGTTGACGAAAGACCCGGAGCTCCGTTACACAGCCGAAGGAGCAGCCGTGACGACCGTCACCTTGGCGGTGGCGAGAAATTTCCGCAACGCGGAAGGAGGGATTGATGCCGATTTCGTTCCATGCGTCTTATGGCGGAAAACAGCGGAACATACCGCCAATTATTGCCGAAAAGGATCGATGGTGGCGGTGACGGGGAGAATCCAAACGCGCCGCTACGATAAAAAGGACGGCCAACGCGTCTATGTGACCGAGGTCGTCGCGGATTCCGTCCAATTTCTCCACTCCGGCAAAACACGGGAATGGCCGGAGCACGTCTAAACGGATTCGCGACTTCCGTAAAGGGCCACTGAATCCGTTCCCTTTCTCCCGTTTTGATGATTTGTTTCCCCATTCATTCCTTTCTTAACGAATCCCCAAGAGAAAGAACGTGTCCTCGCAAGACTCCCCAACGATGGCGCTAGCAGCCGATGTTAGCGCTTTTTTTGTCGAAGGGCGGGAGTCAGCCGAGGGCTTCGGCGCACTCTTTAATGATCGTGATCAGCATCGTTTCGACATGTTTTCGTTTTTTCTCCGGCAATTTCGCCAACGTGTACACCGCGTCGCTGATCTCGCGGTTTCGCAGCACATAATCGACGACAGCGAGCGTCTTTTCACCCATTTCCGTTTCCCCATACAGCCGCTTCACTTCCCGCAGCACTTCCCGCTGTCCGAGTTCGCTGCCGAGTAAAAAATCAGCGCTGACGTTAAACAAATGGCATAGCTTTTCGAGCGATTGAATGTCAGGAAGCAGGCTGCCGTTTTCCCATTTGCTGATTTGCGAACGCGACACGTTCAGCTGCTCGGCCAGCTGTTCCTGTGTCCAGCGCCGTTGTTTTCGCAGTTGTTTGAGCGTCTCCCCCAAGTTTGTCATCGTTCGTCACCACGCTTTTCATCATTACTATTTAAAGATAGAAAAGCGTGGAGCCAATGATTGTTCCTTTTTCGCCCATTTCTCTCTTTGTTTCTAAATCAGAACGGATTTGTCCGTGATTTCGTCGTTCGGCCTCTTTTTTTGCCCAGGAAGGACATAGTACAATTAGTTAAAAATAGGAAACTATGAACCAAAAAGAGGGGGTCAAGGTGAACATCTATCTTGCCGATTTTGTCATTTGTGAACGAAACGGGGAGAAGCACGCCCAAAAAATGTACCATATCTATATTAAGGAAATGAAAAATCCGTTTTCCGTGCGGCTGAAAACGATCGCCCCGGCCAGTTTCACTGATTCGCTGCGCTCGCTGAAAAACGAAGGTGGACGGATGCGTTTTGCATCGGAAGGCGAGGCGCTGTTCCGCACGATCACCTGCTCAAAGGAAGCTCAGCTCTATTTTGTATTTAAATGCACGAGCCATCTTTACATGTTTATCGTCAAGCTTGATCTTCGCCAAAAAAAGTTTACCGTCGCCCTTTATGAATGGAATGAACCGAGGCAAAAATACATCCCGATCCGCGCAGATGAATGGCTGGAGATGGAAAAACAGCTCATTTATGAAGTGCTGCAGTCGATTTACCTTGTCGATGACCGGCATGTATCGCACTTGTTCGCCAATCTGTCGCGTCCGAAACGGGGAACACCCCATTCCGGTTCATGATCTTCTTTCTTCTCCCAATGGAAAAAAGCATTTCCTTTCATGGCTTTCATACGATATACTGAAAATATAGAACATTGCCGCGCCTCATCTTGAACATCCACTCAGGACAAGACGACAACAAACGGAAGGGGCGGCGAAGGGAGAGGACGCATCCGTGAAACCGAATCACGCCTTCTTTGCCGCTGCCATGGTTTCGTCCTTTTTTCTTGCCCCGGATGACAGCCAGGCGGCGGAATGGAAAAAAGGCATGAGTTCCCCTGAAATCAAACAGCTCCAGCAGCGCTTGAAAGAAAAAGGCTTTTTCACGTATCCGCAAGCGACCGGCTACTTTGGCGCCATCACCGAAAAAGCGGTCAAGGCGTTCCAACGGGCGATGAACTTGCCGGCGACCGGCATCGTCGATGACGCCACCTACGCGAAGCTGAAAAAGCCTGCGTCAAACGACACGCTCGCCATCGGTTCCCGCGGTGCGGCCGTCAGTGATTTGCAACGCCGGCTGAAACAGCTCGGCTATTTTCGCTATCCGCAAATCACCGGCTACTATGGCGCGGTGACGGCCGATGCCGTGAAGCAGTTTCAACGGGCGAACGGGCTTCCCGCCACCGGGCGGGCGGACCGGGCGACGCTTGAGCGGCTGAAGCAAAAAGCAACAAGTCAGCCGGCCACGTTATCTGACGCGCTGACGATCGGTTCGCGCGGCGACGACGTCCGCAAGCTGCAGCAGCAGCTTAAACAACTCGGCTACTTTACCTATTCGGACATCACCGGCTACTATGGGGTGCTGACCGCCGACGCCATCCGCCGCTTTCAACGCGACAACGGCCTGCCAGTGACCGGCGCGGTCGACAACCAAACCGTTGCCCGCCTCGCGAGCGCAGTAAAAGCGAAAACGACCTCCCCTGCACCGATCGAGCGCGAGCGCCTGGCGGTTCGCCTCTCAATCGGCGCGCTCGGCGACGACGTCAAGCGCATTCAGACGAAGCTCAAAGAGCTCGGCTACTTCTGGACGGACATCACCGGCTACTACGGAACCGCCACCGCCGATGCCGTCCGTCGTTTCCAACAAGCGGCCCAACTCCCCGCAACCGGCATTGTTGACGGCGAAACATACGAGCGCCTGATCGGACAAGCCCCTGCGGCGAAGCTGGACGTCATCGAACTCGTCGCCGATGCGGCCGAACTGCTCGGCGTCCCGTACGTTTGGGGCGGCGAGACACCGGAAGAGGGATTTGACTGCAGCGGCTTCATTTTCTACCTGTTCCAGCAACAAGGCGTCCCCATCCCGCGCACCGTCGCCTTGATGTGGAATGCAGGCGCATCGGTTTCCGCCCCGGAAGTCGGCGACATCGTCTTTTTCGCCACGACCACCAACGGCCCATCGCACGCCGGCATCTATATCGGCAACGGCCAGTTCATCCATAGCGGCGCTTCGACCGGCGTGACGACGAGCCGCCTCGACCAACCGTATTGGAAACAGCGGTACTTGGGGGCGAAGCGGTTCTTTTAGCATGCTGGAACGACAACGATGACCAAAATGAGGAGGAAAACGAAGATGAAACATGCATCCCAAATGGCAGCCGCCATCTGCCTCGCCGCCGCCATCGCCCTCGGAGGAAATGGACAAACAGTTGACGCCGCCGTCCAATGGGGGCAAGTCCAATGGAAACAAGGCATGATCGGCAAAGTCGTCATTTTGCGCGACACGCCTCTATACCGCCTGAACGGAGCGGCATGGCAGACCGCCATGACGGCGAAACAAGGGCGCGAGTATCGCGTCTACAGCCAAAAACGGGCAGGCGGCGCCGTCTATTACAGCCTCGGCGGCGGACTGTATGCCAAACAAGGGGCTGCCATCCAATACGTGCCGTTCACAAAAGACGAACTTCTCGCCCTTGTCGCCCGCTCATTGAAAGGGCAATACATTCTTCAGGCAGGAAATGAATCCGTTCCGTTCGTCATTGAGCGGCAAAAAGGAAATCGTCTGTTCGGCTGGTACTTATACGGCCAAAATATGTCATTGCCGCTTGAAGGCCGCATCGACGGCGCAACGGTGACGCTCTCCATTTTCTTCAACGACAACGCCGAAGCGATCGCCGACTCGATCTCTTACTTAAAAGCGTACAACGTGCCGAAGGAAGAGATCAAAAAAATCGCCGAACAGCTCGCCAACAGCGGTGATTACGCCATGCAGCTGCAATTTTCCATCACGAACAGTCCGGAACAATTCGCAGGACAGTTCCGCTTTCTCGATTTGTACTTGAATGACCGCAATGACGTCGTCAAAATGACGCTTGGCCAACCGATGGACGTCACGGTGAAGAAAAACGATTGATGTTTTTGCACAAAATGTTTGCCAACCAAAACCATCAAACTGCCAAAATATTGTTCTAAATTTCTGTTACAGGCATATTCATATCAATGTCGCCATCGATGGAAATAATTTCAATGGCATATTCTCTAAAAAATTTGTATTTAGGGCTAGAATTTAGAAAGAAAATGTATTATTATAGAAGACGTAGAACATTAAGGAATGATGTGAAAGTGCTAGCACTGAATGATAGCCTTGCTAATAAGTCTATCATCTGGACACACATGATGATCTTGGTTCATGTTAGCACCTTTTAGGCAATGAATCTACTAAACGGCAGCCGTTTAGGATCATTGTCTTAAAGTTTCATAAAAACGAAGGGGGATTTTAGGCTTTATGGACAAAAAGAAAGCAGTCAAACTCGCCACAGCCAGCGCTGTAGCAGCGAGCGCTTTCGTCGCCGCCAACCCGCATGCTTCCCAAGCAGCCACGGACGTTGCGACGGTCGTCAGCCAAGCGAAAGCGCAAATGAAAGAAGCATACTATACGTACAGCCATACGGTAACGGAAACGGGCCAATTCCCGGACATTAAAGATGTATATGCCGCCTACAACAAAGCAAAACAAGCGTATGCAAACGCGGTTGCTGTCGTGAACAAAGCCGGCGGCGCGAAAAAAGACGCGTATTTGGCTGACTTGCAAGCTACATACGAAACGTATGTATTCAAAGCCAACCCGAAATCGGGCGAAGCGCGCGTGGCTACGTACATCGACGCTTACAACTATGCGACAAAATTAGACGCGATGCGTCAAGAACTCAGAGCAGCCGTCGATGCGAAAGATCTGAAAAAAGCAGAAGAGCTCTACCACAAAATTTCGTACGAGCTCAAAACGCGCACGGTCATCCTCGACCGCGTATATGGCCAAACGACGCGCGAACTGCTTCGCTCGCAATTCAAAGACGAAGCGCAAAAACTGCGCGACAGCTTGATCTACGACATCACCGTTGCCATGAAAGCGCGTGAAGCGCAAGACGCTGTCAAAGCCGGCAACTTGGACAAAGCGAAAGCCGCGCTTGACAAAGTCAACCAATACGTATCGAAAGTAACCGATGCGTTCAAAGCCGAACTGCAAAAAGCAGCACAAGACGCCAAGGCGGCGTATGAAGCGGCGTTGCCTCCAAAAGTGGAAAGCGTAACAGCTGTTAACGCAAAAACATTGGAAATCAAGTTTAACAAAGCGGTTGATGCCGCAACAGTAATCGACAACAAAGGCACAAGCGACACGTCCGATGACGTCGTGAAAACAACCGCCATCACGCTCACGGCGATTGATGGCCAAGGAACGGTTTCCACCGTGAAGGCATCGTTGAGCGATGATAAGAAAACGTTAAAATTAGTGGCTGATGGCGCTCAATTTTTCACGAAACGCTATGTTGTCGACATTAAAAACGTCAAGACATTGGACGGCAAAGATGTGCCTGCCTACACGACGACGATTGACACGACTGATTCGGTAAGACCGAGCGTTCTGTCGTCTTCTTACGCGGATAACGGCTTGACGCTGAAAGTGAAATTCTCTGAACCGCTTGCCAGCGTAGGAACAGTTAAACTGTACGACGGAACAACCGAAATCTCGGTTTCTCCGAAATTCACGGCTGGCGACGATGAAATGACAATCAATCTCGCTTCCTCGTCTGTGCCGGTGAATAAAGACTTGACGCTGAAAATCTTTGGCGCCGTTGACTACAACGGAAATGTCATCAATCCGAACCCGGCTGAACTGACTGTCAAGAAGACAACGGTGGATACAACGAAGCCGACCGTTCAAAGCATCGAAGCGGTCAACACGAAAACCGTCAAAGTGACGTTTAGCGAAAAACTGTTGAGCAACCCGACCATCAAAATTGGCGGCCAAACTGCATCTGTTTCGGTTGACTCAACAGGCTTAGTCTATACAGCAACATTGAGCAGCGCTCTGTCGAAAGGTGTGTACGCAGTTGAAGTAAGCGATTATAAGGACTTGGCGGGCAATAGCGGGGATGCGTACACGAAAGTCGTTCAATTGAAAGCTGATACTACAGCACCGAAATTCGTCAGTAGCCAAGTCGTGAAAATTGACGGTGTTGAGCACCTTGTGTTGACATTTGACGAAGAGGTCACGACTGGCAGCAACATTACAGTTGTTCAATCGAGCGATAAGTATATTGACGAAAACAATGTACTTAAGGCTGTCGGCGCAGATTTGAAAACAACTAGCGACAATTTCAAATTATATCTGCCGACAGACGGAAAATCGAAATCGGTTGCTTTGAACATTTCTTCCTTGCCAAAAGGCACATACACCGTGACATTGCCGAACGGTTTAGTAAGCGACTTGGCTGACAATGCATATGCAGAGCGTAAACAGATTACATTCGTTCGCGGCTCTGACAGCTTAACGACGAAGCCAGCTCTTGATACAGCCTACGATGGTAATGGTGTGAAAGCGGACAACAACAACGAATTAGTATTTGAGTTCACACAAAACTTGGACGCTTCTGCATTGAACCTGTCCAACTTCAACATCAACGGTTTGACCGTCACGAAAGCAGTCTTTGATGGAGATACGAAACATATCCGCGTGACGCTCGCACCCGGGGCAAATACGTGGACAGGCACGCACGTCATTACGATCAGCAACATTAAGAATACGTCTGGGCTCGTTATGGATACCGTGACCGTAAATGAATACATGAAAGAAAACGTGGCTCCGACGTTCACAGCGACCTTAACCAGCGCAGACGTCATCCGTGTCGACTTCAGCGAACCGGTGGCAAATGCGATGATCAGCAATTCGCTTTCTGTTAACAACTTTACCGTAAAAGTTGATGGACAATCAGCTACTGTATTAAGGGTCTATGAAGATAGTGGCGCTCAAAATCCGGTTAGTTCATCAAAAGGATATAAAACTATTTATCTCAAACTGCAAAACCCAGTAACAGATCTGTCTAAGCCAATCACCTTGTCGGCGACAGGCATTGTAGATGTAGATCAAACGGGTGGTATTAGTTCGAATAATGTAGTTGGCAACCCAGTTTCTGATGCTGTTGTAAACGTGGCAAAATAAGGATGGAGTGTATAGCAATGTAGCAACCCTCCCATGAAAGTGGTGAACTCACTTTCATGGGAGGGTCTTTTGTGATATTTTTTCGTTTATCACCACAACATGCACCTTACACACAAGCAAGATGCTTTCTTGTGCCGCACATGTATCCAAAATATCGATTTGTTGATATTGCTTTATAGTGCAAAATGTACTAGAATTTACAAATAGGAGGTTGTCGATTTTTGCAGAATGAGGAGAATTTACTCATGCATGGAAAATGGGACCGATACGTGTTTCTTAGTTTGCTAGTTTTGATTTTATCGGGAATCAGCTATGCTCACTGGAAAGGCCAACAACAGGACGAGCAGTTTCTAAAAGACTATACTGAGTATCAACAGGCGATTCAGTTGATGCAACAGGGACGGGCAGAGCAGGCTTTGCCGTTATTGCGGTCGTTGCTGGGCAAATACCCGGATCGTTACAACATCATGCGCACACTTGGTTTGGCGTATGCGATGAAAAATGATTTTCAGAAGGCTGCTTTTTATTACGAAAAAGCGATTAGAAAAAGGCCGTTCTTGCAACAGGATCCGATTTTCACGTTGCAATTTGGCGAGATTCTGTATTACAACGGTGAGTATGCGAAAGCTAAAGCATACTTGGAGCAAAGCAAACAACTGCCTGGATCAGAAACGTATCATGCTAGAATCGATGAACTGTTGTCTCAAATCCAGCATCAAAAATCATCATAAGGTGAGAAGCGAACATGTCTGATTGGTATAAGTATTTAAATATTGAACGTGATGAACATGAGGACCAACTGGATATGGAACGGGTCGATGCGATATTGTTTTGGGGGCTGGCATTCATTGTACTGGCCATTCCATTGATCGTTAGAGTGCATATTGGCGACTTTATCAGCCCGTCCATTACGGAAGCGGATATTTTGGATACGGGAAAGAAAGCAGATGTATTTACTTATTACAAACACATTTTATTGCTAATTTCCACTGCATGTTTAAGTCTATTATTTATATATAAGGTTGCTGTACTGAGGTACTCTATACCAAAAACAAAAATAAACATATCGTTGGCTTTGTTAGCGATCTTTATTACTTTGTCGGCTGTTTTTGCGCCTTATAAGACGCTTGCCCTTTATGGGATGTATGATAGAAACGAGGGAACAATTACTTACCTTTGCTATTTAATGTTGTTTTTTATCGCTGCGAATATTCATTATACAGAGAAGAGGCTAAAATGGGCGTTATATTGCCTATACCCGTTTGTCATGATTAACACTTTGTTAGGTATTGTTAATTTTTATGGTTATAACGTACTCGAGTTAAACTGGGTGAAAAAATTGCTTTACTCAAATCTTCCCCAAGGCGCAAAGTTGACGGAAGGTTCGCGGTTAATTGCAACCATTAACCACGGAAACTATGTAAGTGGGATTTCGGCTGTTCTTACGACCCTTTTCTTCACTTGGGCATTATTAGATAAAAATAAGATCAGAAGTATCGTAAATTTTGTGATGTCTTTACTATGTTTTGCCATGTTGTTAAGTTCGCTTTCGGTTAGTGGATTTCTTACATTGACTCTTATTCTTCCGATTGTCTTTTTATTTGTCTTTAAATCGATATATAAGCGTAAATTTGCAGTTACTTTTGCCACTTTTTTAGTCGGAGCAGCATGTGTTTATGTTGTAATGGTAAATCATAATCCGAAAGTATGGGATGAAACGTTTGGGTTTTTTATAAAAAGCAATCCGTTTGCAGAAGCTCGTGCTGTAGTCGATGAATTGCAGCAAGCTTTTGATGCAAGTCATGTATATGCGGAAACAGGATCGAATCAAGAAAATAAGGAGTATCAACTTCCACAACTTCCTGAATCAGGAGTTGGTCCTGGATCGGGACGTTTATACATATGGAAAAAAACGTGGGAACTTATTCAGTATCGTCCATTATTTGGATACGGTCTTGATACACTTCCTTACTTTTTCCCACAGGATGATCCTGAAAAGCAAGCCAATATCGAGACATATACTGTTATAGTCGATAAGCCGCATAACATGTACATCGGTATTGCTTACGGAGCTGGTGTGATTGCCCTGCTTGCGTTTGTTGCTTTCATTGTCAACATTGGGCTATTGACAATAAAACGTTTTATCAGTACGAAATTAGTTGATGATAAACAAGCTATTTTTGCAAGCGTCGCTATCGCTTGTGGTGCGTATCTCATTCAGGCGCTATTTAACGACTCTATCATCGGTACAGCCGTAATATTCTGGATATTGCTTGGATTGTTAGTCTCTTTCCTTATACAAAATAAGCAGGAAAAAGTGAGTTGATTTTAAATGGAGATGCCATTGGTTTCGATTGTGGTTGCTACGTATTTTCCGCGCACAGATTTTTTCGAGAAACAGTTGCAAAGCTTGAATAATCAAACGTACGAAAATATTGAAATCATCATCTGTGATGATAGTGCTAATGATGCAGAGTATGAAAAAGTAAAGAAAATGGTGGAAAATATTATCTCTAGGTTTCCATGCAAGGTAATAAGAAATGAAAAGAATGTTGGAAGCAATAAGACCTTTGAGCGACTAACACAAGAAGCTAATGGCGATTATATTTGTTACTGCGATCAAGATGATATATGGCTTTCTGAAAAGGTGGAGCGCTTAGTGAATCACATCACAAAATATCATTGCACACTCGTATATTCTGATTTGAGCTTAATAGATGAAAATGATCGTATCATTCATAAGAGTTTTAAGAGAAGCAATTTTAGACTAAAACATGTCCATGGTGACAATACTTTTGCCCACCTAATTAATAGAAATAGCGTCACAGGATGTGCAATGATGATTAGGGCTGATGTTGCGAAGAGTGCGATACCTTTTCCTGATTACGATGAATTCGTACATGATCATTGGTTAGCAATTCACGCAGCTGTTAAAGGTTCTTTAGGATATATTAAAGAACCTCTTGTTTGGTATCGGATTCATTTAGGGAATCAGATAGGGAATCAACGTTTGGTGAATATTACAAATATAAATGATTATATTCGACATCGAATAGAAAAACAGATGGATAAATATCACTTAATACTAGAAAGGTTACCATTAACACCACAACAAAAGCAACTTGTTTATTTTCAAATTCATTTAACGGAAGATAGAAAAAAATTTAGTCAGCAGCCTTGTTTAGGTAACTTTTTTAAAATAGTTCCCCTCATTAAATTTGATATTATTTTATTTTTGTTTGAATTAATGATTTTCACAGTACCCTTTACATGTTCAACATGGATTTTTAAAAAGTTAAAATATTAGTCTCACGAATGAGGAGTTAGAAATGCGACTATTAGGTGAGATCAGAAGCTTATTTTTACATAGAAGTTTGATTATGCAATTTATCAAAAGAGAAGTGAGGAGTCGTTATCAAGGTTCATATCTAGGCATTGTTTGGTCTTTTATCACACCACTAATGATGTTAATGATTTATACATTTGTCTTTAGTGTAGTATTCAAAGCTCGTTGGGGAACAAGTGCAGGGGATAGTAAAGTGGAATTCGCATTACTCTTATTTTCAGGACTTATTGTATTTAATATTTTTTCAGAAGTTTTATCTAGAGCGCCAATGTTAATTACGAGCAATGTTAATTATGTGAAAAAAGTAGTGTTTCCTTTGGAAATATTGCCTATAGTTATCCTTGGCTCTTCTTTATTCCATTTAGGAATTAATATAGTGATTTTAATTATCGCTATTTTAATTTTTATAGGAAAAATATATTGGACTGTAATCCTGCTTCCTTTAGTTCTGTTACCTATATGTCTATTCACATTAGGATTAGGATGGTTTTTAGCATCTTTAGGAGTGTATATTCGAGATATTGGGCAAGTAATGAGTGTAGTTATATCAGCTTTAATGTTTTTAAGCCCGATTTTCTATCCTATTTCGGCTATACCAAAAGAGCTGCAATTCTTATACTACCTCAATCCGATTAGTTATGTTGTTGAAGACATGCGGCGTGTTATGGTATGGGGACAACTACCGCACTGGAATTGGTTAATAATCGGTACATTATTAGGATTAATCATTGCGATGCTGGGATTTATATGGTTTAAGAAAACAAGAGGAGGTTTTGCGGATGTCCTCTGATATAGCTATAAAGGTAGAAAATTTGAGTAAGATCTATCAAATATATGATAAACCGATTGATCGACTCAAACAAAGTTTATTTAGAGGAAGGAGAAAGTATTATCGTGAATTTGTAGCTCTCAACAACATTTCGTTTCAAATTCGAAAAGGTGAGACGGTAGGGATAATTGGAAAAAATGGATCGGGAAAAAGTACTTTACTTCAAATACTAGCCGGAACATTGACACCTACTTCAGGTTCTGTTGAAGTAAACGGACGAGTGGCGGCTTTGCTCGAGTTAGGTAGCGGATTTAATCCAGAGTTTACAGGACGAGAAAATGTTTATATGAACGGAGCGATACTTGGTATTTCTAAAGAAGAGATGGATCGACGTTTTAACGAAATTGCAGAGTTTGCGGATATTGGTGATTTTATTGACCAACCAGTTAAAACATATTCAAGTGGGATGTATGTAAGGTTAGCATTTGCTGTGGCTATTAATGTAGATGCAGATATATTAATAGTTGACGAAGCTCTTGCAGTGGGTGATATGCAATTCCAATTAAAGTGTATCGAAAAGATGAAACAATATATAAAGAATGGCAAAACTATTTTATTTGTTAGCCATGATACATATCAAATTCGTAATTTCTGTGATAAAGTCATTTGGCTTATGGAGGGTGAAGTTGAGAAAATTGGCGATGTAATAGAAGTAACAACTTTGTACGAAAATTATATGAAAGAATATTCAGAAAATAATAACTCTATTGATGAAACGACTTTAGAAAGTGAGAAGAAAAAAGTAACAGTTCATAGAGTGTATTTTGAAGATATCCATGGGCGTTTAAAAAGAAATTTTAATTATGGGGATCCAATAAAGATTGTAGTAGAATACAGCTTACATTCACCAATAGATGGATTAGTGGGGGGAGTAGCAATCATTGATAAACAAAATACCTACATATGTGGATTAAATACAAAATTAGACAATATCCCATTACCTACAACACCTGGAACATATAAATTATCATTAATTTATACTAACAATACGTTACTGCCTAATAAGTTTTATGTAGACGTTGGTTTTTTTGAAAGTTCAGGCATAGTTAGATTAGATTACAAGAGTAAAATAAATGAATTTACGATAAAGTCTTCTGACTATATTGCTGAGGGAGTAATTTGCTTAGAACATAATTGGTACGTAGAGGAAGTGAGTCAAATTGAAGTATAACATAAAAATCGATATGAATGTAGAGAACTCTCAAACCTTGATACTAAAAAATATTAAACCTAATTCTATTGTATTAGAATTTGGTCCAGCATCAGGGTATATGACAGAATATATGAAAAAAGCATTAAACTGCAAAGTATATGGTGTAGAAATCGATCCGCATTTTGCAGAGAAAGCAAAGAAATTTGCAGAAGAGGTTATTGTAGGGGACATAGAAGATTATGAATGGGTTGACCGTTATCATTCAATAAAGTTTGATTATATCATTTTTGCGGATGTCCTTGAACATTTAAAAAATCCACATCAGGTACTATTAAAATCATTAAACTTATTAAAGGAAGAAGGAGATGTTATCATCTCTATTCCTAATATTTCTCATAATGCGATTATTATGGAGTTGATGGAAGGAAAATTTGAATATAAGCATGAAGGTCTCCTAGATGATACGCATTTGCGTTTTTTTACTCGTCAAAGTGTATTGGGGTTACTAGATAGTGTAGGTCTTTTCCCTACTAATATACAAACAACTGTTCTTAGTCCAGAGCAAACTGAATTTAAGCAGGATTATAGAAAATTTCCTGAGCCTGTTTCAACTTTTCTGAAAGATAGACAAGACGGGCATGTATATCAATATATAGTAAGTGCTAGAAAAAAGAGTTCTTTAGGAAATGAGCAACTAAATAAAAAATTTGATTTGATTTTTGATAGATACGATACAAGTAAATATCTTCAAATATTTTGGCAGGAAGAAGATTGTAAATATTTTTCGGAGGGAGCATCCAAAAGATACACGCTACAATTAAATAGGGAAACTAAAATCGATATAGATATTCCTTCGGATGTGTTAAAAAATAGAGTAAGAATTGATCCTGTTAATTGTGAGGCCTTTATAAAGATTTATAAAATAAAAATAATGTTAAAGAATGGTGATGTTTTACACACCTATAAGACAAAAGAAGAGATTTCGAAATTGTTAGTGCCTATTCATGATTTGTTAGTTAACTATGTTCAAGAAAATGAGAATGGTTTGGAATTCCTTTCGATTGGTAGAGATCCACAATTGCAGGTGAATGGGTTGGAGAAGTATTCGGACTATAATCAAGACATAATAATTAGCATAGAAATAAAAATAGATGAAGACTATAAGAAATATTTAATATCATGTTGGGAAAAACTTTATCAACACAACTGTTTTTTACAAAAAATGGTTGGTAATAATTAAATAGAAATACATGAATCTCAGTAAGAAAGTTACATTTAAGAGAAACAATTTAAAGTTTAGTTGGCAGAAGAGTGCAATATATTTTTTAAATATATATCATAAATGGGTTTGTATAGGTTTTGTATTGGTGTAATATGTGAGAAATATTTTTATGCGTAAAGGATTTATGAGGTGAATAATTAAATGATACCCAATTGCGATATAATTATCCCGGTTTATAATGCGGTAAACGAATTAAAAGAATGTGTTGACTCTATTCTAAAATATACAGATGAAGTGAACTATAGAATTATTATTATAAATGATTGTAGTCCAGATCCGGAGGTTAAAAATTATCTCAATACTCTTGTAGAGCATGAAAAAATATTAGTGATAGAGAATGAGAAAAATTTGGGGTTTGTTGGTACTGTAAATGTAGGAATGAGAATATCCAAAAATGATGTAGTTTTACTAAATAGTGATACAGTAGTAACCGATGGCTGGTTAAAGAAGATTATCAATGCAGCTTATATGGATGAAAATATAGCAACAGTCACACCGTTGACAAACAATGGAACTATTTGCTCAGTACCTAATTTTAATGAAGATAACGAAATGCCACATGGCTTTTCAGTAGATTCGTTTGCCCAATTTATTGAAAAAACTTCGTTAAATTTGTTTCCAGAGATCCCTACTGCTGTAGGTTTTTGCATGTTTATTAAGAGAAAAGTTTTAGACGAAATTGGTTTATTTGACGAAGAAACCTTTGGTAAAGGTTATGGTGAGGAAAATGATTTTTGTTGCAGAGTTATTGAACATGGTTATAGAAATATTTTAGCAGATAATGTATTTATTTATCATAAAGGATCAATGTCTTTTCAAGGCGAAAAGCTAAAACTAATGAAAGAGAATGGAAAAAAATTAAATGAAAAATATCCTTACTATGATAAAATGATTGCGAATTTTATAAGAGAAAATCCTTTAAAAAAGATTCATGAGAACATTCAATACAGAATGGAAGAATACAGAAACGAAACGGATGGAAATATTCTTTTTATCATGCATAACTTTTTTGATGAGGCTTATAACCACTCTATCGGTGGAACAGAATTCCATGTAAAGGATATTATTCAAAATATACAAAATTACAATGCCTATGTTTTATCCGGTAATATGAAAGAGTTAATTTTAAAACATTTTTATTTGGGAGAGTTAAAAACAACTTATCATTTTAAATTAAAAGAACCTATTAACCTAACTCATTTTCGAAATAAATATTATGCTGAAGTTCTTGAGCAAATTATGACATCATTTAATATAGATCTAATTCATATCCATCATTTAAAACAGCATACTTTTGACGTTCCATTTGTGGCTAAGAAGCTAGGAATAAAAGTCATTTTTACTCTACATGATTATTATTTGTTTTGTCCAAAAACAAATTTACTAGATGAAAATTATGAATATTGTATTGATTCAAGAAGCGAATATAAATGTAGAAATTGTCTAAGAAAAGCTTATGGTTTTTATACACCGTTTATTAATAAATGGAAACAACATGTTGAAAAATTGATTGAACAAGTTGACCTATTTATATGCCCATCTAAATCAACAGAGGAGTTGTTTGTAAGAGAGTTCGGCCAAAAAATTAAAAATAAAATTACAACCATAGAACATGGGATTGAAGAAATAAAAGATAATTACTCAAAGCATCAAAGAAAAAACAGAATTGAACAAAAAAGTTCATCTTATAAAATCGGTTTTTTAGGGGGACTGTCCCCTGTTAAAGGAAGTAATGTTATATATGAAGTAATTACTTCTTATCCTAAGCAAAATGTAGAATGGCACCTTATTGGAGAATTAGGAGACCCGAAACTTACTTTGTTAAATCAGGTTAATGTGATTAAACATGGAAGGTATAAAAGAGAAAGTATCCAGGAAATTTTGGAAAGTATAGGTTTAGATTTGATATGTTTCTTCTCGCAATGTCCGGAAACATATTCTTATACGCTCTCTGAAGCATGGAGAAGCAATATACCAGTTTTAGTCACCCCTATTGGTGCGTTGAAAGAGAGGGTGGAAAAAAATGGAGGTGGATGGGTTGCTGAAGGTATGGACTCTAAGTCAATAATGAAGAAATTGGATGAAATTATGAATAGTACTGTAGAAGATTGGGAAAAAGTAAAGGATAATATTCGAAAATTTAAATATAGAACTAAAAAAGAAATGATGGAAGATTATATTCAATTATATAACAAATTCATAAGTGAAAAAGAAAAAACTACTCTTCAAAGTAATCATAAGAAGTTTACTAATGAAGAAGTATATTTAGCTGCTAAATATTTCAAGCCGATCCTTGAAGGTATGTCTGTTCTCCAATACAATAATAAAATTCATGAACTTCAGATGGAACTAAATAGTATAAAAAATACTATAGGTTGGAAAATACTTGATTATCTTAGAAAAAATTATCCACAGTTCATTGAAGTAACTAAAAGAGTGATTTATTTGGTTTTAAAAATGAGAAGATCTTAGACTTAAATATTATATTCTTTAATTGTAATTTGAAAATTGGTGTTAGATAGAGGAGAAAATAAGACATGAAAGGAATCATTTTAGCAGGTGGTAGCGGCACACGCCTATACCCTTTGACCAAGGCAATATCTAAGCAGCTATTACCAATATACGATAAACCAATGATTTATTATCCATTATCTGTTTTGATGCTCGCAGGTATTCGCGATATTCTTATCATCTCTACTCCAGAGGATACTCCGCGCTTTGAACAGCTTCTTGGTGATGGGAGTGATTTGGGAATCTCTTTATCTTATGCTGTTCAACCATCACCAGATGGCTTGGCACAAGCTTTTATTATTGGAGAAGAGTTCATTGGTAATGATAATGTAGCTCTTATTCTTGGAGACAATATTTTTTACGGTCATGGATTTACGGCGATGTTGGAGCGAGCTGCATCCAGAAAAAGCGGAGCCACCATTTTTGGGTACAATGTAAAAGATCCTGAACGTTTCGGTGTGGTCGAATTTGATGAGAATGGTAAAGTGGTTTCTATTGAAGAGAAACCGAAAAAGCCTAAGTCTACATATGCTGTAACAGGTTTATATTTTTATGATAATCGTGTCATTGACATCGCTAAGTCGCTTAAACCTTCTGCTCGCGGGGAACTTGAAATAACCGATGTAAACAAAACTTATTTAGAAATGGGCGAACTTCATGTTGAGTTGCTTGGGCGTGGTTTTGCTTGGTTAGATACAGGGACGCATGAATCGCTATTAGAGGCTTCACTTTTTATTGAAACAATTGAGAAAAGGCAAAGCTTAAAAGTAGCTTGTCTAGAAGAGATTGCGTATCGTAAAGGTTATATTTCGAGAGAACAGTTGTTAAAGCTAGCGGATCCTTTAAAGAAAAATGGTTACGGACAATATTTGCTCGATATTGCCAATCGGGTTAGTAAAGAAGGTGAATTGGTTGAAAATTATTGAAACGAAATTTAAAGATGTATTTCTTTTAGAGCCGAAAGTGTTTGGTGACCATCGCGGGTTCTTTATGGAAAGTTACAATGATAAAGTTTTCAAAGAATTAGGATTCAATTACGAGTTTGTTCAAGATAATCATTCTTTATCTGTAGAAGTTGGAACGTTAAGAGGTCTTCATTATCAACTTGAGCCCTTTGCTCAAACGAAGTTAGTTCGGGTGATTCGAGGAGCCATTTATGATGTGATTGTTGATATTCGTAAAGGGTCCCCAACCTATGGCGAGTGGCAAGGATTTATTTTAAGCGAATGGAATAAGCGACAATTGTTAGTTCCAAAGGGATTTGCGCATGGATTTTGTACGATTGTACCGAATACAGAGGTGCTATATAAAGTAGATAATTATTATTCACCAGAGCATGATCGTGGAATTTGCTGGAATGATCCGGATTTAAATATTGATTGGCCAACAAATTCACCGATTCTGTCTGAAAAAGACAGTAAGCACCCTAGGTTGGTAGAAGCAGAAAATAATTTTATTTATTAAGGGAAGGAAATACAGATGAAAGTATTAATTACAGGAGGAGCAGGTTTTATTGGCAGTAATTTTGTCCGTTACATGGTTCGAAAATATCCAAGCTATCAGATTATTAATCTAGATGCACTTACATATGCCGGGAATTTGGAAAATGTAAAAGAGGTGGAAAATGAGCCGAATTATCGCTTTGAAAAAGGCGATATTACCGATCGAGAATTGATTGAATCGTTATTTACAGAAGGTATAGATGCGGTTGTGAATTTTGCGGCTGAGTCGCATGTAGACCGTAGTATTGCTGATCCAGGAATATTTGTAAAGACAAATGTTCAAGGTACACAAGTGTTGTTGGATGCAGCGAAAAAGTATGGTGTGAAAAAATATATACAGATTTCTACTGATGAAGTATATGGGACATTAGGAGAAACAGGTTATTTTACGGAAACAACACCGTTAGCTCCAAACAGTCCATACAGTGCAAGTAAAGCTGGTGCGGATCTTTTAGTACGGGCGTATCATGAAACATACGGATTGCCAGTAAATATTACAAGATGCTCTAACAATTATGGTCCGTATCATTTTCCAGAAAAGTTAATTCCATTAATGATTATTAATGCCCTTAATGATCAACCGCTCCCAGTTTATGGAGATGGTTTAAATGTTCGTGACTGGCTTCATGTAGAAGATCATTGTTCTGCGATTGATTTAGTGTTACATAAAGGGAGAAATGGAGAAGTATACAATATTGGCGGCAATAATGAGCGAACAAATATCCAAGTAGTAAAAGCGATTTTGCGATACTTAAATAAACCGGAATCACTCATTACGTTTGTTGAGGATCGCCTTGGTCACGATCGGCGTTACGCCATTGATGCGACAAAAATCCGTAAAGAGTTAGGATGGAAGCCGAAATATACGTTCGAAGAAGGATTAAAGAAAACGATTGACTGGTATTTAGAAAATCGTTCTTGGTGGGAAAACATTTTATCGGGTGAATATAAAGAATATTATCAAAGACAATATGGACAAAAGTTAGGGAGATTATAATGAAGATTATTGTTACTGGGGCAAACGGGCAGTTAGGTCAAGAGCTTGTACGGCAACTACAACAAATGAACTTTGAACTATATTCGTTTACAAAAAGGGATTTGGATATTACGAATGAGAGCATAGTAAATGATGTTATTACAAAGATTGAGCCTGATATCATCATAAACGCTGCTGCCTATACAAAAGTCGATCAGGCGGAAGTGGAAGAAGAAACAGCTTATTTAGTGAATGCGTTTGGACAAAGAAGCTTGGCGGCGGCAGCTGAAAAAGTTGGAGCGAAAATATGTTACATTAGTACCGATTATGTATTTGACGGGAATTCAACGGTTCCTTATAGGGAATATGATCAAACAAATCCGTTGGGAGTGTACGGAAAATCGAAGCTTGTTGGTGAGGAACTAACAAAATCGTTATGTTCTCGGTATTTTATTGTGAGAACGGCATGGGTATACGGTGAGTTTGGACAGAACTTTGTCAAAACAATGCTTCGGCTAGCGAAAGAAAAAGAAGAAATAGGTGTTGTAAATGATCAAATAGGCGCGCCTACGTATACTGTTGACTTAGCACGTTTTATTATTGAATTAGTACAAACGGAGAAGTTCGGCATATATCATTGTACGAATAGTGGTTCTTGCTCTTGGTATGAGTTTGCGAAAGCCATTTTTGAAGAAAGTAATATCAGTGTGAAGGTCAATCCAATCACGACGGAACAAATTCCTAGACCGGCAGCACGCCCTAAATACTCTGTATTAGATAATTTTGCGATGAAGGTGAATGGGTTTTCAATGCTAAGACATTGGCGTGAAGCGTTGAAAGAATTTTTGAGAAGTGATTTTAGGGTTTGAAGTGATATATTTACAATAGATCAATTATTTACTATAATCCGGTTAGTTAGGCCGGATTATTTTTTTACAAGCAGGTGAAACAATGGATATTAGCATTATTATCGTCAATTACAATACACCCAAACTAACTATTGAGGCGATTGAATCTATCTTAAAATCTAAAACAAAATATAGTTATGAAATTATTGTTGTCGATAATCATTCTTCGGATGATTCCGTCCATATCATCAAGGGAGAGTTCCAGAATGTGGTGGTGATTGAAAATAAACAAAATGTAGGATTTTCAAAGGCAAATAATCAAGCAATAAAATTGTCGAAAGGACGCTATATTTTGTTGTTAAATTCTGATACAATTGTAAGAGAAGATACCATTGAGAAAATGATAGAATTTATGGATAAAAATAAAAAGGTTGGAGCAAGTGGTTGCAAGGTCATTTTGCCAAATGGAGAATTGGATTGGGCTTGTCATCGGGGATTTCCAACTCCACAGGCTTCCTTCTACTATTTAGTGGGATTGGCGAGGCTTTTTCCTAAAAGTCCGCGATTTAATCAGTATCATCTCGGCTATATGAATTTGAACGAACCGCATCCAATCGATTGTTTGGTAGGGGCATTTATGATCGTGCGCAGAGAGGTGATTGAGCAAGTTGGATTATTAGATGAACAGTTTTTTATGTACGGTGAAGATATCGATTGGTGCTATCGAATCAAACAGGCGGGTTGGGAGATTTATTATTGCCCGTTTACAAGCATTATCCATTACAAAGGAGCAAGTAGCCAAAAGAAACCTTTTAAAATTGTTTATGAATTTCATCGGGCGATGTGTTTATTCCATAGGAAGCATTATGCTAGAAAATATCCATTTATCGTAAATTGTTTGGTTTATACGGGCATAGCAGCCAAGTTCATACTTTCTGCAATAATCAACACTTTTCGAAAAATAGGTGGTTAAGGTGATTAGAGGAAGAGAGCGGTTTTTAACGAAGCTTTATGCATTTGTCGATTTTGCGATGATGCAAGGAGCTTTTTTCTTAGCTTGGGTGTTGAAATTTAAAGTGTTTCACAACGGTGTTGGCGGTCATTTGCCATTGGAAGATTATTTGTTTTGGAGCTTCGTTTATGGCGCTATTGCTATTGTAATAGGATATTTAGTAGAATTGTACGCCCCCAAACGGAAAGAGAAGTTTTCTAATGAGTTAGCGAAGGTATTGCAAGTACATACGTTGAGCATGTTTGTTTTATTAAGCGTGCTCTTTACTTTTAAAACTGTTGATGTGTCGCGGTCGTTTCTATTGCTATATTTCGCGTGGAATTTGATTTTAGTTTCTATATACCGTTACATTGTAAAACAAAGCCTTCGCACATTAAGAAAAAAAGGGTATAACAAACAGTTTGTTTTAATTATTGGTGCAGGATCGATTGGCAGAAAGTATTTTGAAAATCTTCAAATGCATCCGGAATTCGGGTTGGAGGTTGTTGGATTTTTAGATGACTTTCGAACGAAACATGCGCCGGAGTTTGCTCATTATAAACCGATTATTGGACAAACTGCTGATCTTGAGCATGTATTGAGCCATCAGTTAATTGACGAAGTAATTGTTGCACTTCCTCTACAAGCATATCCTAAGTATCGAGAAATTATAGCAGTATGTGAAAAAATGGGCGTTCGGGTTTCGATTATTCCTGATTTTTATGATATATTGCCAGCAGCTCCTCATTTCGAGATTTTCGGAGATTTACCAATCATCAATGTAAGGGATGTGCCGTTGGATGAATTAAGGAATCGCGTATTGAAGCGTTCGTTTGATATAGTGTTTTCATTGGTTGCTATTATTGTCACGTCTCCAATTATGTTGCTAATTGCGATAGGGATTAAATTGACTTCTCCTGGTCCGATTATTTTTAAACAAGAAAGGGTCGGATTGAATAGAAGGACATTTTATATGTATAAGTTTCGCTCTATGAAGCCAATGCCTCAGTCTGTCTCAGATACACAATGGACAGTTGAAAGTGATCCACGTCGGACGAAATTCGGAGCGTTTTTGCGGAAAACGAGTTTAGACGAGTTACCTCAGTTCTTTAATGTACTGAAAGGCGATATGAGTATCGTTGGTCCGCGGCCTGAACGTCCTTTTTTTGTCGAAAAGTTTAAGAAAGAAATTCCAAAATATATGATTAAACATCATGTCCGCCCAGGAATCACCGGATGGGCTCAAGTGTGTGGATTACGGGGGGATACCTCGATTCAAGAAAGGATTGAACATGATCTTTTTTACATAGAGAACTGGAGCTTGTGGCTAGACATAAAAATCATTTTGCTTACAATTACCAATGGTTTGGTAAATAAAAATGCATATTAGGTTCTTCTGTCATTTGATATTTGATTGGGTAAGTGGGAATTTTTGTAGTGTCACCATTTTATAAAAGAGTGTATGGTAGATAACATTTTGATGTAACTATTCACCCCAGTGCTAGTGTATAAAAAAGCCCAGCACAAATAGGGCATTTCGGTCATAGAAAATGCCCTAGGTAGCGGAAAGAACTCGATCGATCGTTTCGCCTGCCAACAGAAGACATAACGAATCCCACACGTTTTTTTCGTGTTTCGTCAGTGTGGAAACGATGCTTCTTGCGATGCAAAACGACTGCGCGAATGTTTCTTCGCGAAACGTACCCGAAATGTTCTCTTTGACTTTGACCATGCGAAGATCGCGTTCGGCTTGGTTGTTATCAAAGGGAACATGTACTTCACGTAAGAAACGCAGCGCTTCTTCCTTTCGTTTTTGAAGGCGTCGAACAAAAGCGAGTGCTTTTTTCGGAAGAGGCGTCATCGTTTCTAATCGGTGTTGTGCTCTTTCTAGGATGCGATCTTACAC
>NZ_LLKS01000020.1:0-26155 GCF_001414205.1 Geobacillus sp. Sah69 | reverse complement strand
GTCCACTCCAGCACCGAAAGCGCCGTTTTCCCCAGGTCGCGAAACACCGTCCAAAACTCCGGAAAATATCGGTCGGTCCAGCGGACGATCGCGTTTTTCACCGCCGTCTGTTCCTTGCGGAGCTTCTCTTTGAGCGTGCTYCCCACGCGCAAATCGGCTTCAATCTCGTGCAGCAGCCGGGGAACGAGGAATCGTCCGTCTTTTGCCAGTCTGGCAATGACCAGGGCGTCTTTGGCGTCGTGTTTCGTCGGCAGGTTGTCATCAAGTTCTTTCGACCGGCACACATGCGCCGGGTTGACCATGACCAACGGGATCCCGTGCTCCTCGAGGAAGTAGGCCAGGTTCAACCAGTAGTGCCCGGTCGGCTCCACSGCGACGATCACCTCTGACTTCCCAAACGCTTGCATCGCCTCCTGAATCGCTTTATACAGCTGCTGAAACCCCTCTTTCGACTGGAAGATCGGGAACGACTTGCGAAGCACGCGCCCCCGGTCATCCACGAAGCAGGCGTAGTGGGTTCGTTTCGCGATATCGATGCCCACGACAAGCGTTTGTTCCGTAACTTGATCAATTTTATAGTTTTGTGTACAATTCATCTGAAGTCCTCCTTGGCATGATGGTAGGTATTGTTTGACACCCCTGCATCATACCAAGAGGGCTTTTTTTGATCAAGTCCCCGGAAAAGCTCCTAACGGGAATGCTCCTTTTATCCATAAGACTTGCACTTGCGTGTGTAGCGGGTCACCCCCATCCCCTCTTGAATCAAAGGGACGTGTCTTTTTGCATCATCGCGCGTTGGAACGATTGAAAAACGGAAAAGGAAATGAATGTAAGCGCAATTCCTGCCGCATATGGCAAACTGGGCTTTAAGGTGAACAGCCAGCCGGCGATCGCCGGACCGCCGATGCGGCCGAGCGAATCGAACGAGGATAAAACGCCTGTCGCACTTCCTTGGCCATCCGCTGTATGCTTCGTTAACAAGGCGGAGACGCACGGGCGGATGACGCCGTTGCCAATGCCGAAAATCGTTAAATAGAGCGCGGCTGTCCAAAAGCTGTGAACGAATAAAATGAGAAAAAAGCCAACTGCTGACAGGAACAGCCCGAAACGAATGACAGCGCCTTCCCCGAATGAGCGGATCAGTTTTCCAAGCAACCCTCCTTGGACGATGGCCCCTGCAAGCCCCATGATCATAAAGATGTAGCCAAGTTCCGTCGACGAAAGCCCCGCTCGTTCAGCGGCAAAATAGGCGAACGTCGCTTCAAGTCCAGCGAGGGAAAACGTTGTGATCAGCTGCAGTAAGTATAGGCGCGCTACAGGCCCTTGGAGGGCGGCCGCAAGCGATGGCCGCTTTGTTCGTATATTCGTTCGTTTTTCTCTCGGAAGCGACTCATGCAAGAAAACGAAAACGAATAGAGCGGTCAAGAGCGCCAAGCTGCCTGCCATCCAAAACGGAGCGGTTAAGCTCGCTTTCGAGAACACGCCGCCGATCCCCGGTCCGAAAATGAATCCAAGCCCAACGGCCGCTCCGATCATCCCCATTCCTTTGCCCCGGTCTTCTTCCGTTGTCACATCTGCGACGTACGCCATAGCGGCCGGCATCGTGGCCGCCGATAGACATCCACCGATGATGCGAGCGGCAAACAACATCCAAAGCTTTGTCGCGACGGCGAGCAAGAAAAACGAAAGAGCCAAACCGAAAATGCCGACAAGCAACATCGGCTTTCGTCCATAGCGGTCCGATAAATTCCCCCACATCGGCGCAAATAAAAATTGCATGAGCGAATAAACGGCCATCAACCAGCCGAGCTGCGTTGGCGTCGCGCCGATTTTTTCCGCGTAAAATGGAAGGACAGGGATAATGATGCCAAACCCGGCCATGACCAAAAACATCACGAGAAACAAAAGCGATAAATCGCGACGATTGCTCATGATCATCATCTCCACGATATGGTTTGCCTCTTTCATCATAATGGAAAGACAGGCATTTTTCAAAGCAGATCGCACCTTGCTTGGCCGTTCCGACGAGGCTGGGATCACTCCCGAATGTCATCCACAACCCATTTTCCTTCCTCCCCATTGACAATGGAAGCGGTTTTCGCGAGACTGGAGGTAAACGGTTCGACAAACAATGAAGCGGACTTTGGACCGGCATCCGCCAAGGGTGCGAAACGACAAACACGCATGGGAGAGGATGGTGCATGATGACCAAAAACGAAATCCAAAAGTGGGGAAAGGAATTCCCGCTGCTTGAAATGATCATGGCGGCCGAAGAGGTGTTTTGGCGCAATCCAAAATATCACGCGTTCGCGCAAGCCATTCAAACGATTCCTTTACGCGAACGCGATGTCAAGGAGGCGGAAGAACGATTGCGCCGCTTTGCCCCCTACATCGCGAAAGTTTTTCCCGAGACGCGAACGGCCCACGGCATCATCGAATCCCCTTTAGTGCGAATTCCGAACATGAAACAGCGTTTGGAAAAGATGTTTCAGACCAACATTGAAGGGGAGCTGTTGCTGAAATGTGACAGCCATCTTCCCATCTCCGGATCGATCAAGGCGAGAGGGGGAATCTACGAGGTTCTGAAACATGCCGAAGACCTCGCGCTCGCCAACGGGATGATCACCATAGGAGACGACTATGCGGTCATGGACAGCGAGAAATTCAGGCAATTCTTTTCCCGCTATTCTCTGGTCGTCGGTTCGACAGGGAACTTGGGCTTGAGCATCGGCATCATCGGGGCAAAGCTTGGGTTCCGCGTCACCGTTCATATGTCAGCCGATGCGAAACAATGGAAAAAAGACTTATTGCGAAGCAAAGGGGTCACCGTCATCGAACATCTCACTGATTACAACAACGTGGTGGAAGAGGCGCGAAGACAGTCCGCCGAGGATCCAACGTCGTATTTTATCGATGATGAAAACTCGATCCATCTGTTTTTAGGCTATGCGGTGGCGGCGTTTCGGCTGAAAAAGCAATTAGAGGACATGAACATCACGGTTGATGAAAAACACCCGCTCTTTGTGTATCTTCCTTGCGGCGTCGGCGGCGGTCCGGGCGGGGTGACGTTTGGGCTGAAGCTCGTGTACGGCGATCATGTCCATTGCTTTTTCGCTGAGCCGACGCATTCGCCTTGCATGCTGCTTGGGTTGATGACAGGAGAGCACGACCGCGTGTCGGTGCAAGATTTTGGCCTCGACAATAAGACCGAAGCGGACGGGCTGGCAGTGGGGCGGCCGTCGCGGCTGGTGGGGAACATGCTTGAGAACGTCATCAGCGGCGTCTATACGGCGGACGATTCGACGCTTTACCGCTTGCTCGCGGCGATGGTGGAAACGGAGGAAATCTATTTAGAGCCGTCCGCCTTGGCGGGGGTGGCGGGGCCTGTTCGGCTGTTTCGTGATTTGGCGGGGCAAACGTACGTAGAGGCAAACGGTTTGAAAGAAAAGATGAAAAACGCCGTCCATATTGGCTGGGCTACCGGCGGAAGCATGGTGCCAAAGGATGTGATGGAGGCCTATTATCGGGAAGGCGTGCGCATCGAAACGATGACAGGGAACGGTTTTTCTGAAGGACGATAAGATCATTCCATGGAGTTTTGAAACGAATGCATGAAATGTTGGAGGGGTTCGATGAAAACCGAAAAAGAAAAGATGGTAGCGGGACACTTGTACAATCCCGCTGATCCGGAGCTCGTCAAGGAGCGGGAGCGGGCGCGGCGGCTCGTTCGTTTGTATAACGAAACGTTGGAAACGGAATATGAAAAGCGAACCGCTCTGCTGAAGGAGCTGTTCGGTTCAACGGGAGAACGGCTGTTTGTTTATCGAGCCGAACTTCCGCTGCGACTACGGCTACAACATTCACGTCGGTGAAAATTTTTTTATGAACTTTGATGGCGTGATTTTGGATGTATGTGAAGTGCGAATCGGCGACCATTGTTTTATTGGTCCTGGTGTGCACATTTATACGGCGACTCACCCGCTCGATCCGCACGAACGAAATTCCGGGTTGGAGTACGGAAAGCCGGTTGTGATCGGCCATAACGTCTGGATCGGCGGGCGGGCCGTCATCAACCCGGGCGTCACGATCGGCGACAACGCTGTCATCGCCTCAGGGGCGGTCGTGACAAAAGATGTCCCCGCCAACGCGGTCGTTGGCGGAAACCCGGCGAAAGTGATCAAATGGCTCAAATAGCCCGAGGCCGCGCCCCGTGCAAAGCATGTGCGGGGCGTTTGGTTGCATCATCCTTCTTTGTTACGCCCACTGCACCGCCACCGCCCGAACAGGCGAACCGTCGCAGCCAGGCAAGGAAAGGGGGAGGGCAATAATATACGGATCATCAAAATCGATTCGCTCGAAGTTCACGAAATTTTCCCCGATCACCCCGTTGGCGCCAAGAATAAGTTCGTGGGCGCGGAACGACGAACCGTCCGGCGGGTCGATGTTGAGCGCGTCGATGAAAAACGTCCGCACGCCCCGCTCCAGCATTGCTTCAATCACATCCGGCGCGACGTACGGATGATGGAAATACCGCTTTGTTCCGGCGTATTGCGACCAGCCGGTATGAAACAACACAATGGTTCCCGGCGACAGCTTCGGGATATACGGAGCGGCATCGGCCATCGTCACCGCTTCGCCTTCCGCTTTTCCGGTGGCATTGATCACGGCGCCGCGGCCAAGAAAATACGTGAGCGGCACGTCATCGAGCCGCCAACCGTGTTCGCAAAAGTGAAACGGCGCATCCACATGCGTGCCGCTATGCGACCCAAGCACAAGGCGGCTGACGTGATAGCCGTCTTGGGCGAACGTCGCCGCCGGTTCGATTTTCGGCTTCGGATCCCCCGGGTACACCGGAGTTTGGGCCGTGATCGGCATGGTGAGGTCGATGAGTGTTTTGATGTTCATTTCCAAATCTCCCTCTACACTATTTTTGGCTGCTTTTATCATACAACAAAAACATAGGAGAAGGAGGAGTTAGAAAGCCATCATCATGCCTTGCGGAGCTGGACGGTTAGCTGGGGAATTGTTGCGCCGACGTTGGGCGGCCGGTGACCAAGGGCTATGTTGCTTGTCTTTCCACGAACAGGGGCAAGCAGTTTGGCGGCAAACCGAGCGACGGAGTGTTATCATAGAGAGGGGAACGTCACCCGTAACGAGAGAGGCGAATGATGGCGCTGCATGGCAACGGACGGCTTTCGTAAACAAAGGACAAGTGGAAGAATTTTCACGCGCGATGGCGAATGAAACAAATAAACAGGGCATGCGGGACATATACTGAAGGGGAAATTTTCGGCCGCGTGCTTAAAAGAAGGGAAGGGTGAAAAGATGTCAATCGCGGTGCAGAAACAGAAGCTATACATCAACGGCAAATGGCGGGAAGCCAAGTCGTACACGGAGCTGAAATCGCCATACTCACGCGAGACGATTGCCGAAATCCCTGTGGCCACCGAACAAGAAGTCGACGAAGCGATCGCGGCGGCGTACGCCGCGCGGCAAACGATGGCGGCTATGCCGGCGCATGAACGAGCCGCCATTTTAGAGCGGGTCGGCGAGCAGCTGAAAGCGCGGCAGGAAGAAGCGGCAAGGTTGATCGCACTGGAAGCAGCCAAACCGATCACCACGGCGAAAGGGGAAGTCGCCCGCACGATCCAAACGTACAAATTCGCCGCCGAAGAAGCGAAGCGCATTCACGGGGAAACGCTGCCGCTTGACGCCGCGCCGGGCGGGGAACATCGCATCGCCTTGACGGTCCGCGAGCCGATCGGCGTCATTGGAGCGATTACGCCGTTTAACTTCCCGATGAACTTGGTGGCCCATAAACTTGGCCCGGCCATCGCCTCGGGCAACACCGTTGTGTTGAAGCCAGCCAGCCAAACGCCGCTGTCCGCCTACTTTATCTTAATTAGGCGAGAAGACTCCCACTTCAACGAAGCGAAGCGGAGTAAGTGGGAGATGAATCGCCTTAACTATATTTTGCTGAAAATAGGATAGATTCAGTAAAATATAGTATAATATAGTTAGATGGGAGGTGAAAAMATGTATTTTTGTATCAAACAACAGCTAAATGGTTTGACCAAAGAAGAATACTTGACTCTTCGAGAACTGTGCCATATTGCCAAGAACATGTACAACGTCGGATTGTACAATGTCAGACAATACTATTTTGAACACAAGGAATTTCTTAATTATGAGAAAAATTATCATCTTGCMAAAACTAACGAAAACTATAAGCTGTTAAACAGCAACATGGCACAGCAAATTTTAAAAAAGGTCAATGAAGCCTTTAAATCTTTCTTTGGTTTGATCAGTCTTGCCAAACAAGGAAAATATGACYACAAGGCTATCAGTATTCCAAAATATCTTAAAAAAGATGGCTTTCATTCACTGATCATTGGCCAGATTCGTATAGACGGCAACAAATTCACGATACCGTATTCTCGCCTATTTAAAAAGACTCACAAGCCTATCACGATAACGATTCCGCCTGTGTTACTGGACAAAAAGATTAAGCAGATTGAAATCATTCCTAAGCATCATGCCAGGTTCTTTGAGATTCAGTACAAATATGAAATGCCTGAAGATCAAAGAGAATTAAATGACCAAAAAGCACTGGCAATTGATTTAGGATTAAACAATGTTGCCACTTGTGTCACATCAGACGGCAGATCATTCATCATTGATGGGCGGAGATTAAAAAGTATMAATCAATGGTTTAACAAAGAAAATGCCAGACTTCAAAGCATAAAAGATAAGCAAAAAATCAAAGGCACCACTCGTAAACAGGCTTTGCTTGCTATGAATCGCAATAATAAAGTGAATGATTATATCAACAAGACTTGCCGTTACATCATTAACTACTGTATTGAAAATCAAATTGGCAAACTTGTCATTGGCTATGCGGAAACATGGCAACGCAATATKAATCTAGGAAAAAAGACAAATCAAAACTTTGTCAATATTCCTCTCGGTAACATAAAAGAAAAACTAGAATATCTTTGTGAATTTTACGGCATTGAATTCTTGAAACAGGAAGAATCCTATACGTCTCAAGCCAGCTTTTTTGACGGCGATGAGATTCCTGAATATAATGCCGACAATCCAAAAGAATATAAGTTCAGCGGCAAACGTATTAAGCGCGGCTTGTATCGAACAAAGTCTGGCAAACTAATGAATGCTGATGTCAATGGCGCATTAAACATCTTAAAGAAAAGTAAAGCTGTAGACCTGAGTGTCTTATGCTCTAGCGGCGAAGTGGACACGCCTCAAAGAATAAGGATTGCTTGAAGCAGTCAAACTTCTTTGGAAGCCCCCACTTCAAATTTTCGCTAGAAAATTAAGTGGGGGTAGTTCACTTGCCTTGACGATCAATACGGCGGAAAAATACAAAACCGTTCCGGTCGGCATTGCCATGTTCCAAGGCCAGTATACGATCCCGTGGGGCGAAATTTCTGCAGCCACCGTGGTGGTGACGATCCCGCTTGTGATCATGGTGCTGTTGTTTCAGCGCCGCATCGTTTCCGGGCTCACGTCCGGTTCGGTAAAAGAATAAGGAAGAACAAAGGGGGCCGGCCGGCATCCTTTTGTTTTTGGAAACATGAAGCACGGAGGGGCAGTTCTATCCGCTCCACTCCGTTCATATGTTAATGACAGACGGGCTAACGGGGAGGGATGCGTAAAGGCCAAAGATGATATGATTAATATTCAGAATATTAACAAAATATACAGTGGCAGCCGTGAAAGGGGGTGGAATTTGTTTTTACTCTTTTTTGCACCAACCAAGGGGAGGGGAAGGCGTGCGATTTGACCGTCCGTTTGAACAGTATGCGCTTGGCGAGCGCCACCGTTCGCGCGGACGAACGATCACCGAAGCGGATATTGTGCGGTTTGCCGGCGTTTCCGGCGATTTTTACCCGCTGCACATGGATCAGGAATACGCCAAGCGGACGCCATTTGGCGAGCGCATCGCCCATGGGATGTTGACGCTGTCGGCGGCGACGGGGCTGTGGATGATGGAGCTGGGAGTGGTCCTGGCGTTTTATGGCATCGATTCACTTCGTTTCGTTCGTCCCGTCAAGATCGGTGATACGATTTACGTGGAATCGGGCTTGACAACCGTCCTGTCTTTCCGATATGATGGTAATGTAATCGATTACATAAGCGAGAGGACTACGACCAATGGCAAGCATAAAAGATGTGGCGAAACGGGCGAACGTATCGACGGCCACCGTGTCGCGCGTGTTGCGCAACACGGGCAACGTCACCGAGGAGACAAGGCAGCGCGTGCTTGAAGCCATTGAAGCGCTGAACTACCATCCGAACGTGCTCGGCCGGTATTTGCGGCGGATGGAGACCGAGACGGTGCTCGTCGTCGTGCCCGATATTATGAATCCATTTTTCTCGAAAGTGCTGCGCGGCATTGAAGCGGTCGCCCTCGAGCACGGCTATCAAGTGCTGCTTGGCGATACGCAAAATGACGCGCGGCTTGAGGAGCAATATTTGAACGTATTGCCGCAGCGGCAAGTCGACGGGATGATTTTTTTGACCGCCCGCATCCGCAAAGAGCTGATGGAAGAGATGGCGCGCCAGTTTCCGATCGTCTTGGCGTGCGAGTATCTCGAAGGGACGGATATCCCGACCGTGTCCATTGACAATATCAGCAGCGCCCGCAAAGCGACAGAACACTTGATCCGCCTCGGCCATCGCCGCATTGCCCACCTGTCCGGGCCGATGAACATCATTTTAAGCCGCGATCGGCTGCGCGGCTACCAACAGGCGCTGGCCCAGCATGAGCTTGAGGCGGACGCTGCGCTCGTGCAGGAAGGCGATTTTACCTATGAGTCCGGATATAATTTGACGCTGAAGCTGCTCGCTCTTGAGAAGCCGCCGACCGCGATTTTCGCCGCCAACGATGAGATGGCGATCGGGGCGGTTAAAGCCATTCGCCATCGCGGCGGACGCGTTCCCGACGATGTGGCCGTTGTCGGATTTGACGACATTCAAATGGCCTCGATTTTTGAACCGAGCCTCACAACGATCGCCCAGCCGATGTTTGAGATCGGCCAAAAAGCGATGGAATTGCTGCTTGCGCTCATTGAAGGAACGAGCGCGCGGCGGCGTCAGCTTGTTCTTCCCGATCGGCTCGTCATTCGCGATTCGTGTGGAGGAGAGCGCTCTGGGCAAAGGGGCTGACAGCGCTCTCTGTCCGGTGCGGGGAACGGGCGGATTTTTTTGCACGGTGATGTAATCGATTACATCACTTAGAAAACGGACGGCGAATCGGTGGAGCATATGGGACAGAGAAAACAAATGAGCGCAAGGGGGAAAAGGACATGGGAAACACACTTCCAATCCGCCTCGGCTTGATCGGAGCCGGAGGGATTTCCAATGAACACATCAAGGCGGCGCTAAACCTTTCCGAGCGCGCCGTCTTGCAGGCGATTTGCGACGTCAATGAACAAGCGGCCGCGGAAAAAGCGAAAACGTACGGCATCCGTGAAGTGTATCGCGACTACAAGGAACTGCTCGCCTCACCAGATGTCGATGCCGTCATCATTACCGTGCCGAATTTTTTGCACGCCCAAGTGTCAGTCGACAGCTTGCGGGCCGGGAAACACGTGCTTTGCGAAAAGCCGATGGTGACGAAAGCGGAAGAGGCCGACGCCATCATCCGCGCCCGTGATGAGTCGGGAAAACAGTTTATGGTGTCGTTGAACAACCGCTTCCGCCAAGCAGCGCAATGGCTGCATGAGCGAATCCAATCCGGTGCGTTCGGCGAGATTTATTACGCGAAAACGGGCTGGGTGCGCCGCCGCGGCATTCCCGCATGGGGGGCATGGTTTTTTGACCGCGAGCGCTCCGGCGGCGGTCCGCTCATCGATTTGGGCGTCCATATGCTCGATGTGACGCTTTGGCTGCTCGGGAACCCGAACCCGGTCGCGGTGACGGGGAAAACGTACGCGAAGTTCGGCCCGCGCCGCCAAGGGGCATGGCCGGGAACGACGTTTTCGCCTGATGCCGCCTATACGGTCGAAGATTTCGCCGCGGCGTTCATCCAGCTCGAAAACGACGCGACGGTGCTGCTGGAGACGAGCTGGGCGTCGCACATTGAAGAAGAGCGGGCATATGTCGAATTTCTTGGCACGGAAGGCGGCGTGCGCTGGGAGTGGAACATCGCCGGCAACCGCCAAGAAGTGAAATGGTTCCGCAACGAACACGGCGTTCCGGCCGATGTCACGCTCCATTTTGAGGACCAGGGCGAACGGGTGGCGCTCCTTGACCACTTTGTCACGAGCATCACGGAGGAGACGGCACCGCTTTGCACGGCGGAACAAGGGCTTACGATCGCCAAAGTGTTAGAAGCGATTTACGAATCGTCCGAAAAAGGGCGGCAAGTTCGCATCGAATGGTGAGAAACGCTCCATGAATCGCACTGGCGTCCCAACGAGTCGCGAACATGGGGAAACATTCCAAAAAACACTCGGCCTAGCCGCATACAGGCAGGCCGAAAGAACCAAGGGGGATCAATGAATGACCACACCCATCCGCGTTGTCGTCTGGAACGAATTTCGCCATGAAAAGAAAGATGAACAGGTAAGAGCGATTTATCCGGAAGGAATGCATACCGTCATCGCGAACTACCTAGCCGAAGCAGGGTTTGACGCCGCGACCGCTGTCTTGGACGAACCGGAGCACGGCTTGACCGACGAGGTGCTCGACCGGTGCGACGTCCTCGTCTGGTGGGGGCATATCGCCCATGATGAAGTGAAAGATGAGGTTGTCGAACGCGTCCACCGCCGCGTGCTGGAAGGAATGGGGCTCATTGTCCTTCACTCCGGCCATTTCTCGAAAATTTTCAAAAAGCTGATGGGGACGACATGCAATTTGAAATGGCGCGAAGCCGATGAAAAAGAGCGTCTCTGGGTCGTCGCCCCGGGCCATCCGATCGTGGAAGGAATCGGATCGTACATCGAGCTTGAGCAGGAAGAAATGTACGGCGAGTTTTTCGACATCCCAGAGCCGGACGAAACGATTTTCATCAGCTGGTTTGAAGGCGGAGAAGTGTTCCGCAGCGGCTGCACGTTCACGCGCGGGAAAGGGAAAATTTTCTACTTCCGCCCCGGCCATGAAACGTATCCGACGTACCATCACCCGGATGTGCTGAAAGTGATCGCTAACGCCGTCCGCTGGGCCGCGCCGGTCAACCGCGGGGAAATCGTCTTTGGCAATGTCAAGCCGCTTGAGCCGATCAAAGCGAAACAAGGAGGAGTGACGCAGTGAAACCGATCAATGTCGGTATTATCGGCACCGGCTTTTCCGCTTCTTCCCATATTGAGGCGCTCCGCCGCCTGCCGTTTGTGAACATCGTCGCCATCGCCTCAAGCAGCCAAGAAAAAGCGGAGGAAGCCGCTCGCCGATTCGGGATTCCGAAAGCGTACGGCGACTACCGCGCTTTAATTGACGACCCGGACGTCGAAGCCGTGCACAACTGCACGCGCAACGTCCTCCATTTCCCGATCAACAAGGCCGCGCTCGAGGCAGGGAAACATTTGTTGTCGGAGAAGCCACTCGCCATGGACAGCGAACAGTCGGCGGAATTAAAGCGGCTCGCTGCACAAAGCGAAAGCCTTAGCGCGGTCTGCTTCAACTACCGTCACTACCCGCTCGTTGTCGAGGCGAAAGAGCGGCTCGCCCGTGAGGCGAAGCGCGTTCATTTCGTGTACGGCGGCTATGTGCAAGACTGGCTCTTGTATGACACGGACTACAACTGGCGGCTCGACCCGGCGCAAAACGGCCCGTCGCGCGCCATCGCCGACATCGGTTCGCATTGGTGCGACACGGTGCAATACGTGCTCGGCAAGAAAATCGTCGAAGTGTTCGCCGACTTGCGCACTGTCCATCCGGTCCGCTACAAGCCGAAGCAGGAAGGGAGCACGTTTGCATCCGGGCATGCTCAAGACGCCGAGCCCGTCCAGATTGACACGGAAGACGGCGGCAGCGTGCTCGTCCATTTTGACGACGGCACCCACGGGGCGTTTACGATTTCCCAAGTGAGCGCCGGCCGCAAAAACCGGCTCTATTTTGAAATCGCCGCCGATGAGATGACGCTCGCCTGGGACCAAGAGCACCCGAACCGCCTCTGGGTCGGGCGCCGCAGCGGCCCGAACGAAGAAATCGTCCGCGACCCGGCGCTTTTGTCGCCGCAAGCCGCCGCTTACGCCCATTACCCGGGCGGCCATGAAGAAGGCTGGCCGGACGGGCTGAAAAATTTGTTCCGTGATTTTTATGGCGCCATCATCCGGAAACAACGCGGCGAGGCGCTCGGGGAACTGCCGTTTGCGACGATCGCCGACGGCCACCATACGATGAGGATCGTCGACGCCATTTTGGAAAGCCATCGCACGAAACAATGGGTGCGGGTGGCGGAATAAGCGTGGGAGTTCGTTCGATCCGCTCATCCGACGAGAAGCAACAACAGCGCGGCGCGGCGGCCGTCCGGCCGTTGCGCGCCGTCAAAAGGGGGAGAATGACAAAATGAAAGTAGGCGTATTCACCGTCTTGTATCAACAGCTGCCGTTTGAGGAGATGCTGGACAAAGTCGCCGCCATGGGCATCGAAGCCGTTGAGCTTGGCACCGGCAATTACCCGGGCAACGCCCATTGCGATCCCGACGCGCTGTTGGATCAGCCGGAAAACATCAAAGCGCTGAAAAAAGCTGTCGCCGACCGCGGCCTCGTCATCAGCGCGTTAAGCTGCCATGGCAACCCGCTTCATCCGGACAAAACGTTCGCGAAACAGTCACATGACACGTGGCGGAAAACGGTCAGGCTCGCCGAGCAGCTCGAAGTCCCGGTCATCAACGCCTTCTCCGGCTGCCCGGGCGACCATCCCGGCGCCAAATACCCGAACTGGGTCACATGCTCCTGGCCGCCGGATTACTTGGAAATTTTAAAATGGCAATGGGAAGAAGTCGTCATTCCGTACTGGCGCGAAGAAGCCGCGTTCGCCAAGGAGCACGGCATCACGCAAATCGCCTTTGAAATGCATCCGGGCTTTGTCGTCTACAACCCGGAAACGCTCCTCAAACTGCGCGAACACGTCGGTGAAGCGATCGGCGCCAACTTTGACCCGAGCCACTTGCTTTGGCAAGGCATCGACCCGGTTGAGGCGATCAAACTGCTCGGCCGCGAAAAGGCGATTTTCCACGTCCATGCGAAAGACACGTACTTAGACGAAGCGAACATCCGCAAAAACGGCGTGCTCGATACGAAACATTACAGCCAAATCCTCGACCGCTCATGGGTGTTCCGCACCGTCGGCTACGGGCAAAGCGAAAAAATGTGGCGCGACATCGTCAGCGCCCTGCGCGCCGTCGGCTACGACTACGTGCTGTCAATCGAACACGAAGATATGCTCGCTTCGATCGATGAAGGGCTGTCAAAGGCCGTCGCCCTCTTGAAAAAGGTGTTGTTCAAAGAAGAACTGCCGGAGATGTGGTGGGCATAAAAAGAAGGCGGCAAGGGAAAATGATCCCTTGCCGCCCGCCGTTTCAGCGTAAGCGCGAAAAAGACCCTCCAACGCCTGCCAAGAGGCGCACCTGCTTTAGACCACTTGCGCCGTCTCGCGGCCTACGCGCCCTTTCATGAACAGCAGCCGGTGCCCGTCCACCGTCAAATCGATCATCGCGCCATCCAACACATCATCGCCTGACTTTTTTCCGTTTGCCTGCAAGTACGCGACCCGGTACCACTTGCGCCCGTACTCAAAATACATGTACCGCCCGCGCCGGAAATCGATCCAAAACTTCACCGCCTCGCCGTTTACGGTCTTCCAGACATACCCCCACGCCCGGTCTTGGCGGATCGGCGCCATTTTTGGACGCGCGGAATTGATGGCTTCATAATACAGGCGGTGTTTGATGTCAAACAGCACCATCCCGTTTGCCTCCTTTTGGACATGATACTATATGTATAGCGCCAAACGGGCAAAAATAGACATGCTGGCTCACTCATTTCGTCTCAGCATTCGCCCTGCGAGCAACCGAACGGCCAACGTCAACAGAAACATTGTAACGAGTGAGTATTCCCACTTCCAACCATGATATTCGATCAAATCCGTATACCGTTCAAAGACAACCTCAAGGGCTGTCAGCACCGCCGCATACCCCGCGCATTGCGCCGCCACACCCGGCCAGCGCGCCCGGCGCGAGGTGGCATAGACGTACACACTGACAACCGGATAGAGAAGATATTCAAAAATGACGCTGTTGCCCGTATAGCTGGCAAAAAAACGGACCGGATACTCCAGCAGCCCGGCCCCCGCCACGATCGAACCGAAAAAACTCGCTGCATACGCATTCAGCAAAAACGACACCCATACATCCCGCGCCGGCAAAAAGCGGAAACTCAACAGCAAAAGCCCCGCCCCGACCGCGACAAGCAGCCAAAGAACGAAACGCTCCATATGATCCTCCACACTCGAACCCGAGTTCGACAGTTTTGAGGCCATTTTAGGCAAATGAAAATGGCCAAAATGCTGTTATATCAAAGATTTCGCGATGCGGATCCTAGAAAAAAACACTGAATTTCATAGGCACACGACTTGTTTATTTTAACTTTTAAAACAGCTGAATATCGGTTATAATATAGGCATGTACATACGGCGAGTAACACGCAAAAACAAAGATGGAACGACCGTGGCGTATCTCCAGCTTGCTCACAACGAATGGGATCCGAAGGCCAAATATGCGAAAGCGAAGGTGATTTATTCGTTTGGGCGCGAAGACGAGGTGGATCGCGCTGTCTTGGAGCGTCTGGCCAAAAGCATTTCGCGATTCCTTTCTCCTGAGCAGGCTTGGGAAATCGAGACGTTGACAGGAGAAGTGTCGGATGACTTTCAGTTTCAATCAAGCAAACGCCTTGGTGGCGCTTGGCTTTTGGATCAGCTCTGGAGACAACTGGGATTGGGAGAGATTCTCCACTCCTTGTTTGCCTCCCGACATCATCAGATTCCGTTGGAACGGCTGATTTTTGCCATGGTGGCGAATCGTGCCCTTCATCCGTCAAGCAAGTTGGCGATGGAGGAGTGGGTGGAGAAAGACGTGCATATCCCTCATCTTCCCCAAGTCGCCAGCCACCAGTTGTACCGGGCGATGGATGAGCTGCTGGCTGTGCAGCCGGAATTGGAACGCCAAGTGTTCCATGCCGTGGCCGATTTATTGAACCTGGAAGTCGATTTGATTTACTTTGATACGACTTCGTCGTACTTCGAAGTGGATCCATCCGAAACACCAGAAGGAGAATCGCTTCGAAAGCAGGGGTTTTCCAAAGATAAGCGTCCCGATTTGGTCCAAATCGTCATTGGACTGGCCGTTACCCGGGAAGGAGTCCCCATTCGCGCTTGGGTATGGCCTGGCAATACGATGGATATGACGGTCATCAAACAGGTGAAACAAGACTTGATTGGCTGGAAGCTTGGGCGTGTGATCAGCGTGATGGACCGCGGATTTTCGTCTGAAGAGAATTTGCGAATCTTGCAACAGGCCGGGGGACACTACATTGTCGGCGAAAAAATGCGGTCCGGCAAAGCCGCCGTCGAAGAGGCCCTAAACCGTCGCGGGCGCTACCAACAAGTTCGCGAGAACTTGCATATCAAAGAAATCATCGTGGGCGACGGAGAAGCGCGTCAGCGCTATGTTCTCGTGTACAATCCCAGCGAAGCCGAACGCCAACGCAAGGAACGGGAAAAGCTGCTCGAATCGCTGAAAGAGGAGTTGGAGGGGCTTCGCCAACTCCCCAATGAAGCTCATCATAAGGCCACCTGCCGGCTGCGTTCCCATCCGTCCTACGGAAAATACTTGCGTCAATTGAAGGATGGAACGCTTCGCATCGACAAGCAAGCGGTTCGTGAAGCGGAAAAGTACGATGGCAAATATCTCATCCGAACCTCCGATGACACCTTGTCTGCCGAGGATGTCGCGCTCGGGTATAAGCAACTGGTGGATATCGAGCAGGCCTTTCGGACGTTGAAATCAACACTCGAGCTGCGCCCCATGTATCATCGCTTGGAAGACCGTATCCGGGCGCATGTGCTGCTCAGTTGGCTGGCTCTCTTGCTGGTTCGGATCGTGGAGATCCGAACTCATGAATCGTGGCCGAAAGTAAGAGACGAATGCGAGCGTCTCATGCTTGGACATTTTTCTTCAAAAAACGGCGACCTTTATCAACGAACCGAACTGACGGCCAAACAAGCGCTATTCCTTGCGGTTCTAGGGCTGGAACCTCCTCCAAAGATTCTAGGCATCCACCCTCGCACCTAGATACACGCCCGAAGTGTGCCCAAATGCCTCCGATCCCTTTTGTATCAAGGGGCGAGAGGCATTTTGTTTGCCTAGTGACTGTCGAACTCGGGTCGAATGATATCGATTTTTCAAAAATCATGTCGATTTTTATTATGACACGCGGGAGGGGGAGTATGTAGGGAGGGGGCGGCAACTACCATACAGAAGCCTTTAGCAGTTGCCGCGATAAGGATTAGTTTATTCGTGCCAGCACTTCATTTGGTATCCTTCCTAAGAAGTAATCTTCAATGTACTCCCAAAACTCGTCGGACCGAACCTCGTTTTCAAACAGGAAAGTGAGCATTGCGACCGATATTTGGTGCCGTTTGTACACATTTTCGAGAATATTATTTGTATACCTTGTTGGTTGGCTTATAACACGATCGAGTTGCAATTTAGAGTTTACGCGTATATAAATTTCCGGATTGTCTCCCCCGCATATTTTATATACCAATAAGCCGAGTGATTCTAATACCCCTAATAGGATAAATGTTTTTTCCAAATGATTTCTGTTGCTTCTTGCAATAAATCTCTCAAACAATGATTTGCTGTGTTGCTTGATAAAATCTTTGTTAAATAGGTTTTTTATATCGTTTTTAAGCCAATCAGTAAATTCAAAAAATCCACTTGTAATTGTATAGGTATTTCTATCCTCGTAAAAATTTATAAAATTAGTGTGAAAATTTTTTGTCTCCTTTAACAGCCGATTATAGCCTTCTGCACTTTGCAGTAAAATTGAAGCTAGGCTGTCACAATAATAAGGGCTCTTCCGAAACGTTTTTTGAAGCAATCGCGAAAGAGATGAAATATCAAAAGAACGTCTGGTATGGACGAACTGTCCAAACAAATCAGCGATTTGGTTTATATCACTTTCAGCTTTGGAAAGAAAATCATAAAGATTCTCGGCTTTAATTTCCAACTTTAATTGCAAAACGGGTTGAAGATATTTGATAAAAGGCAAATCAAGAGTTTGATGATGAAAATGATGTTTAAATTGAGCGAACGATAAGTGATTATATTGACTTTCCCATAATTTTTTCATATCACATGTATAAACATTACCGTAAATGTTATTTTGGTTGTTGCTATAAGCTCCGACTATTTGAAAATAAGAGCAGTATTCTGATTGGAGAATTTCCTCGTATCCACGGTCTACGATAAAATATTCGTTTGTAAATAGGTTTCTGGGCCTTGCCACTATTGGAGAGTATCCGAGCTTGTTAATAAAATCTTTTTCAATAATCAACAATGCAGTTTTTAATTTATTGTCTATATCTTCATCTTGATCGCTTCTTGTTCTTCTTTCAAAGATGTATCTAAACTCTTCTGCGTTAACCAATAGGTTTCTGGAAAACTTCCCCTCTTTGGCGGATTGTTCAATAATTCTCACAATCTTTTCAATAACTTGTATTAGTTGATGCTTTTTTATCGTAGAAATGCCGTGCAATCGATTGACGTGAACGAAGTCCCGGCTAAAATAATCGAAAAAAGCTCGGCCTCTCTCTAATTGTCGGGCGGCCCTTCCGATTTCCTGAATGTAATCACATACATTGCCCGTGGGGGCGAAGTGCAGAACATTATAAATATCAGGTATATCAATCCCCATTCCGAACGCCTTAGTAGCCAGCATGATTAATGAGTCGCCATTGCGGAATTTAAGAAAACTCTCTGTTTTCTCCTCTTTGGTCATTGAGCCGTAATATTTTACAATCTGTTCTTGCATCTCTTTTGTCCCTTTAGATTTTACAAACTCTATAAAATCGCGAATGTAGCGAATCATAGGAAAGTACACAAGTGTTTTTTGCTTTTTGTCTAGAAAATGGGAAAGTCTTTTTAAGAGTAATGAATATTTGAGTGAAAGATATTCTCCGAAAGAGTCCTCTTCTATTCTTGCCTTTTGGATATTGACGGCCAAATCATCACGCTTTATATAACCAAAGTAGCTAATTGGATTGATCATATTTAAACTGTCCCTTGTTTCCCCGTACATGTCCTCGATGCCGCCATAGATGGCAGTAGCAGTGAACGTAGCTACAGGGAATCTGTTTTCTTTTCTAATTTTTTGCAAATAACTCCCCAAATACCAGTAGTCCGAGCGAAACGCTTTTCCCCAAGTTGTGACAATATGGGCTTCATCGATCACAAATAGGCCGATTTGTCGGTCGCCAATCAATTGTTTAATATCTGATCGGCTTAACAACGTTTCTGGGGAAATATATAAGATAGATACTTGACAATCTTTAATTTTTTGAATGATCTCCGCTTTTTCCAAAGGGGTGATTTCAGAATTGATGGTTGCAGAAATTTCAACATTCCTTTCTTGCAAGCTGTAAACTTGATCTCTCATCAAGCCGATTAATGGTGAAATAACGATCGTCATTAGCCCATATTTTTCTGCCAGGTAAATTGCAGGAATTTGGAACATAATAGATTTTCCCGCTCCGGTAGGAGAGGTTACAAATATATCTCGAAACAGGAGGCCTTTTTGAGCATTTTCAGCTTGTTTCACAATATCATCAATAATTTGCCCTTGAGAAATGGAGACTGTCTCTTTTGAAGAAACATCATTGATATTTTTGTACATTTTTAAAGGCCGAAATGAGGAGAATCCCCAATATTTTTTTAGTATGCTAATATAATCATCATCGTAAATTTCCTCCCTTGGATCAAGAATTTTTGGAGAGAGTATAAACTCAATATCGGGAAACAAAAATTGCAGAACGCTTAAACGGGCAGGATAGTTATTTGGAAAGAGATTGATATCTCCATTGTAGGAAATATATATTTTTGACTGTTTAATCTGCCCCGACATTAATTTTTCAGTAAATTCTAGAAATTGATCTTCTTCCTCTGTTAACTCAATCAGTGGCTGGTTGCTTATAGACCGGTGAAGAGCGATAGAGCCGGATTGACTTGGAAAGAAGTCAATTCCATTTTCATAAAGGGTATAAGAAACGTAGAATCGATTGTTAATTTTTTTGATGTCCCCGTACATATTTAACAAATCATTCAAAAGAGGATGGGCAAACTCTTCAGAAGAGTATTCATCATTAGCAAAAAAACCTCTATATATCTCTTCTAATTCATCTATTTGATAGATCAAGGGAAACTTCCGATGGTACACGTTATTTTGTAAAAGGTAGTGGTCAAAGTACAAAGATATTATATCAGAACCAATTATTAGAAATTCCTCATATGTACACCAGTATATATGCTTCTCGCAACTAGTAGTATTCAAGATAAGTTCCTGAACGAGCGAGGGTTTAGATTGTATCAATGTATTCAAACTCGTTTCAAGGTCGATGCTTAATAACTTTTTTACGTGTGAGGGCATATAACTTAGCGACTGTTTATCGAATCCGATAAAAACCAGCAATTTGCTTTTTGATTGAGGTTTTCCCATGTTATTCAAGTGTTGGTTAAGGACGGTTGTAAATGTCGGCTGCAACTTTGTCGCTCCTTTCATCACACATGTATTTTCAAATCATCATTTAAATATTAATATAGTGAATGTAAGCAAATCAAATACAATTGCGAAATTTTTAAGTGATTATTTTCCCTTTTAGGCAAAAAGAATTAAACAGTAAAGAAGATGGTGTAAAATGGAGTGGGAAGAAAAAATAATTGAGGATGATGACTTTGATATTAACGAGTTTTTAGCCACAGTAGATATTCAGGAAACGGATCCAAAATACAACGGAAATATAGAGTTGCTAAGACAGCTTCACGATTGCTCGACAGACAAAGAAGGCTTGTTGGAGGAATTAATTGAGAAAAATATAGGGTTAGTAAGAAAAATGGCCATGTATTATTCAAAGTATGTAAATCATAAACTGAGCGAAGAGGACTTGATTGCTGAAGGAACACTTGGTCTCATAAAGGCTATTCATCGATTTGACATAAAGTCTAATACTCGTCTGTCGACTTATGCTGTTTGGTGGATTCGTCAAGCGATATTGAGAGCTATTATTAACGGTGGATTCACTGTTCGAGTTCCGGTTCATACGTTCGAGAAAATTCGTAAGGTTTTTGCCAAGGAAAACGAGTCGTACAAGCTGTTCCGAAAGATTAATGTTGATTGGATTTGTCGAGAACTTGATATGTCAAAGGAAAAATATTATGAGTTAAAAGCCATTGACAAGCGTTACCTTCATATGGCTTCGCTCCATTCTCCTGTTGAAGACGGTGAAGAGGAACTCATAGACTTTATCCCTAATCATGTGGAGCATGCTTATGAATCTTACAACAAAGAGCTAGAAGATCCATCAGAACTTGCATCTCGTTCAGAAGTACGGGAGAAAATTTTTGCATCGTTAGATAGATTGACGGAGAGAGAAAGGCATGTCATTATAGAGAGATTTGGTTTAGAGGATGATCATAATAAAACCTTAGAAGAAGTAGGGAGAAAAATGGGTATTACTCGAGAAAGAGTTCGACAAATTGAAGGAAAGGCTTTAAACAAACTAAAAAAATATTTACGTGGATTTGAAGATTATTAATATTCAAAAAGGGGCAAGGATTATGATTTACAACAAACTCGTCCGCGACCGCATCCCAGCCATTATCGAACAAGCAGGGAAAACATTCACAACTCGCATACTTGGCGATGAAGAGTATCGGAAAGAACTGCAGAAAAAAGCGTTTGAAGAACTTGAAGAATACGTCCAAGCAGAAACGGACGAGGCCGCTCTTGAAGAGTTGGCGGATGTGTTGGAAATTATTCATGCTTTGGCCAAATGCCACGGCGCTTCGATCGAACAAGTCGAACAAATCCGGGCGGAAAAGGCAGTGAAACGCGGCGGCTTCCAGGAGAAAATTTTCTTGATTGAGGTCCATGATGAGTAAGGTGGAGTTAATTTCCAGGTATCTCCTCGATAAGCTGCAGGAACAGATAAGCCGCTCGTCAACCATATACATATTGACATCGTTTGCGATGAAGTCCGGGGTGCGCCTCCTAAACGGCGGCCTAAAGGCGGCTGCGGAGCGGGGGGCAGATATAAAAGTTTGCGTCGGTGACTACTTGTTTGTCACTCAACCGGAAGCGTTGCGTGAATTGATTTCGATTCACCCGGACATTGAGGTGCGTTTGTATCGGAGTGAGGGAGTTTCGTTCCATCCGAAGGCGTATTTGTTCGAAGATGCAGAAGGCGGCTATTTTATTGTTGGTTCCTCCAACTTGTCCCGCTCGGCGCTCACTGACGGGGTCGAATGGAACCTTGGGCTGGATAAGAGCGTTGATGAAGGGGTATTTGCGGAAGCGATGGAGCAGTTTTTAAAGCTGTTTTACGCCCCGGAAACCGTGCCGGTCAATGTCGAAACGATCGCTGATTATGAAAAACAATGCCAAGATTACCATCAGCGCCACCCGAACTTGGCGCGTACATGGGTTGAAGCAGAAGAAATCGAACTGATGCTCCCGGCGGAGCAGAAAGAAATAGAGGTGAGCGACGAGTCTCCCGATTTTGTCCGCGAGACAGCGGCGCCGTATGGAACGATTCAGCCCCGCTTCGCCCAGGTGGAGGCACTTCAACGTCTGGAAGCCACCTATGAAGAAGGGTATGACAAAGCGATGGTTGTCATGGCGACCGGGCTCGGAAAGACATACTTGGCCGCCTTTTTTGCCCGCCGTTTTTCACGGGTGCTGTTTATCGCCCACCGCGAAGAAATTCTCCGCCAAGCCAAGCGGTCGTTTGAGCGCGTGATGCCTGACCGGACGGGAGGGCTGTACGATGGCAATCAAAAAGAAGGAAATGCCGACATGGTGTTTGCTTCGATCTTTACATTAAGCATGAAAAAACATTTGCATGCATTCCAGCCGGATTCATTTGACTTGATCGTTGTGGACGAATTCCACCATGCGGCGGCCTCTTCGTATGAGCGGGTTCTCCGCTATTTCCGCCCAAGATTTTTACTCGGCATTACGGCTACCCCGGACCGGAATGACAATAAAGACGTATACGCTCTTTGCGACGGCAATGTCGCGTACCGCATTGATTTTATCGAAGCGGTGCGGCGCGGTTGGTTGGCTCCCTTCCGTTATTACGGAATCTACGATGACATAGACTATTCGCAAATCAAATGGCTCGGCAACCGCTATGATGAGGAACAACTGCTCCAAGCGCAGCTTCGCGAGGAGGTGGCGGAGAAAATTTTGCGAGCGTGGGAGCAGTATAAGAAAACGAGAACACTTGTCTTTTGTTCATCCGTTCGGCAAGCCGATTTTTTGTCCAAGTATTTCCAACGCCATGGCTATCGAACCGTCAGCCTTCACTCAAAACAGAGGTCTATTTCGCGCAAGCAGGCCATTGCCATGTTGGAACGCCGTGAACTGGACGCCATTTTCACCGTCGACTTGTTCAATGAAGGGGTTGATATTCCTTCTGTCGATACACTTTTGTTTGTGCGGCCGACAGAATCGTTAACCGTCTTCACCCAACAAGTCGGGCGCGGGCTGCGGCTGTACGAAGGCAAGGACTATTGCGTGATTATTGATTTAATCGGAAACTATCGGAATGCGGATGTCAAATTGCGCCTGTTCGATACACAGCGGGGCGAAACGAAGAAAAAGGCACGGGAACCTGTTATGCCAACGGTTCCGGAAACGTGCGAACTGCATCTCGATGTTCAAGCCATCCATCTTCTCGAGGAGATGCAGAAAAAACGCCAGCCGCGCAAAGAGCGGCTGCTTGCCGATTATCGGCAGTTGAAACAGGAGCTTGGCAGACGGCCGACTTATTTGGAACTGCATCTTCATGGTCGGAGCGAAGCGGCGGAGTATAAATCAGAGTTCGGATCTTACGTCGGGTTTTTATATTGGGCAGACGAGTTGTCCGATCTAGAAAAGGACGTGTTCCGAAAATACGAACCGTGGCTTGTTGAAGTGGAACGTACGGTGATGTCAAAAAGCTACAAAATGGTTGTCCTAAAAGCCATGCTTGAGCGCGGGCCGTCGGGCTGGCATCAACCAATTACACCGCAGGAGGCTGCCCCGTTTTTCCATCGGTATTTAATGGAGAAAGAATACCGAAAGCGCATCGATTTTTCCGATGGGGAAACGAAACGCCTTTGGCAGTACGACGAGGAGAAGGTAAGCAAACTGATCGCCCGCATGCCAATGACGAAATGGAGCGGCAGTTCAAGGGGGCTGATTTCCTTTGAAAACAACGTGTTTGCGCTCCAGTTTTCCATTGCGCGCGAACACGAAGAAATATTGTACAACTGGACAAAAGAGATTTGCGAGTATCGGTTGCATGTGTATTTTGAAAGGAAGGGGGGATGAGAGAACTCTTCTCTTTTTTATGGTAGTTTACGGTGATTGCAAGAAAATACTGTCGGGCATCAGATTCGAGCAAGTGGTTGTAAGCATGCGCCCGATTCCCCATAAGGATGTTGTCAGGGCGGTTCAAGTCACGAGCCGCTTCCCGTCTGTTCATGGTGCCCCTATTCATATTGGCGACCCGAAACTTATAGGGATTCATGATATTTATAAGCCTGATTTTGGGGATCCGGTCACCATCCGTGAGGAGGAAACCCCGGTATTTTGGGCCTGTGGGGTCACCCCCCAAGCGGTTGCTATGGAAGTAAAGCCGGATATCATGATTACGCATGCCCCAGGACATATGTTTATTACCGATCTGCGCGATGAGCAGCTTGGGGTTTTATAAGCCGAACTGCCTGCTCTGGTTGGTGAATATCCGAAGTAGGAAGCTGTGAGGGTGCGGCTGCACGATGGCTTTGCAGCAGCACATGCTCACCGCACTAGCAGTGAATGCTTGGCGTCTAGTTGTGCGGTGGGCCGCTCCTTTTTTAATGTTTCAAAAAGTAAAAATTATTGATTGACTTGCCTGTCAAAACAGTCTATTCTGTTACTGTTACGACTTTTAGAAAGCAGAGGAGAGATGAGCGATGAGCGTAGTGCAGGAAAGAAGAGGGTATTTTGGTGAGTTTGGTGGCAGCTTTGTTCCGCCTGAACTGCAGGAAGTGCTTGACTATTTGGAAGAGCAGTTTCTGAAATATAAAGATGACCCGGAATTCAATGAGGAGTTTCGAACCTATTTGCGGGAGTATGTCGGCCGTGAGAGTCCGCTGACGTTTGCGGCGCGGTTGACGGAGCGGCTCGGCGGGGCGAAGATTTATTTGAAACGTGAGGATTTAAACCATACCGGTTCGCATAAAATCAACAACGTGATTGGGCAAATTTTATTGGCGAAGCGGATGGGCGCGAAGCGGGTCATTGCGGAGACAGGCGCAGGCCAGCACGGGGTGGCGACCGCTACCGCATGCGCCATGTTTGGCATCGATTGTACCATTTATATGGGAGAAGAAGATACGAAGCGCCAGGCGCTCAATGTGTTCCGCATGGAGCTGTTAGGGGCGAAAGTCGTGTCGGTCTCGAAAGGTCAAGGACGATTGAAGGATGCCGTGGACGAGGCGCTGAACGATCTTGTGCAAAACTATAAGACTACATTTTACTTGCTTGGTTCGGCGGTTGGTCCGCATCCGTACCCGTCGATGGTGAAACATTTTCAGTCGGTTATTAGCGAAGAGAGCAAGCGGCAGATTGTAGAGAAGGAAGGACGTCTTCCGGATGCGGTAGTGGCCTGCGTCGGCGGGGGAAGCAACGCCATCGGGGCGTTCGCCCACTACTTGGATGAACCGAGCGTGCGGCTCATCGGTGTCGAGCCGGAGAAGGCAGCGACGCTAACGAAGGGCGTTCCGGCCGTGTTGCATGGATTCAAGTGTTTGGTGCTCCTTGATGAAAATGGAAACCCGCAGCCGACATACTCGATTGCCGCCGGGCTTGATTACCCGGGCATTGGTCCGGAACATAGCTACTTGAAAGTGTCCGGGCGGGCTGAGTATTATACGGTCACGAACGAAGAAGTGCTTGAGGCGTTTCAACTGCTGTCTAAAACAGAAGGAATCATCCCAGCTCTCGAGAGCGCCCATGCAGTGGCGTACGCTATCAAGCTTGCGCCGACGTTAAGCAAAGACCAAATCATCATTGTGAATTTGTCGGGGCGCGGGGATAAGGATGTTGAGCAAGTGTTTTCCATGTTGCAATCGTGAAGAAAGCAGGCGGTTGTTCACGACGGTGTTCGCGTGAAGCCGCCTGCTTATTTGTGATCATCTTCCGCCGAGAAAATCTCGCTTTTACCCGTAAATGTAAGTCGGGATGAATCCGGGCTTCCTTTGCGAATCTCCCTATTGCCCCCAATGGGCAAAAAGTATACAATGGATGTAAATAGAACAAACGTTCTTTTTGAGGAGGGAGGGCTATGCACAAAGCCTATCGCTTTCGGCTGTATCCCACCCGAACACAGGCAAAACTCCTCAACGAGACGATTGGGTGCTGCCGATTTGTGTACAATCACTTTTTGGCCGGTAGCGTCAAAAGTTCTATGAAAACTCCACACAGATCATACCATTGAGCATCGTGGGGCATGCGGAGGGCCGGATTCGCCCTTGACCAACACCCGCCAAAGGTGGGAAAGAGTCGTCAAGGGCGACGGGGACAAAAAGAAGGCAATAGGAAAGCCGCCCTTGCCATGACCGAATTTTACCTTTGGCGGTGTTCGGTTGGTCAAGGGTTCGCTTCGCCGAATCCGGCAGGAGTTCTGTTCAACGGGCTCCGGCGGACAAAAAAGTCAGGCCGCCTCTTGTTGGAGAAACGCTTGTGCCATGGCGATGAGCTTCGTCCACCGGGCCGGCATATGCGGAAGATCCGCCAGTTCCGGGATGACGACCGGGACCCGGCCTTCGAGTGCGCTATGCGGGCGCAGGAAGTTGAAATACGCCACAAACAGCGTCACAAAGGAC